>JBDRFG010000029.1:0-33172 GCA_043819135.1 Candidatus Eiseniibacteriota bacterium | reverse complement strand
CTCCGAGTCATGACGGAACGCGTAGGTCAGAACCGGAATGATGGCACTGGTCAGGTCCAGCTCTGGAATGACCAGTTTGTCATCCCAGGCGTTGCCGTAGCCACCGTCCGTGTCATAGTCGAAGTTACCGCACCACCAGGAGCTACCGGCGAACGCCATGTAGGTGTCCCAGTGGAAGTGCGGGACCGTGCCGGCGGAGAAGTCGGTCGTGCTCCAGGCGCTAACGTCGCCTTCCATATCATCAAACCAGAAGACCGCGTTGCCGCGATCGGGCGTGCTGAGCTCGTACACAGGCTTGGCTTCCGTCAGCTTCGAGGAAGCGGTGCCCACCAACAGAGCCAGTACGGCCAGGACGATGAACATCTTCTTCATTATTAGCTCTCCCACTCGGTGTTTTGGATCGAACTGCCTCTTCGAATCCCCCTGGAGCCGCGTCCTTCACGGCCCCCTCCTTCGGCTCGGCGGTCACGGTACCCTGCCGGGTAACAGACCCCCAGTCGCACCGTCTCACCTCATAGATGCACCTCCCGTAGCGATGAGTCTGGCCATTGTCGACAACTCACCTTCGTCTCGCCGCGGGGTGGCTCGTCGCCCCGCTCGCGCTCGCCGGCCGGCAGGCCCGGTACGGGCGCATTTCATGTTTCAGTGAACGGTCATTCAGGTTGCGTATGAGCATGCCTCACGCTCAATCTGCAACTGCGCCCCTGAAAGACCTCTCTGGAAGGGCCTGCAGCCGTCCCTCCGCTCCCCTCGAGAAGCCGCACCCCAGGGCGCAGCAAGTCTCGCGGCCATATATGCAAGGCCCGTTCCACTCCGCCCCCCGGCGGCGCAGACTCCGGAAGTGCCTCCAGCAGCGCCTGACGGCCCCTTCGCGCAGTTTCCGCAGTCTGGCCTGTTCAGCCGGCGGCATCCCCGCGCCGGTCCCCGAGCCGAGCAAGGGCCACAACAGAATGGGGCCCGCGCCTCTCGGCCTGCGGCCCCCGTACACGAAGAGGCCCGGGGTCGAAACCCCGGACCCCTGCCCATGTATGGCAACCTGCAGCCAGTTTTACCTAGCGATACATGGCCTTGATGCTGCCCCAGCTGACGGGCTCGACCGGAGTTCCAGCGAGCGGGCCTTCGAACCAAACGTCGTCATTGCGTTCGACGTGAGCGAGCGTCGGGCATGCCGGGTCTTCGGTCAGTCCCGGTCGACACAACGTTACGCATGCCGCGTAGCCGACGATGAGGCGCTGCTGGTCGAGCGGGTGGTGGCGTTAGCGAGTGATTACGGGCGGTATACGGGTACCGCCGTGTGACAGCGCTCTTGCGGTCCGAGGGGTGGCGCGTGAACCACAAGCGGGTGGAGCGGATCTGGCGCCAGGAGGGCTTGAGGGTACCGAAGAAGCAGCCGAAGCGTAAGCGGTTGTGGCTTGCGGACGGCTCGTGTGTGCGTCTGAGGCCCGAGCACCGGGACCATGTGTGGTCTTACGACTTCGTGTTCGAGCGGACCCTGGACGGAAGGCCGCTCAAGCTTCTGACGATGCTGGACTTCAGCCGCCCCGGAACACCAGGCGACAATGCGCGGAACGAAGCGTTCAACGGCACGGTCAGACGTGAGTGCCTGTCGCAACACTACCTCTTGGATATCACAGAGGCCTTGGTCGTGCTGGACTTGTGGAGGAATGAGTACAATAACGACCGGCCGCACGGCAGCTTAGGACATGTACCGCCAGCCAGCTTCAGAGTCGACTGGAGCAACAAGGACGACCCGGCACGAACCACAGAATGGCACTAGGTCTGGACCAGGGTTGGGGGCAAGCGCCAATGGCAGCATCCTACCTCTAGAAGTGGTACAACTACTGGGGGCAGGTCACAGCCAATGAGCCAAGTCAGAGCCCACAGCTCACCTGCACTACCAACAGGAGCATTCGATGCGCTCCACTCCTTGACGAGGAACGCGTACCGCTTTTGCGTTTCGTCGTCAAGAAAAGATAGTTATGCACTCTCAACTGACTATCTAGTCAGTTTGAGGGCGTAAATGCGTGAGACTGAGTGTGCGTTCATTCCTGGTAGCTGCAATACGAAGCCCCCACGGCTCGTCCGTGGGGGCTTCCGTATCCAGCGCCAACTGCTCTTTCCGCCCTGGTTCTCGGCCTGGGCAGGAACCTAGCGGAGGAGGATCATCTTCCTCTTTAGTTCGTTGTCGTCGGCCAGGAGGCGGTACAGGTAGATCCCCGCCGCTGCCTCCTGTCCGTTCGACATGCGACCGTCCCAGCGAGCCGTGTAGTCGTCCGCCTCGAGGTGCGCGTCCACGAGTGTCCGCACGCGACGCCCGGACACATCGTAGATCACGAGCTCCACGCGGGCCGCAGCCGGCACCGTGTACGCGATCGTCGTTGCCAGCGCGAACGGGTTCGGTGCGTTCTGGAAGAGCGACAGTCTGCGCTCCAGGTCGTCAGGCACTCCCGTCTCCTGCCCGGCCGTGAAATCTCCGTCGGAGTCATCGTGCTGCGCCAGCCCGGCGCCGTCCCGTGCCACCACGCGAATCCGGGACGTGGCGTTGAAGCTGTCCGGTACGGTCCACTCGAACGAACCGTCGTTGATCTCGCCCGTCGCGATGGCGTCGGGGAAGGTCGCCCCGGAGTCCCAGGACCTCAGGATGTCTACCGACGTCACGCCGACGTTGTCCGAGGCAGTCCACTGGATGTTCGGTGTGGCCTCGCCCTCGAACTCTTCCCCCCCGTTCGGATACGTGAGGGTCACCGTCGGCCGCTCGGTGTCGGGCCACACACCGTCGGCCAGCCACTCCATGCTCCTCCTCACGACGGTGTCCCGCATCGCCGAGCCCGTGATGCCCTCGAACCCGAACGCGAAATAGACCTCCCGGTGCCCGGTGCTGTAGCGAATCGCGCCTTCCGAATCGCCGTCGTACCTGAACACCGCCGACGCTCCGGTTCTCGGATCGACCTCGCTCGGGTACTCCTGATTCATTGCAGAGTCGAAGCCGTTTAGTGTGAACGAGAGTCCGTCACCGATCGGGTCGCCCGACACGCCGGTCACGTCACGGTAGCCCGAGTCGTCCAGCACGTAGTCCGCGTGGAGGTAGTCTTCGTACCACTGCGCGGAACTCGAGGTGCCGGCGTCGACCAGTGACCAGCCGATGTCCTCGCCGGATATCAGCATTCGACCGCCGTTGTCGAGGAAGGACGAGAGCACGGGACGGTTGTCGTCGCCGGGCTTGCCGCCCCAGCCGCAGTCCCACACGACCACGGTGTAGCGCTCGAGTTCAGAGAGACCGATGGCCCCCTGAATCTGCTCGTCCCAGTTCTGATAGATGTAGCCGTTGTTGTCGAGCGCCGCTTTGAAGTATGCCTCGGTCCCCTCGCCCGCGTCGTCGTCCACGAGAATGATGGGCGTGGGGCCTAGCACGACCTCGAACGTGTCCGCGTTGGCGTAGCGCCCGTCGGAGGTGATGGCCAGGACGAATTCAGCGATTACGCCCGCGGGTGCGAATTCGTCGACGATGAAGCCGAACGAACTCGTTCCCAACTTGGTCTCACCGGCGTCCATACTTCCGTAGCTCGTCGTAGGCTGCGTGACGGTCACGTAGGGGTTTCCGCAGGAGAGTGACGCCTGCACCGATACCCTGTCCGGCGAGACGATCTCGTTCGTGAGCGCAACGCCCATTGATATCTGCTCGCCCGGGTCGCACCAGCCGTCCCCGTCACCGGCCGAATCGTCGACCGTGTGCGCGTCGTAGACTATGGCGTCTCCGGGGTAGTAGAAGACCTGCTGCGTGGCCGTCCCGATGGCGGCGGCCCCGTACTTGATCCAGAAGTAGCCACCGAGGTCGCCGAACCCGGTGCCCCAGCTGTTCTTGCAGAGCCACGCGCCGTCGCCTGGACCGCACTTGTTGTTGTCCCACCCCACGATCGCGACCGCGTGGTTGATCGACTCGGTGTCCTCGTGGTCGTAGCAGCCGGAGCCGTACGAGCCGAAGTCGCTGTAGACGGTGAAGGTGGTCGCCACCGGGCCATTGAGAAGGGCCGTCTGAATGGCGGCGACGTCGTTCGGGATGTCTACCCAGGTCTTGCACGTGGCGATCTTGTCGCACGGGCCGTCGGCACAGGGAACGGTGTCGTCGGCCTGGTAGGGCATGCAGCTCTCATCGGCCGAACCGTTCTCCCTGACGTAGTTCCACGCCCAAGAGTACCAACCGCCGCCGCAACCGTACCCGCCCGTCTCGCAGGACAGGACCTGCTGCTCGCAGAGGTCGAGTTCGACGCCGCCGTAGATGACGATCATCGCCTCGAGCGCGCTGAACGCAGCGAAGTCCCAGCAGCTGCCGCAGCCGCCCTGGTTCGTCACTGCCGAGACGCCACCGAGCGTCCTCCAGTTGAGACTGTCGGGCAGGTCGCGCGCGATGGGGAAGTCATCGGGGTCGAGAGCCGCGAATCGTCTCGCGACCTCCGGCGGGATCCTGGTCCCGCACAAAGCCATGAGATCCTCGTGACTCAGGTCGGTCGTCCAGTTCCGCATTGCGGTCCAGCCGTACCCGTTCGCATCGATCTCACGCTGGATCGCCTCGATCTCCGGGTCGACGACCCTGTCCGTGTCGGCCGGTGCCGGTCCCTGAAGCAAGACCAGCGCCACGGCCGTGACAGCGCAAATCAGCGCGTGTCGGAAAGCGCTCGGCATGGGTGCTCCCTCCGTTCAGTGCATGACGTTTTGTATCATCATACACCCTATAGCATAGTCCTGTCCAGCTGAAGGCTGTATCAGTAGATTTTGGGCGTGACGGGCCGCTGTGCCCCCGGGTGTGGACTCAAGAGCCGTGGGCGTGGCCGCGGGGGGCCGAGGGCGACCCTGGGTCGGCTCTGTACTGCAGGGCCTCCGACAGGTGCTCGACGGCTACCGTCCCGGCGCCGGCCAGATCCGCGATCGTTCTCGCGACACGGAGCACCTTGTGGTAGGCGCGTGCCGAGAGGGCGAGCTTGCGCACCGCGCTCCGGACTACGCTCCGCGCCTCGGGGCTCATGCGCACGGTCTCGTCGAGAACTGCAACGTGAAGCCTCGCGTTCAGCTCGGGGAGCGGCCCCGCGGCCATCCGGGCGCCGCGCCTGGCCCGTTCCTCCTGCGCCTCCCGGGCCGCAAGGACACGCGAGCGCGCCGCGGCCGTGTCGCCGACCCCGGGACCATCGGCCAGTTCCTCGAAAGCGGGTGCGCCCAGCGAAACCCGCACGTCGATCCTGTCGAGGAGAGGCCCGGAGATCTTCGACAGATATCGTCTGACGATGGACGGCGTGCATCTGCAAGGCACACGCGGGTGGCCGAGGTTTCCGCACGGGCACGGGTTCATGCTGGCGACGAGGGCGAACTCGGACGGGAACGAGACCGTCGACATCGACCTGGTGATGGTGATGCGCCCCTCCTCGACCGGCTGCCTCAGCGCCTCGAGCGCGTCCCGGCGGAACTCCGGCAGCTCATCGAGGAAGAGGACCCCCTTGTGGGCGAGGCTGACCTCCCCCGGTCGCGGGACGCTGCCCCCTCCGACAAGCCCCGCCGCGGAGACGGTGTGGTGAGGCGCCCGGAACGGCCGCGCGGTCACGAGTCCGGCCGCCTCCGGAAGCAAGCCCGCGACGCTGTGAATGGTCGTGACGGCGAGCGCCTCCTCCTCCGTCAGGTGCGGCAGTATCGCGGCCATCCGCCGCGCGAGCATCGTCTTTCCCACGCCGGGCGGCCCTACCATCAGCAGGTTGTGTCCCCCTGCGGCCGCCACCTCGAGGGCTCTCTTGGCGTGCTCCTGCCCGCGGACGTCCGACAGGTCCTCCTCGCGCGCCGCAGGCTCGGGCGTCGCGTCGAAGGCGTCCGGCGCGGCATCGGCCTCTCCTCCCCCCAAGATCCTGACGGTGGCGGACAGGCTCCCTGCCGGCAGCACCCTGAGCCGGCCCACGGCCGACGCCTCCCTAGCGTTGGCCGGGGGCACGACGATGCACGAGAGGCCCGCGCGGGCGGCCGCAACGGCCATCGGCAGCACGCCCCGCACACGCCGGGTGGACCCGTCGAGCGCAAGCTCTCCCATGACGACGAGGCGCCCGAGCGCTCCGACCTCCACCTGGCCGGTCGCCGCCAGGATGCCGAGCGCTACCGGCAGGTCGAAGCCGGCTCCTTCCTTCCTGATGTCCGCCGGGGCGAGATTGATCGTGATACGCTCCATCGGAAACCTGAACCCCGAGTTCCGTATCGCGGAGGCCACGCGGTCGCGCCCCTCCCGCACCGCGCTGTCGCCCAGGCCGACCGTGGAGAAGGAGGGAAGCCCGCGACTGACGTCTGCCTCGACCCTGACCACGTATCCCTCGATCCCGCTCACTCCACCGCTGAGAACTGTCGCCAGCATCGTCACCACCCCCTCATGTCCGCACCGAACGCCCCTACGATATGCTCAACGGCGAGCGACAGCCCGCCGTGCTCGACCCGCACCTCGACCACGTCGAAGCGGGTCGACCTGTCGGTCAGCCGGCGCTCGACGAGGAAACCAGACGCGGCGCGGACGATGCGACGCATCTTCTCGGCCCCGACCGCCTGACGAGGCAGTCCGTATCGCAGGCCGGACCTGCACTTGACCTCGACGAAAATGATCCTGCGATCCACCTGGGAGACGATGTCGATCTCGTGTCTTTGAAACCTGTAGTTCGTGGCGAGTATGGCGTGGCCCTTCATCTGAAGGAAAGCCACGGCGATCCTCTCGGCCAACTCGCCGAGGCGCACGTTGGACATGGAGACGCTCCGCGGGGAATGCCGGTAGAACACGGGGGCGCTTCGGGGAGAGCACTACCTCCTGGTGGAGATGCCCGCATGCAGGCGCACGTAACAGCGCTTGTAAAGACCTCGGAGCTTGGAGAGCTCGTAGGGGGCGAGCCGCTCTTTCTCGCGCGCTATCTCGCGCGCTATCCGTTCCAGGCGCTCGGGGTCGGGCGCGGCCAGGAGCGCGGCCCGGAACCCCGCATACAGCTCCGACATCCCGCCCGCCGCGTCGAGCACGACGCCGAACGAACGGCGGTGAATCTCACAGGGCCCCAGACGCATGAGCGCCGAGATGTGCTCCTTCGTGCCGTAGCCCTTGTGACGGGCGAAGCCGTAGCCGGGATGCCTCTCGTCGAGTTCCACGAGCATCCTGTCCCGCGTGACCTTGGCTATTATGGACGCGGCGGCAATGGCGGTCGACTTGCCGTCGCCCTGATTGATGGCCGTCTGCGGGAACCCGAGTTCGGGAACGGGGTCCCCGTCCATGAGGACGTGGTCCGGCGTCACGTCGAGTCCCGCGAGGGCCTCGCGCATCGCCCGGTGCGTGGCCCTGAGGATGTTGATCTCGTCGATGACCCCTTCGGACACGATGCCGGTCCCGACCGCGACGGCGTCGCGGCGGATGAGTCCGAACAACTCCTCACGCTTCGCCGCGGTCAGCTTCTTGGAATCGTCTATGCCTCTGATGGAGAGGTCCCTGGGAAGAACGACCGCCGCGGCCACGACGGGTCCCGCGAGAGGTCCGCGTCCGGCCTCGTCGACTCCGGCCACATACTCGTCGCCCCCGGCCCAGCGTTCGGCCTCGCTCCCGCGCATCCGCTCCTCTCGCTCGAGCGCGTGGCGCTCGCAGTCTCTGCGGCGCACCAGCCGGTCGCACAGGCCCTGCATCCCTTTCCGGGGGTCGTTCTGGAGCGCAAGCCAAAGAGAGTCGCCGGGCTCGGGGGGAGCTCCGGCGACGTACTCGCACACTTCTCGAACGGTCATACTGGAAAGCTCGGGAGCGACGCCCGGCGCGCGGTCAAGCTCGGCCGCATCGGAGCAGGCTTCCCCGTCACCGTGCCTGGTCTCGGATTCAGCCATTGCCCGCGTCTCTCACGAAGGGGACGTTCTACCTCAGGTCACGAGCCTTGGTCTTCGCCGCCTTACCGGTCCTCTTCCTCAGATAGTAGAGCTTGGCTCTGCGCGCCTTGCCGCGGCGCGTGACCACTATCTCCTGGACGTTCGGCGAGGACACCGGGAAGATCCTCTCGACGCCTATGCCCGACGCCACCCTCCGCACCGTGAACGTCTCGTTGGGGCCGGTGCTCTGCCTCGCGATGACCGTCCCCTCGAACGCCTGCGTCCTCTCCTTCTCGCCCTCCCGGATGCGAACGTGCACCCGGACGGTGTCACCGATCTGGAACTCGGTGACGTTCTCGCGCGTGTAGCCGCGTTCTATCTCTCGCACTCTTTCATTCATGTTGACTCCCCGTGACTCGTTCCCCACGTCGTTTCTTCTACTCGGTATTCTCGTTTGCGCCTTCGTGCTCTATCTCATCGAGGATTCTGATGTCCTCGTCGGTAAGCTGTGTCGCTTCCAGCAGGTCCGGCCGCCTCTCCTTCGTCACGCGCAGCGCGGCCTTCCGTCTCCAGAGCCGTATCCTCTCGTGGTTCCCCGACAAGAGCACGTCGGGCACCCGCTCCTCCCTGTAATCCTCCGGCCTCGTGTAGGTCGGTGGCCCCAGCAGCCCGTCGAAGTGGGAATCCGTCTCGGCGGACTCGATATCACCGAGGACCCCCGGCAGCAGGCGAGCCACCGCATCCACGATGACCATCGCCGCGAGCTCTCCGCCGGTCAGAACGTAGTCGCCGATGGAGACCTCGTGAGTGACCAGAGAGGTGACCCGTTCGTCGACGCCCTTGTAGCGCCCACAGATGAGGAGTAGCCTCTCCCGCCTGGCGAACTCAGCCGCCAGAGCCTGGTCGAACAGCCTGCCGCGCGCCGACAGGAGGATGATGGCAGTGGAGTCGCCGGGGCCCTCCGCGAGCACGCTCTCGGTAGCTTCAAAGATCGGTTCGGGCTTCATCACCATCCCGCCGCCGCCACCGTAGGGGTAGTCATCGGTGGTCCGGTGCTTGTCCCTGGCGAAATCCCTGATGTTCGTCAGACCTATTGAGAGCAGGCCCGACTCCTGCGCCTGCCCGAGAATGCTCTCGCTCAAGGGGCCCTCGAACATCTCCGGGAAGAGCGTCAGAACTTCTATCCTCAAGAGATGCCCCCTAAGCCAATCCCTCCATCAGGTGAATCACCATCCTGCCCGAGCCGACGTCCACGCTCAGAACGACATCGTCGATGACCGGAAGCAGGATCTCCTTTTCGCCGTCCCGAACGACGTAAACGTCGTTCGCCGGCATGTGCATCACCTCGGCGAGCTTCCCGAGGTACTCGTCCTCGTCCGTGTAGACGTCGATCCCGACGATGTCGGCCACGAACCAGCGATCCTCCGACAGCGGGCCGATCTGCTCTCTGGACAGCCAGACCGTCGAGCCACGAAGGGCGTCGGCGTCCTCCACGGTCTCCACGCCCTCGAACTTCACCACCTTGCGGGCCTTATGATCGCGCGCGCGTTCTACGGTGAGGATGCTCTCCCCGCCTCCGCGGCCGGTGACCCTGAGTTCGAGCGACTCGGTGACGACCTCCAGCAGATCCCTGGCCAGATCGATGGCCACTTCTCCCTTGATACCGTGTGGTCGGACTATCGCTCCCGCCTCGATCCAGTCGTCGAGCTGTCTCATCGGACGACCCTCGGGAGTGGACGCTCCGGCACCAGGGAAACCGGAGAACGTCTAGTCAATGATCTCGACCGTTGCCTTCTTCTCGGCCTTCGTCGCCGCTGCGCCGATTATCGCACGGAGCGCCTTCGCAGTACGTCCGTTCTTGCCGATGACTCGGCCCTTGTCCTCGTCAGCGACCCTGACCTCGTAGACGATCATGTCACCCTTGGTTCCCTCGGTGACGGTGACGTCGTCAGGTCTGGTCACGAGACCTCGTGCGATGTACTCGACCAGTTCCTGAAGTGAGAGGTCCGTACGGTCTGTGGTCTTGGTCTCGTCCTCAAACATGGCGTTGAACCTTTCCAGGAGACTCGGTATGAACTCCTGCTACCCCTCGGTCTTCTCGGGCTCCGGCTCGGCTGCTGTCTCTTCAGCCTCCGGTGCCTTCTCGGGCTCCGGCTCGGCTGCTGTCTCTTCAGCCTCCGGTGCCTCCTCCGGCGTCTCCGCAGTTTCCTCACCACCCGATTCCGCCACGGCGTCGGAGCTGGCAGCGTCCTCCGCCTCCACCTGCGGTTCCGCCGCGGGTTCTGCCGCCGCCTCCTCGGCGCCAGTCGCCTCGGATCCTGCGTCGTCGACCGCAGGCTCCACCTGCTCCTCGTCGGCCGTCTTGGCGGCCTTCTTCGCCGCCTTCGTCACTTCCGTCGTCCGCTTCTGCATGGAGGCCGCGGCCTCCATCCTCTTGCGGGCTTCGTCCTCGATGTGACGTACCTCATCGTAGGGCTTGCCTTGGCGAACGTGATGCCAGGTCTCCATGATCCCAACGCGAGAGAAGAGTGACTTCACCGTCTCGGTCGGCTTCGCCCCCTTGCCGAACCAGTCGAGCACCTTCTCCGTTTCGACCTTGATGTCCGCGGGCTCCTTGAGCGGATCGTAATAGCCCAGCTGCTCGATGAACCGGCCGTCCCTGGGCGCTCTTGCGTCGGCTACCACGATCCGGTAGAAGGCCATTTGCTTAGCGCCCTTGCGCTGCAGTCTGATTCGTACCGCCACCAGTCTTCCTCCTCGTCTACTCGTTTTGTCCGGTGTCCGCGCGTGCCAGGGACCATGCAGTGCCATCACACGCCGAATGGTGTCAAGCCGGGGATCTTCCCGCGCTTCCCCAGCTTCCCGAACTGCTTTGCCATCTTCTTCATCGCGTCGAACTGCTTGAGGAGACGATTGATGTCCTGCACGGTCGTCCCGCTCCCCCTCGCGATGCGCCTACGTCTGCTTCCATCGATGACCGCCGGGTTTCTTCTCTCGCCTGGCGTCATCGAGCTGATGATCGCTTCCACCCGTGCCAGCGCCCGTTCGTCGACGTCCACCTTGCCCATCTTGCTCATGCCGGGCATCATGCCGACGAGCTGGTCGAGAGGGCCCATCTTCTTCAGCGCCTGAATCTGCTCGGCGAAGTCCTCGAGCGTCAGGCTCTCTTTGCGGATCTTTTCTTCGAGCTTCGCCGCCTCGTCGAGGTCGGTGACCTCCTGCGCGCGATCCACCAGGGTGACAACGTCGCCCATGCCGAGGATCCGCGATGCCATGCGGTCCGGGTGAAACGCTTCGAGCGCATCCAGCTTCTCGCCCATGCTGGCAAACTTGATGGGTTTGCCCGTAACGGCACGGAGGGACACTGCTGCGCCCCCGCGCGTGTCACCGTCGAGCTTCGACAGGACGGCACCGGTGAAATCGAGCCTTCTCGCGAACTCCGACGCGACGTTTACAGCGTCCTGGCCGGTCATGCTGTCCAGGACAAGCAGGATCTCGGATGGCCTCGTGGCCGTTCGAATCCGCTCGAGCTCGGACATCATGTCGTCGTCGACGTGCAGCCGCCCCGCGGTATCCAGAATGACGATGTCCGACCCCGTCTCTCTGGCCTCACGAAGCGCCGACGTCGCGATCCCGACAGGGTCCGCGCCCGCCTCGCCTACGTGCACCGGCAGGCCAAGCTGTCCGCCGAGCGTGGCCAGTTGCTCCTGAGCCGCCGGGCGGTACGTGTCCGCCGCGGCGAGCATCGGGCTCTTCCCCCTGCGTCGGAGGTAGTTCGCCAGCTTCGCGCAGAACGTCGTCTTGCCCGACCCCTGGAGCCCCACGACCATTACGACCGCGGGTGCACCCGACGGGATCCGGAACGGGTCCGCGCGTCCTCCGAGCAGGCCGACCAGCTCGTCGTGGACGACCTTGACCATCTGCTGGCCCGGCGTGACGCTCTTGAGAACATCCTCGCCGATCGCACGCGCCTTGACGTCCTCCACGAACCCGCGCGCGACCTTGAAGTTGACGTCAGCTTCGAGCAGCGCTCGCCGAACCTCCCTGAGCGCCTCCTCGATGTTGGCCTCGCTGAGTCTTCCCCGTCCGGTCAGCGACCTGAACGCGCTTTGGAATCGCTCCGAAAGCTGCTCGAACATCCCCTGCGTCGCCTTCCCGTACAGGTTCCTCACGCCCCGTTCGGAACGCACCCAGCAGCGCGTTCCCGGTAATGCGAGGGTTACGGGGCTTGAAGGCCAAACTAGCTGATGACGCCCGCCCAAGGGGTACAGCAATTCACCGCCCCGGCTAGCCGTCAAGCTTCGGGCCCGCAACTGACACAACCTAGAGAATATACCAAAGGGGAAGATATCGCGCAAGTGGAAACAGAGCGGCCCAGGCACTACTCCCAGTTGGGGTCCGTGTCGCCCCGGCGTGCGGCGCCGAGGCGCCCTAGTCCAGGACGGACTCCCCTGCCTCTCTGAGCGCCACGAGGGCCGCACCGGCGTCCTCCGCCCCGAAGATCGCTGAGGCGGCCACCAGGACCTCACCGCCGTTCTCCACTACCGTTGGGGCCTGAGAGGGCCCGATGCCTCCGTCAACCTCGATCAGAAGATCCAGGCTCCGCTCGCTCTTCCACCGCGCGACGGTAGCCAGCTTGGGCATCACGTCGGCGATGAAGCTCTGGCCCGCGAATCCGGGATTGACGGTCATGATGAGCGCCAGGTCGATGTCGGCGAGGTACGGCTCCAGGCTCTCGGCCGGATTGGGCGGGTTGACCGCCAGGCCGGGCTTCGCCCCGCGCGACCGGACGAGGTCGAGTACCACCGACGGGTCTTCGCACGCCTCACTGTGAAAGACGATGAAGTCCGCCCCCGCGTCGATGAACGCCGACGCGTACGCGGCTGGGTCCGCGATCATGAGGTGCGCGTCAATGGGAAGGTCGGTGCACCTGCGTACCGCTTCCACGATGAACGGTCCCATCGTCAGGTTGGGCACGAAGTGACCATCCATAACGTCGATGTGTATCATGTCGGCCCCGGCGGCCTCGATGGTCCGGATCTCTTCGCCGAGCCGCGTGAAGTCGGCCGCCAGTATCGACGGCGAAATGAGGACCTTGCGCTCCGCCATGTGCGCCCTCTCTCCTAGCTTCCTATTCTCAGAGTCACGCCTTCGCCCTCAACGACGTGCGACCCCGCGACGGGATCCTGCACCACCACGACCTCCCGCGAGCTCCGCCCGCGAAAACGCTCGTATTTGACCGACCGCATGACGAGGCCGAGTCCCTCCACAATGAGCCTCGCCTCCTCGGCCGTCTTCCCGACCAGAGAAGGCATGACGAGTTCTGCCGGCCTCGGCCCGAGGCTCACGAGCATCCGGACGCCGGTCCCGAGCGACCTGACGGCGCCCTCACTCGGATCGGTCCCGACGACTCTGCCCCGTTCGACGTTGTCCGTGTGGATCTCCACGACCTCCTCGATGGCGAAGCCGGCATGCTCGGCATCCAGCTGCGCCTGCCGGGCGTTCAGGCCCGCGAGCTTCGGGAGCATTCTCATGTCCGCCCCGGAGCTGACGACGAGCCCAACCGTCCTCCCCCGCTTGATCTGCGTTCCCGCCTGCGGCGTCTGGAAGGCGACCGATCCCATGGGGACACCGGGGTCCGGCCGTTCGGTGTCGACCCGGGTGCGCACTCCCGCGGCCTCGGCGAGCTTCTCGGCCTCCACTACCGGCACTCCGACCATGTTGGGAGCCACCGTGAGGTCACCCCGGCGGACGATGACCGGCATTATGACGTAATTGACGAGAAGTGCGGCGCAGACCGCGGCCGCGAGCACGGCCGAAAGATGGAGCAGGACGCGTCGGACCACTTCGCCGAGCGGCCTGCGCTCGTCGCCGCGATCCTCGGGCGCATCGGCGGATTCGCCACGCAAGCCGCGTCGCCGCAGCACCCTCCCGAGCAGGATCGTCACCGGGTTGTCACGCCTCGAGGTCGAATGATCCAACTCCCTCTGCCTCCATCACCATCTCGGCGGACTCCCCCGCCTCCATTGCCAGTGGCGCGCGCCCGCTCCTGACCAGCCTCGCGGCGAACCCGCCGTCGATCGCATGTTTGTGCGGAAGCACGCGCACGAACCCTCCGTCCACGAACATCGGCGGGACGAAGTCCGCGGCGTCATCCAGCGCGAAGTCCGGACGCCTCTCGAGGAACCTCGCAATCACCTGCTCGTTCTCCTCCGGCTCCATCGAACAGGTGCTGTATACGACCCTGCCGCCGTCGTCCACCAGGGTCGCCGCCTTCAAGAGAAGCCGCAGCTGGCGTCCGACCTGACGAGCGAAGATCTGCCTCGGGTGCATTCGCTTGAGCTCCTCGATGTCCGAACGCACTCGCTCGCGCGCGTGCAGATCGAACTTCCAGCGGGAGTCGACTCGCCGCCCCAGTGTGCCCGTGCCGGTGCACGGCGCATCCACCAGGACACCGTCGACGGGACCGTCGGCCTCGACGATCGCGTCGCTCCTGAAAACGCTGCAGTTCCCGATCGAGAGCCTCTCTATGTTGCTGGCCAGCTTGTCCGCACGAGGTTCCGATATCTCGAACGCCTTGATCGTCCCCTCCCCGAGCATGCGCTCGGCGATGTATGTCGTCTTGCCGCCCGGCGCGGCGCACATGTCGATGATGTCCTCGCCCGGACGCGGGTCCAGGAGCTTCACCGCAAGAAGCGTGCTCTCGTCCTGGATCTGCATCATGCCGCTCGTGAAGCTGTTCAGTCCGGACACGTCCCCTCCAGTGAGGATCTCCAGGCATTCGTCGAAGTAGCGCCCGGGACGCGTCTCCCGTCCCTCGGCCTTGAGGGCCCGTGCCAGGGCCGCTGCCGTCGCGCTCAGTCCGTTGGCGCGTGCCACCAGACGCGGCACCTCGTTGTTGTATTCGCAGAAAATGACCGTCATCTCCACGCCGTACCGAGCGATCCACCTCTCGACCAGTACGGCGGGGTGGGAGTAGACGACGCTGATGTGACCTACCGGGTCCTTCCGCATGTCCGGATAGTCCGGTCTGAGCGACGTGAGAATGTTACGCAGCACGGCGTTCACGAGACCGGCGGTCCCCTTGTGCCCGAACTCCTTCGCCAGCTCTACCGACTCGTTGACGGCGGCGCGCGGCGGTATGCGGTCAAGATAGTCTATCTGATAGAGTCCCAGCCTCAGCGCGTTCCGGATCGGGACCGGCAGCGACGTCAGACCTCCCTTGACGTACTGGTCCAGGACCCAGTCGAGCTTGCCCTTCCACCGGATGACGCCGTAGGTCAGATTCTGAGTGAGCGCCGTGTCCCGCGAGTCCAGGGTCGCGCCGGCGAGACGACGTTCGAGAACCACGTCAATGTTCCGGTCGCCGGATTCCCACTCCGTCAGGCTCAGGAGAGCTGTCTTCCGTGCGTCCAATGGCACCTACTTTCCGGCGGAAGCGAAGAAGACTATCGCTTCCTTCACTCGATCAAGATTGACGGTCGTGTCACGGCAGGGGCCGTTAGGCCGCTCGTTGAGAACACCGTAGACCGGGAGCGGGTAGCTGTCCTGTATCCCGCTGGTCAGATCCGTCTCGCAGGCGACCGCGATGATGGCGGTCGGCCGCACCTCGCCGATGACGCGCCGGGCCAGCGTGCCGCCCGTCGCCACGGCCAGCGCCAGATCGTGCTCGCTCGCCAGCGTGAGCAGGCTCGATATGACGCACTTGCCGCAGCCCTGGCAGTTCTCGATGAGCCCTCCTGTGATCCTGTTCCCGCAGTCGGTCGACTGCAGGCAGTGCGGAAGGAGGAGCATCACCCTTCCCTCTCTGAGCGCGTCACGTCCGGCACCGACCAGCGCGTTGTTCACGGCGATGAACGAACGTTTGACGTGATCCTTCTCGATGCCGATGATGCGCGAGAGCATGAGGACCAGCGGAAAGAGGACGCGCACGACCGTCGACGTGATCCGCTGACTGAAGAGCACGCGCCTGCCAGTGACGGCGGACAGGGCGATCATCCCGAGTCCGACTGCGATGGCCGCGAACGCGAGCAGAAGGGCCGCGCCGACGATCCCGGGCAGGTCCTCGTGCAGACCCGACAGGCGCGGCGCGACAAGATACCACGCTACCGCTGCAAGAACGGCAAGGAGAATCAGACCGCCCGCGCTGACTGCGATGAAGAGCTTTTTCTCCCGGAGTTCCATCACCGTCACGCCGCCTCCTCACCTGGACGCACGAACGGCCGCGTTCCCACCTCGGGCCTGTAGCCCCGCACGAACGAGGCGGCGTCCATGGCGCCCTTTCCCGAGGGTCTAAGACGAGTCAACCATACACTGCCGTCGCCGACCGCGACCTCGATACCCCGCTCGTCGTCCAGCGTGAGGATCTCACCCGGCTCTCCTCTGGTTCCGGAGCTCTCCCCGCGCGCCGCCGTAAGAACACGGAGCACCTTCCCTCGATACCACGTGAACGCTCCGGGCCACGGGGTCGTTCCGCGGACGTGGTCGTACACGCGGCCGGCGTCCCCCGACCAGTCCATCTCTCCATCGGACTTCCTGAGCTTCCGCGCGTAGGTCACGCCGGCCGGATCCTGAGCTATCCTGGGCGCCGCACCCTTCTCGACGAGTTCCAGCGTCTCGATGAGCAGGTCCGCCCCCAGTACGGCCAGCCTGTCGTAGAGTTCGCCGGCCGTCTCCATGTCACCGATGGGCGTCTTCCTTGTAAGGATGATCTCGCCCGCGTCGACCTTCTTCGCCATGAACATGGTCGTGACGCCGGTCTCCGTCTCGCCGGTCATGATGACCCAGTTGATCGGCGCAACGCCGCGGAAGCGGGGGAGAATCGACGCGTGAATGTTAATGGCCCCCTTGGGCGGGCATTCGAGGATGTCCTCGCGGAGTATCTGGCCGAACGCCGCGACCACCAGAACGTCTGGCGCCAGCGTCCGGAGATGCTCCGCGAACTCGTCGGTGTTGACCGTCTCATGTTGTTCGAGGGAAAGTCCGAGCGTTGTCGCCGCGTCCTTGACGGGCGGGCTGCGCAGAGCACGCCCCCTGCCGGCGGGGCGGTCGGGTTGGGTGACCACGAGCACTACCTCGTGGCCGGTCTCGTGCAGCTTTCTGAGGGACGGGACCGCGAAGTCGGGGGTCCCCATGAAAACTATGCGCATTTGGGCAACTCACTGGGACCGGCGGCGGCGCCAGACGCGGGGCGTCAGCGCACCGGTCTATGTTCTTCGGATCCGCGCCTTGACGAGCTGCCGTTTGATCGGATTGAGGTGATCGAAGAAGAACTTGCCGTGCAGGTGGTCGACTTCGTGCTGGAAGATCCTCGCCAGCGCGCCCTCGACCTCCAGCTTGACCGCATTGCCGCTTCGGTCGAGCCCCTTGATCACGATGTGACTGGGACGCGCGACATCGGACGTCACGCCCGGACAGCTGAGGCAGCCCTCCTCGATGACCGTGTGACCCGTGGCGTAGACGATCTCTGGATTCATAAGGACGACGGCGCCGTCGTGGAGGGCCTCAGTCCCCTCGTAGTCGGGGGGAGGCTCTGCCACTATGATGCAGAGCGCCCTGCCGATCTGAGGGGCCGCGAGTCCAACCCCCGGCGTCTCCCCTTTCCGCATGGTGTCTATCATGTCATCGATGAGCGTCCGAATCTCGTCGGTCACGTCTTCGATGGGCTCAATGCGGGCCGTGAGAACCGCGGCGCCGTGCTTTATGGTCGGGAGTATTGCCATTCAGTGCGCTAGTTCCTCTTGCTGCTGACTGCGGTCTTCGCAACCTCGACCTTGAGGTTCTCTGCTATGCGAATGACGAGCTTGTCGTCGTGAACATCCTGCACCTCGCCGTAGAGGCCACCGATGGTCACTATCTTGTCGCCTCTCGCAAGCGAGTCGATCATCGACTGGCGCTCTTTGCGCCGCTTGGACTCGGGTCGGATCATCAGGAAATAGAAGATGGCGAATATGGCGACCAGCATGATGAGCATGCTGGTACCGCCCCCGCCGGCCTCGCCCTGGGCGCCTGTCGCGCCCATTGCGTGCGCCGTCTCGGGGCCGAGCAGTGTGACTAGCAGCATAGGAAGAACCCCCTAGTGAGTGACGTCGTCGTCCGGGAGCGGCGTGCCGTCCCGGAATCGCTCCGCCTTGACCTTGTCCATCTCGCTCATCAGTTCGTTGGGATCGACGTTCCCGTTGCGGGACAGCACCCGGACCAGCGCCTCGAGAGAAAGCGTGTTCGAGAGGGCCAACTCCTCGAACGACACCTCCCTCTGGACACCGTCCTTCACCAGAATCAGTCCCGACCTGGGTTTGCCCTCAGTCTCATCTGTCGTCTTGCGCTTCTTCCTGAGAGGCACATCTCCCCCGTTCGTGGAACCACCTTGGCCCCGAAGATGTTAGCAGGCTTCGAAAGACGAAGTCAAGCAGCCGGAGACCAGCGCCCAGGGCGTCGGGAACCCGATCTCCATCCGCCCCGGGCCTGCGCGCCGGCGGCCGAACGAAATACGGGAGCGCCCGGCCGCTGACGCTCCCGCGGTGAGGGGGGACGGCGAACGAAGTCAACTTCGTTCGCTACGTAGGACGGCCGAAGATTCCTTGGCTGAACCAGGCCTTCAGCAAGCCCGGAAGCAGCGCACCATACCGACTGCCAGAGATGGTGTCGCTCCCCCCGACCCACCGAGCCGCACCCTATCACCGGCGTGTGAACCTGTAAAGGGGAAACCCGCATCCAAAAGGGTGCACACTCCACAGGCTGAAGGCGTCAGATGGGGCTCTGGGTGGCCTCATCGTGCACTGACGGGGTTGGACGCGCTCGGGCAGAGCGTCCCTGGAGCGGGGCATTCCGGGCGGGGCAGGCAGCCCTCCTTGTCTTCTGCTTCAGAAAAGTCCATAATAGTCAAGAAGGCCAAATGCGCGGCGGATCGACGCCCCCTGGCGTCGCGGCGTGCGCGGGAACAAGAGGAGCACACTATGCGCCGGAACTCCGCTCTGCTGTTGGCTCTGTTCGTCACCGTGACCGCGGCCGCGCCTGTCGTGGCCGCTTCGAACGACAACACCGTCGAATGGGACGGCGCCTCGCACGTCACGTGGCTGGACAGGACCCCTGTCTGCCCCGTGGACGGTGAGACGTTCGACGTACGTTTCCAGACATACGCGGACGACCTCACCGCGGCCCGCGTGCGCGTTGACGATGGCACCGCCGCCTGGACGGCTGCCTCGAAGACTGCTGTGCGCGGGCCGTACGATGTCTGGTCTGCGAGCATCCCCGCTACGGGATCATCCACACTCTCCTACTACATCGAACTCACCGACGGGACCGACACGGACTTCCTGAGCGTCGGGGGCATGTCGGCCAGCACGCCGTCGGACGGCGGCTTCGTCCTGGACTTCGCTACGCTCGAGCACGCTCCGGTGGGGGCCACTCCCCTACCCGGCGGCGGCGCAGTGTTCAGAGTCTGGTCCCCGACCAGGACCGTCGCCCACGTCCGAGGCGACTTCAACGGGTGGGGCACCGGCGACCCGATGACGAAGATCGGCGAGCACTTCGTCGCGCGCGTCCCCGAGGCCAACGTCGGCCAGATGTACAAGTACTTCTTCCAGAACACGTACTGGAACACAGACGCGCGGGCGCGAGCCCTCAACGCCGGCAACAACTACAACGCCTATCTGCTCGACCCGTTCACCTACTCCTGGCAGATCGACGACTTCGACGTGCCCGATTTCGAGCAGATGATCGTCTACCAGCTGCACGTGGGGACGTTCTCGGGCAGAAACGACCCCTACGGCTCTTCGCCGTTCCCCGCACGCTACGTCGACGTGGCCGACAGGGCGTCGCACCTCGCGGAACTCGGAATCAATGCGGTCATGCTCAACCCGATCACCGAGTTCCCGGGCGACTACTCCGCCGGATACAATCCCGTCACGGCGTGGTCACCGGAGTGGAAATACGGCACGCCCGACGACCTCAAGTACATGATAGACACGCTGCACTCGTACGGCATTGCGGTGCTCCTGGACATCGTCTGGAACCACTTCTCATACAGCGACAACTTCCTGTGGGACTACGACGGCACGCAGATCTACTTCGACGACCCCGACGTGCAGACACCGTGGGGCAGTCAGGCCGACTTTGACCGCGACGCCGTGCGGAGCTACCTCCTGGACAGCGCGCTCTACTGGCTGGACGAGTTCCGGATGGACGGCTTCCGGATGGACGCGACCGACTACATGAACATCGCTCCGCAGGAGGCCGCGGGCTGGAGCCTCATGCAGGAGATGAACGACGCGATGGACGGTCGCTTCGTCGACAAGATAGCGATCGCCGAGCAGCTGCCCGACGATTCGTGGGTCACGCGGCCGACGAGCCTCGGGGGCGCCGGGTTCGACTCACAGTACTACGACGAGTTCACGGACCGTCTGCGGGACGAGATCTTCGACTCGGCGTCGGGCGACCCGGAGATGTGGAAGATCCGCAACATCATCAACGGCGGCGGCGACTATCTGAACGGCCGCTACGTCACCAACTACCTGGAGCTTCACGATGAGTGCTGGCCGACGAGCGGAGGCCAGCGCATCGTCAGGTCGATAGACACGACGGCCCCACACGACGACCAGTGGGCGAAGGGCCGCACCAAGCTCGCGCAGGGCCTCGTGCTGACGGCGCCGGGCATCCCGGCCATACTGCAGGGCACCGAATGGCTCGACGACACGGACTTCGGGACCGACTCGGGGAACCGCATAGACTGGTCGAAAAAAGCGACGTATTCGGGCATCTTCGCCTACTACAGCGACCTCATCACTCTGAGACGCGTCTCCCCCGCCCTGCGGGCGGACGCTGGCGTCGACGTCTACCACCTGAACGAGGGCGCCAACATCCTCGCGTTCCAGCGGTACGACCTTTCGGGGAACGTTCACGTCGTAGTCGCGAACTTCGGCAGCACGGACTACTCGAGCTACCGCATCGGAATGCCACAGGCGGGCGAATGGGTGGAGGAGATCAACAGCCAGGCAACGGAGTACGAGGGCAGCGGCATGACCAACCCGGGCGTCATCACGACCGACGCCATCAGCGCGGACGGCTTTTCTCAGTCGAAGGCCGTCGCGATCCCGAGCATGGCGCTCATCGTCCTGACGTGGGGCGACGGCACCGGGGTCGAGGACGGCGGCGATGAGCAAATGCAGGCGCCGCGCCTGCTCGGGGCGTACCCCAACCCCTTCAATCCGCGCACTACCATCGCATTCGAGCTGCCGGAAGAGCGGCATGTCCGGCTCGCCGTCTACGACGTCGCGGGACGGGAGGTCGCGGTGCTCGCCGACGGGACTCACGCAGGCGGCCGGAGCACGGTCACGTGGCACGGAACGGGCGGCGGCGGGAGCGCGCTGGCATCGGGCGTCTACTTCATCACTATGGACGTGGAAGGCGAGCGCGATTCGAAGAAGGTCGTACTGCTGAGATAGCGCCCGCGGTTCGGCGACAGATCATGGAGAGGCGGCCCGTCCGTGGACGGGCCGCCTCTTCGTTCGGGCGACCCTCATGCCCCCGCCGAGCCGCTAGAGCTTCCCCTGCGCGATCAGCGCGTGCGCGACCGAGTAGACCCTCCCCACTTCGGCGATCGTCGCCGCCCATTCCGCGGGGCCGCCCTCCCAGCTGAAATTCAGATCCACGTGCTGGAACGAGTCGAGGATCCGCAGCTGCACCGTTGCACCGGGCGGCGCGTTATCGGCCAGCAGAATGCTCTCCGTGTAGGGCATCAGGTTGTCGTCGCGCCCGTGGACGATGATCAGGTGGGCGGTCACGTCGTCGATGTTGCCGCGGAGGGACAGCAGGTCGAAGAAGTCGAGGATACGCGGGCTCAGGCTCTCGATGAGACCGGTGGCCCGGTCGGGGTCGTCGTTGGTCATGAAGTCGTAGAGGCGCGAGCCCTCCGGACCGAGCAACTCGGCCGTCGCCGAAAGGTCGCGCGCCTCCCCCGCCAGCTTCGCGTCGGCGACGCGCGACAGAAGCGCACGGTCCGTTTCGTCGTCTACAAACTCGAGCATGTTCTTCAGGAATGTCCACTTGCCCGAATGCCGGGGCTCCATGTAGATCCATTCGCCGTTCTCGCGATAGTACCCGGTCGTCGCGTAGATGGCGATGCTGCTGAGGTCGTAATAGCTGCCGAGCATGAAGCAGAACCGGACGCGCTCCGCGATCGCAGGGTCGTTCGCGGCAAGCGCGGCGAGCCCGCCCGCGTAGCTGAATCCGAAGAACCCCATCCGCTCCGGGTCGACGTCGGGAAGCCGCTCGAGGTACTCATACGCGCCCACGATCTCGTCAACATCGGTCGGACGAACGCGGAACTCCTTGAGGTTGACGAACTCGGGCACAAGCGCAACGTATCCGCACCGCGCCAGAGCGTCGGCGAAGTTGATGAGCCTTACGTCGTTCATTCCTCTGGCTGAGACGCCGTGGTTGAGAACAATGCCGGGATGCGGCCCGTCGCCTGGCGGCCGGTAGACGTCGGCGACTATCGCCTTCCCCGCCGCCTCAAACGTCACGCGCTCCACGAGCGGGTCGGGCAGACACGAGACGATGACACCATCGACCTCGGGTGTAGGCAGCTCGAGCAGGAGGAGCGTGGTAAGGTAGGCGACGCGCAGGCGCGGAGCCAGGACCAACACGATGGCGGCGAGCGCCAGCCAAACGACGAGCCGTGTCGTCTTCCGTGTCATCCTTCCTCCTCCGGGGGACACGCTGCAGCACCCGTTGAAGCGTTAGCCTACCGGGTGCGGCCCGGGACGTCAACCGGCTCCGTACGATCACGCATGCGCGCACCCGGGCACACGACGGGAGACGGGCGACACCTATCCGGGCCGCCCGCCTATCCCGGCGTATCCGCAGCGCAGGTACCGTGGTCCCGCACTCCCGGATGCACCAAGTTCCTGTCACGTCCGCGCGGCACTCCCTGCAGGCCGCGCTGTGCCCCTAGCGAGTGGGGAGTCCCTCCTCGGTAACCATCGCGAAGAGCTCGACAAACCCGGTGTACTCGCCCCTGGGCTTCTCGGGGTCGTCCTGGATCCACGTGACTTCCATGATGACGCCCTGGCTGAAGCGGTTGTTTTGCGAGCTCTCGAACTCGACCCATTCCGTCTCCAGCCCCGGGAACCCGTTGACGTCGCACAGGTCCGTGAACGCGGCGATGTTGTCGTGGCCTCCGGTAGGCCCCCCGTCCGCGATGGAGAAGCTGACACCCGCGTCCGCTAAGAGGTCGATCGGAGGGACCTCGGGGTCGACCGCATCGGCACCCTTGAAGAGGAGAGACGCTGATGCCATGAACGCCACTGTCTGGACATTGGAATCGACCACGAACGGCATGTAGCCACGGATCTCGCCCACACCGACTCTGCCCATGTCAAAGAAGCTGGCGCCCGGCTCTACGACCATGGTTGGGAGAACGCGGACGAACACTGCGGTGACCGCATCGTCGTCCGTCTCGGCGAAGGTTGTCCCTGTGACGCCCGTGACGAACACTGCAAGCATCAGCAGGAGGAGCGTTTGCCTCATCATCTTGTCCCCTCTCGAGGATTGCGCGGGCCTCGTCCACCGGATTCCCTCTCGTCCGGCTGGGCCTCGAATGTCTCGGATACAACGTCCGCTGGGCCTAGTCGAAGACCCTGTACTCGACTCCCTCTCCCTCTTCCTGATGCTCCCCGGCTTCTTCCTCAGGCGGAGCCGCGTACACGCCGGTCAGATTCACGTCTTCGATCTCGTAGAACTCGGCGTTCGGAAAGACATCAATGGGAATCTCTGTCTGATCAAGCTCGAGACCCTCGGGAAGCCCCCCGTCCGCGACGGTGACGACATACGAGCCCGGTCTGACTTCACCCAGGTAGTAGCTCCCGTCGCTGGCGGTGATCGACGCGCCGACGACCCGTCCGTCAGCGCCGACCAGCACGACCCCCACGCCGCCGACGCCCTGCGGCTCCTCCCCGTCGCTCCGGGCTCGCACCCACCCCGTGATCGAACCGAAGGCGCCCACACCGAGGTTGATCTCGGTGAGCATCCCCGGCCGCAGGATGGCCTCCTGAGTCGCCTGCGTCGGTGTGTAGATTGCCGGCAGAGTTTCGGGCACGAGGCCGACGGTCGCCCCACGCCGGTGAGAGCTGTTCGGAATAACGAACAGGCCCCCTTTCTTTGACGAGACCTGGAGCCCCATGTCCGACGTGACGTCAACTTCCTCCAGTCCCGGCTCGCCGTCGTCGGGAAGCCCGTTGCCGTTGAAATCCACAAATACCCTGCCCTTGACTCCTCCAACGTCGGGATTCATGTAGCTGTCTCCAAGAGACACCGGGCGATTGCCGACAAACCCGACATCGAACTGCATCTGGATGGACAGACGGGCGAACCAGTCGTTCTCGACAAACTGGGTCTCGAGAACGATGCGATTGCGGTGGCCGGAGTCGACGAGGTACTCGAGGCGGTTCTGCAGGTACGGGGTTTGCCGGTCCCAGTCGTACCCCGGCGTGAGCCGCCATTGCCAGCGGCCGTCGGCCGCGCGGTTCCGAGTGAGATCAGCCGAGGTGCGCGTGAGACTCGGCGAGGTCCTGTGAGAGAGGGCCAGCTGCCAACTCGAACTCAGCCTGCGCCTGAGTTCGACTCTCGTGCCGAGGACGCTCGATCCCAGCGCGGAACGCGCATCGTACGCCGCGGCCTGCCTGCGAATCCTGTCGAACCGAGACGACGAACCGTCAGGGAGTTCATCTCGCAACGCGGCCCGGAGGTCGTCTCCGAGAACGAAACGGCTGCGGAGAGACCAACCGGATGGCAGACCCGTGTTCAGGCCGAGTACGTCAAATCGCAGCGGTGAATCCTCTCCTATCCAGAGCACGTTGGTGCCCAGGGATAGAGTCGATCGGGGAATGAGCGTGCGTGCGTCGACGTTGAAAGCGAAATCGGTGAGCTGGGTCGTTTCCTCCTGGTGCCGGTCCAGGTTGTCCCGCGAGCGGCAGGCACCGACAGCCACCTCGTTCCCACCGACGGAGCGCCAGACAAGACTCGCACTCCCGCCCAACACATCCCGGAGTTCGGCGTTCCGGCCGTCGAAGAACGACGGACCATACCGAAAGAGCGCGGGGTACAGGCGCGCGCCGCCGACGTGCAGTTCTGCGCCGGCTTTGCCCGCCCAGTCGCTCTCCGAGGTATCGGGGACGCGGCTTCCGGCACCCTCCACCTGAACCAGGAGGGGACCGAAGGGGCGCCAGACACAGCGCGACCCCGCGTGGAGGCTCTTCGAGGGCAGCGTATCGCTCTCCGCCCCAACGTAGGCTATCGCCGTGTCCTCCTCGTAGAGCCCATCCTGGATCGCCGCCGTTGCGCCGAGCGTCAGGTTGCTGCTGAGCCCGTAGCTGAGCCGCCCCCCGGCGAAAAAGCCCTGTGAGGACAGACCGTCGGTAGACGGGAGTCGTCTCCCGCCGACGGCGCCCATGAATGTCATGTCACCCTCGTCGGCCAGCTGATCCGACCCAAGCACCTGGCGTTCAGTTTCATCGACCGTCCCATCGGGGGCGACCACTATCACGCGAACGCTGTTGAGCCGACTCGTGAACAGATTGAAGCCGTCGAAGCGATAGATCCCCTCCCCGGGAGGAGCTCCGTCTTCGTCCTCAACGATCTGAACGTCGACCGTCTGTCCATTGATCTCGAGCGTGACTTCCGAACCCAGAGGTGCATACCCCTCAACGATCTGCGTGGGCTGGTACCTCTGACGCCTCCCCATCTGTGATAGGTCTCGACCACGATCGTCGCCCGACCCTCCGAAGCTCCCGTTGATCCTCGCACCGAGCAGGTTCATCGACGGAAACGCAAACTGCGAGAGCCCGAGGCTGTTGGCTCCAACCTCTACCTCCACGTTGCTGAAGCAGCTGTGCCACGATGTTCGGTCGACGCTGTACCCCTCGGTCGGCCACGTGTCGTTCTGCCTCACCGCGGCGCTCAGTCTCCCTCCGAGCACGCGGCCCCACATCTCGAGGCGAGGGGGGGAGAACGCCCCCGAGAGCTTGTCGTCGTTCTCGCGAGTGATGACGCTTGACCGCGTCCGGACGCTTGCGAAGTCGAGACGTGGAGCCAGCGATCGATCGACGGGGGCGGGCGGGAGATTGCCCGGCAGGTCGATGCTCACCGGCCCACGCGAGCGCGCGAGAAGAGAGGGTGTGCGACCCCTCTCCCGGAAGACACTCAGCTCGCGTTCCGCGGAGAGGGTGTACTCGTAGCGTTGTGCGTCCCATTGCGAGTCGATCGCCAGAAGCTCCACAACCAGATCGTCTGGAACGTAGACCTCGGGCTCGAAAGTGAGATCGGACAAACCGACGACCAGTGTCACCTCGCGCGACGTCTGGCCGAAGGCGACCTCACCCGATTCGTAGTCGAGCACGACCTTGCTCGCACCTTCCGGGTGAAAGGTCAGGGATCCCCCAGAGTCGGCCACATCAATGTGGAGTGCACGGAGTATCCGCAGGAGCGGCAACAACCGCGTGCCGTCCTCCCGCACCACGATGTCGAGGTCGGACAGGACGAGTCTCTCCCAGCGAGCCCTCCCGTTCAGCGTGAGGCCCGCCAGTGTCGTCTCGATCACCGACTGCGCGGCCCGGGCGAGTCGCGGCTGCCGGGCAAGCGAGTCTGCAGCCTGGGCGGTGACATCAGAGTTCTGGGCCCAGGCGAACGTGCAGGCAGAAAGGACGATGGCGAACGTCAGGACACCGACGAGGAGCCGGGAACACCCTGGCCGGGAGGACGCCGCGAAGGCCGCGTGTCTCGCGCGTTGCGAGAACCGCGCCTCGCTTCTCGACTTCCGTCGACGCTCGCTCGTGTTGCCCGTGCTTTCCGTCACCATGGTCAGGCCTCTGGGCCTCACAGAAGCTGGGGGCCGCTGGGATGGCTCCCGATCGACGAGACTGACCGCCGCCTCAGGATGGAAGATCCGCAATCTAGTGTTCATCGCCCGGAAGGTCGGCGGGAGCCTCGTTGCGAACGTGAGTGAGGCCCGCAAGATCGTCCTTCAGTGTCTCCGACGTGTAGCGAATGCGGACGTCGTAGTTCTCATCCGGGAACTCGCCCTCGACCACCTGCGAGAACACTCTCTCGCCGCCCGCCAGGATCGTGGCCTCACCGAACACCCCTCCGGCCACCTCGTTCCCGGCGGAGTCCACGATCTCGTAGCTGCCGTTCACGCGAACACGTGCGGTGCCGGTGTTGACAATACTCGCGACGATCGCGACACCCTCGTCGCTTCTCCAGGCCTTGAGGTCCTTGAAGTCGCAGACATACGTCTGCTCGCCGACGCGCCCCACTATCGGGACCAGTATGTTCGCCCGCACTTCTACCGCCACCGAGCGTCCGGCGCCATCGTCGCCCCTGGAAATGATCCCCTCCAGCGGCTCGAACCGCAGGGCCGCCCAGTATTCGCCGTCATCCAGGTTCTTGGGGGGAACGACGCTCAGCCGGATCGCACGACTCTCCTTGGGAGCGAGCGTGAACTCACGAGGATTGAACTTCAACCAGAGTGCCAGCGACTGACCATCAGGCTCCTGCAGCTCGAAGTTTCCGTCCGTCTTGTAGACAAAGTGCGCGGGCTGGGCGCGATACCGGGTCTCTTGATCGGTCACGTTGGTGACCGTGATGACGGCTGACGGCCTGCCCTTGTCCAGCGCCAGCTCGACGAACGCCGGCTCGATCGAGAGCGTGGCCCCCGCCAGTGATGGCAGAAGAAGCGCGAGCAGCGCCAACAGGCCGGCAGTTCTTCCGGAGATTCGGAGCACTCTATTAGCCACTTGTGAAAGATGTCTCATTTCTATTGGCCTCATGGGACCTGTTCACCGGGACGGTCGTCAGGTCAACTGGAACGGTTGACGGTTCCCGCGCCCGGCGGAAGAAGCGATCGCTCTCTTCCCGGCGCGGACTGCACGGACGCCATCTGTCGGCGGCGGCCCCGGTCGGGCGCCGTGCCCGACCGGGGGGTCTGCCTCCGCATCCGATTACTGCTTTGGAGTGAACGCCCGGCGGCAATTCTCGCACACCTTGCCGCAGTCCAAGATGACAAGCCCGCGGCGCAGCTCCGCGGCCACGTCCCTCCTCGCTCAACCCAGGGGTTTCCCCTTAAGGGAGAACGATCATGGCGAAGAACTCGACGAAGCCGCTGTACTCGCCCATCGGCTTCTCGGGGTTGTCCTGGAACCACGTCACTTCGAGCGTCATCGTCTGGCTGAAGCGGTTGTTCTGTGAGCTCTCGAACTCGATCCACTCGCAGAACTTACCAGGGAACCCGTTGATCACGGTGTCGCCCATGTAGCAGGCGTTGTTGTCCGCGCCGCCCGTGGGATCGCCATCGGGGACGCTGAAGTTGATCCCGGACGCCTCGAGAAGATCGATCGGCGGAACTTCGGGGCTGATCGGATCATCGCCCTTGTAGAGCCTCGACGCGGCAGCGTAGAACATGCAGGTCTGCGTGTTCGCGTCGACGATGAACGGAATGTACCCCGTGATCGGGCCGACCTGGACTGACTGCAGGTCGATGAAAGGGGCACCCGGGGCAACTGTCATGTTGGCGTCCACCTCGACGAACACTTCCAGCAGGGCCTCGTCGGTCTCGTCTGCCACGGCGATTCCAAACATGAGGGCCAGGCACGCGAGTGAGATAATCCACTTCATTTTCGCAATCCTCCTTGGTAGGTCAAACGGTTTCTGCCGCCGAGGCCACAGATTCCTGCTCGTCGCCTCGGCACTCTCGGCTGAGAAGTCGCGCGTGCGGCGGGTCCCTTGCTCGGTGCTCCGATCGTCATTCCGTGTCGGCGCTCCTCCAGAGCCCTCGTCGCCAGCGTGGCCTCAGCCGGTGGTTCCACCACCGTCCGGGACCGCCCGAACGTGAAGCAACCTGCCCCTAGACACCCCCCCTTTCTTCTGGCTGCATCATGGCGCGAACCCATTCGCCGTTGCCTCGAACACCAAGGAAGCACCATACCTTCCGGCCGGGAGCGGTGGTTCGCCCTCGAAGCGGAAGAATATCGGAATCTCCACCAGAGACACGGTAAATGGATCCGGTTCGCCGCCCGCCGCCAGAGCAGTCGGACTCAACTGAACCGTCTCACACCCGGACCTCCAGGGCCTCCGTGTGATTCCTCCGCCAACCTCCTCACCACAAACCGACAGGGCACTCACTCCTATTGCGCCGCCGCCCTGCTCGTCCAACAGGTCTCCGGTTCCGCGGACAGAGAGAACCCAACTCGTGTTGCTGGCCAGGCTGACCAGCACGACATCGCCCTCACCCTCGAACGTCCCATCGGGGACGCTGATCTCATAGTCCGGCAGGGTGGTCATCACCAGATCCACCCACGGCTCCACGTCGAACTGCATCGTCAGTGTCTCGTAGCCGGTCACCGGACTCCCATCGCTGTCCAGAAGCCGGGCGAACAGAACCGCCTCGTACGTTCCCGGCGGATCGCCGGGCTCAAGGTACGCCTCCACGATCGTTGAGAGTTCCAGCCACTCGCCGCTGATGATCACGGGCGATTCCGATCCCGAGGCCCAGTTGTAGATGTAGGGCTGCAGGTTGATGATCTCATCCGGGATGCCCGGGTAGGCCTCGGGCACGCGCTCCATTGGCAGCTCGAGCCCGTCGGAAATCCGATGGATGGGACCGGCCACCTGGACTTCGAGCCACCAGGGTTCGGTCGATATGATCACGATGTCGGTTGTCCCCGACACGAGGTCGGATTCAAGCGGCTCCAGTGTCGAGAAGGAGCCCAGATGAACGAGCGGCGGATCCATCGTCAAGCTCGGGTCGGCATGCGCGCGGACCGGCGCGCAAGCAAGCAGGGCCACAGCGACCACCGCGACTGCACGGAGCCCGCCGAGTCTGAACGGCGCTGGCCCCAGACAAGAAGAGCCACGCACTGCCTCATCGTGAGAGCAGGGACGCGGCGGGCACGCCAGACTCCTCCGTGGGTGCTTCGGGCTTCTCGAACCTCTGGTCACTGTTCTCTCTCCCTCGGAAAGGCACCGACACCTTAAGAGGACACGCTCATTGTGGCCGCACGGTCCACCGGCCGCACAGGATCACCGGCTAGGCTTCGCACTCCGTGCCGCATCGACGGCAGTTGATCCTCGTGGCGCCTCCGACGACGCTGACGCGAAGCTCCTTCCAACGAACGACCAGCTGACCGCCGTCTCTCCTCGCAAGCAGCAATCCGCAATTCGGACAGCGCACATCAGACACTTCCACCTCGGCAACACTCTCGGCGCGGTGCTCCATCAATCGTTCCTCGCGGTCGGTTGCTGGCGGCGGCGGAGTTCTGCAGACGCTCGAGTCCGCTCAACCGGCATGAACCCGGGTCAGGAGACAGGACACGATCTACCTCCTCTCTCCACTGCCCCGGTCCACGCAATAAGGGAGCAGAAGACGCTGAGCGCGTCCTCACTCCTGCCCGGGCGACTGGATCGGTTGCGAGCCTATCCCCGATCGCCCTTGTTCTACTGCCTCGTACTTCACTACGTGTGACCCACGTTCAACACAGCGTGGGCAGTCTATCAAACATGCATGCCACGGTCAACAAGTATTGCACACTAAGGTTGAAGCCTAGCAGAGCGACGCCTGCTATCTATTCCAGTTGCTACCGCGAGTCGTCCACGACATATCCGCATTCAAGCAACACTGGATAGGAGGGTACCAAAACTTCGTCAACTGGTCAATAGCAAAGGTGCCGTTCGGACACCGAGATCGCGCCATGGAACCAATGACATCGAGTCCCCGGGAGACCCCACGTGCAACGCAGGAAACAACGATTGACTCGTCATTCACCGCACACGGTCCGCGGCGCGCTGAACCGACTCTCCTCATTCGCATCTACGTTGCAGAGGTCCGGTGTCGGCGCGGCTCCGGCCGTGCACTCGGCTCCACGGGCTGGGCTCCCGGCGCAACAGGCCCTCGCGTCGGGTTTCTCTTGACAAAATACGGCGCGCTCCGTAGATTGTGCAAGTAGAGGGAGCAGAGGGCGTCTAGCGCGTTCTCGCTCCTGCCCGGGCGGCTGGATCGGTTGCGAACCTATCCTCCAGTCGCCCGCTCTATGTCCGGCTCGGCTCCTCCGGTGCCGGTCTCTCCTCCCGCCGCGCGGACGCTACGCACCTCTCCAGCCCGGACCCGGTCACCCGCGCTCCACGAAGACGGCGGTCGTTCTCGCAGGGACGGAGAACTTCGCCTTCTGCGCGTCGTAGCTCGACTGCTTGACCCATTCGTCCTTGGACACGGTCTGCACGGGGTGGAGCATGAACTCCACTCCCTTGAAGTCGACGTGATCGAAGGTGACCGCCTCTTTCGCCGCGTTGAAGAGGACGACGATGCGCCGGTTCGCCGGGTCGAGCGGCTTCAGGCCGTCCATCTCGTCCTTGATCTCCATGACGATGAGCCCCGGCACCTGCTTCGCGCCGGTGTTCAGGAACCTCACTCGAGCCATCACGTCCTCGGCCGTGCACAGGCGGAAGAGCGGCGAGCTCTTTCTTATGCTAAGCATCTCGCGGAAGTGATGCACGGTCGCGAGGATCTCATCGCGGCCGGGCCTGATGTCCTCTCGCGCGAGAAGCGGACGGATGATGCTCCATCGGTCGTGGTTCTTCTCCGCCGACGGGAGCCCGACGCCGAAATTGTTCGACTCGTAGCTCCAGTCCAGTCTGTTGAACCAGTCGCCGGCGTTGTAGCTGTCCGCTTCCATTGACTTCGAGCGGAGCATGTCGCTGCCCGCGTGGAAGAAGGGAATGCCCTGGCCGAGAGCCACGATCGAGAGACCCATCTTCTGCATGCGCACGCGGTCGGCCAGCGTCGCCGACGGTGCGGCCGAATACTGTATCTTATCGAAGAACGTCTCGTTGTCGTGCGCGGAGCAGTAGTTGATGGCCTCGCACGGCTGTGCGGCGTAGCCAACGCTCTCGAACATCCCGCCGCGCATCTCGCGCCCCGTGTGGTCGATGAACCGGTAGGCGGAGAGGTTGCCCGCCAGGCCTATCCTGATCCTGTCCGACTGATTGAGGAGCGTGCCCCTGTCGGGGCCCGTCCCCTGGTTGAAACCGTTCGGGTCGAGGAACATGCCCGTCGCGAACCCCTGCTCGCGTCGGTCGCTGAACGCGCTGCCACCACGGATGGCATCGCGGATGCGGTCGTTGAACGAGCCGATGCCGGTACCCGCCATGTTGGACTGCGTCGCGTTCCTGCCGCGCTTGCCGCCCTGGACCTCTCCGAAGTCCCATCCCTCTCCGTAGAGATAGATGGCCTCGCCGTCGACCCCGTCCGTCTCAGGCCGGAGCGCGTGCAGGGCGTCGCGCGCCCTCTCCATGTTCGAGACCATGTGGTGGCCCATCAGGTCGAACCGGAACGCGTCCACCTTCAGATCGGTCGCCCAGTGGACCAGGTCGTCGACCATGAGACGCTCCATCATATCGTGCTCGGTCGCCGTGTTCTGGCAGCACGTGCTGGTCTCGACGAGCCCGTCCTTGTTCAGGCGGTGGTAGTAGCCCGGCACGACCTTGTCCAGCACGGACTTGTCGCTGACGCCGCTCGCGTGCGTGTGGTTGTAGACGACGTCCATGACGACCCTGAGGCCCATGTCAGACAGCGCCTTGACCATCTCGCGGAACTCGAGGATGCGCTGGGCCCCGTCGGGGTCGGTCGAGTAGCTGCCCTCTGGCACGCCGTAGTGGTAGGGGTCGTAGCCCCAGTTGTAGGGGTCCTGACCGTTGATGTCCGAGACGGCCTCCTGCTGCTTGTCGGAATCGGCGGGGAACTGCGTGAGGTCGCCGGGATACAGCCACGTCGACTTGTCCTCGTTCACCGAGGCTATGTCGAAGGCGGGCAGCAGGTGCAGGTGAGTAAGCCCGGCCTCCGCGAGCGCCGAGAGATGACGCGTCCCGTTCGACTCGACCGTGAACGCCCTGTAGGTTCCGACGAACTCGTCCGGGCAAGTCGGGTCGCTCGCGCTGAAGTCGCGGACGTGAAGCTCGTAGATCACGATGTCCGTCGGCGCCTCGAGGCCCGGCTTCTCGAACTCGTTCCAGCCCTCCGGCATGAGCGCTGGATCCGACAGGTCCACGATCTGGCTCCTGCGGCTGTCCGTGGAGAGGCTGCGCGAGTACGGGTCGGTCGCCACGTTGTGCTCGACGGCGCCCGTGCGGGGCACGAAGACCGTGACGTCGTAGAGGTAGAACTTCCCCTTCCAGTCGGGCCGGCCGATGGCTGTCCAGACTCCGTTCTGCGCGTTCATCGGAACGACGGCCGACGGCTCCGGATCGCCCGACGAGTCGAACAGCTGCAGCGAGACCTGCTGCG
>JBDRFG010000028.1:0-13727 GCA_043819135.1 Candidatus Eiseniibacteriota bacterium | reverse complement strand
GCACCGTCGTCAGCACCAGGTGCCCGGTCTCCGCCATCGTCAGCGCCGTGCGGACCGTCTCGAGGTCTCTGATCTCGCCGATGCAGATGACATCTGGGTCCTGTCGAAGCACCTGACGAACGGCAGATGCGAACGACGGGGCATCGCGACCGACCTCGCGCTGATTCACGATAGAGAATTTGTGGCGGTGCAGATACTCGATCGGATCCTCGATCGAGATGACGTGGACGTTCTTATGATCGTTGATGTAGGAGATCATCGAGGCCATCGTGGTCGATTTGCCGCAGCCGGTGGGGCCGCTGACAAGCACGAGGCCGTTCAGCTTCTCACAGAAGTCCTTCATGACGGGCGGGACCCCGAGATCATCCATTGGAGGGATCTCCCAGGGCAGATGTCGCACAGCTGCGGCCACGCTTCCCCGCTGGAAGTAGATGTTGAGCCTGAAGCGCCCGAGCCCCTCGGCGCTGATGGAAGTGTCCAGGCCCTTCTCTGCTTCGAGCCGAGCTATTCTCTTCTCGTCGATCATCGCGTAGGAAAGTTCGCGGCTCTCGAGAGGGTTCAGGGGCGCCCGATCGCAGGGGACGAGTGTCCCGTCGATCCTGAATTGAGGCGGCACACCCGCAGTGATGTGTAGATCGGACGCTCTTCTCTCAACCATCTCTTCCAGAAGCTTGCGTATTTCGCTCGTCATGGGACACCTCGCGTCATCACTTCGGGACGGGCCGCCGTTTGCGCAAACCCACATCTACCTCAGGGCAGACAAAGGATTGCGCGTGCCAACGGTCAAGTCAAGTCCCGATGTGAAGCTGGATGACCCCTCCCGACGTCAGAATCTCTTCTGGCGAGTGTGACAGTATGGGCCGCCGCCCGACTTCTCGTAGTAGTCCTGGTGGTAGTCCTCGGCCTCCCAGAACGCACCGGCCGGACTCACCTCCGTCACGACGTCGTATCCCTTCTTGACGAGAAGGCTGATGAGTTCTTCGGCAACGCGCTTCTGTTCGGCGTCCACATAGAAGATCGCCGAGCGGTACTGCGAGCCCCTGTCCGGTCCCTGCTTGTCTACCTGTGTCGGATCATGGATCTCGAGAAAGAGCTTCGTCAGGTCCTCGTAGCTGATAAGCTCGGGGTCGAAGACGACCTCTACGGTCTCGGCGTGACCCGTCGTTCCGCTGCATACTTCGCCGTAGGTGGGGTTCTCGGCCTCGCCGCCCATGTAGCCGGAGCGTACGCCGGACACGCCATCCACGTCCTGCAGCAGGTGCTCCACGCCCCAGAAACACCCCCCCGCAAAATAGGCCCTGGCGGATGCGCCCGGCCCGTCGACCCGCGCCCGGCCTGCGCCGTCGCCGGCGGCAGCCTCTGCGACGGCTCCTGTTTCGCCCTCCCCCGCTGCGACGAATTCGAGCGAGATCGAGTTGACGCAGTGGCGCACGTTCTTGTCCGTGAGCTCTTCACCCTCGAACACGTGCCCGAGATGTGCTCCGCACGCGGCACAGAGGATCTCGGTCCTGCGCCCGTCGGCATCGGGAAGTCTCGTCACGGCCCCGGGCAGCTCGTCGTCGAAGCTCGGCCACCCGCAGCTGGAATCGAATTTGTCATCCGACTCATACAGCGGTGTCCCACATCTCTTGCACACGTAGGTTCCGGCCTCGCGATGGTCGTAGTACTCCCCCGAGAACGGCCGCTCCGTGCCCTTGCGGACAATGACGGCCTCTTCTTCGGGTGTGAGTTCGTTCATGCTCACACGTTCCTCCACTTCCACGTTGGTGTCCTCGGCTGACTGCACGCAGCTGGTCAGCGCGAGGAGCATGAGAAGCGCCGGCAGCGCGAGGACAGAGCCAAACCGCGCTGGCCCCCTTCCCGAGAAACGTCTACAGGACACGGCACACCCCCCCTGGGCCCAGTGAGCCCGATGGTTCTCTCTCAATCACAAAGTAACGTGAGGCTTAAGCCTCCGCAAACTGTCCCTCGCGTGCCCCGAGATGATGCCCGAGGGCGCTCGCGGGGCGCCGTCGGGGCAAAAAAGCGGGACCCCGTGACGTTCCACGGGGTCCCGAGTGATCGCTCTCAAGTTCTGGGCTCCGTATTACCTGTACAGAGCTTTGATGGTCGCCCAGGTGCCTTCCTCCACCGGGGACCCGCAGAACCAGACATTGACCTGGCCGACGAACGGGAACTCGAGGAGGTCCTCGGTCGGGGGATTGACGAAGTTGAAGGACCCGTTCGAACTCGAGCCGTCGCCGCAGTGGTCCTCGAACGTCCCGGTGCCGAGCGGCATCTCGACCGAGAAGGTGAAAGCCATCTGACAGGAGTGATGCTTCTCATACTGAGAGAGCACGCCGTCGACCTCGTAGTCCCTGACCTGCACGGTGAAGCTGGTGTTCATCCCCAGGATCCCACCGGGCACGGTCGTGTCGAAAACCATGAGCGGGGACGACGGTAGCGTTGCGGCGTTGAAGTACCCCTTCCAATGCTCCGCGCCCGTGATGTTGTTGTAGTTGCCTGCGAAGAACGTGCTCCAGATGTAGTCGAAGCGCGCCGTGCTGTCCGAATCCTCAGGCCACAGCGAGTCGTCGACGTCCAGGATCCACGTCCCGTCCATTCCAAAGTCGATGTCCCCTGCGTAGTCCGCGCCGTTCAACATGAACCCGCCTGATCCTGAAAGCTGGATGTTGTAACCGTACGCCTGCACCGAGCACAGGAGCACCAGGACCGACAAGAACGCAATCGCGATCGGTCTCATCGTGACCTCCTTGTGAAATTGTGGACTGTCAGATTAGCGTGGCTTGCTGATGTGTAGTGGCGCCACCTGCACCCCAGGTTACTATATCGCAAAATGTGGTCAGTAGTCAAGGTCAAGTGACAGCTTTTTCTGACTGATGCGCGTGAATCGGGCCGGTCCTGAGGCCAACTCCTCGGACACTCCTGCCCGGCGCCTCGCCGCCCGGGCCACCAGATAGGCCACACAGGCCCATAGGGCGCTATTCAGGACCATTACGGGTACCATCCAGCCCGATTGATTGTCCGCGGGGGGTCGCACAGGCGCCCGATAGTCAGGAGCGGGAACTCCAGGACGCGGATGGCGGTCACCCAGATGGTGCACGCGCCCGACCCACCTGACCTCTCGGTCCCTGGCGTAGTAGTAGTAGAACCCGAACTGGATACCGGCGATGACCGCCACCATCACGAGAAGAAAGCCGGGCGTGCGCCCCTCGCTGAGCTCGAAAGCTATCATCAGGAGCCACACCACACCCACGACCATGAAGGTGTGTCAACGTCGCATTTCTTTGTCCCTGTTCGCCCGGAGCCAGTGGATCCGTTGGCGCATGGTGGTTCCCCCGTACAATCAGGAGGCTGCTCTCACATTCAGTGCCTGGTTAACCGGACATATTGTCAACTTGAATAGACGTGGGAGGCGTGTCTGTCGTGCGGTTGGCGGAAGCCGTGCCGGGTTCAGCACTAAGAACGGGCCCCGAAGGGCCCGTTCCGATGACATTCTCGCGGGGCGTTGTGGCGCGAGCGCCGCCCGCCGGATCACCCCGGCGGCGGACTCGGGTCCTACCCCAGCCAGTCCTCAGTCAGGTAGACCTCGCGTCGGCACGCCGGGCACATCATGCGGTACGAGTCGCCCCTGCCGACCGGCTTCCCATCGTGCGAGGACGGGTCCGTCGTGACGCCGAGGTCTTTGTGAAGCGCCACGAGAAGAGTCGGGTTCGCAACAGACAGCGACCCGGTCTTTCGCGCGATCCACTTCAGCTGGTCGACGGTCGTGATGACGTCTCCGCAGTGCTCGCAGCGCGCCAGTTCCTTCTCGACCGTCGTCACGGCCTGCGCTCGGTCGAAGACGGCCAGGTCGAACTTCCCGGACAGGATGATACCTTTCTTCGTCGTGCAGTACGCCTCGCACTGCCCGCAGTAGATGCAGTTGTCGTAGTGGTGCACCAGGGTCCGGGTATCCCCCTCGTCCAGCACGTCGATCGTCCGCGCCGGACACACCTCCGCACACGCGCCGCACCCGATGCAGTCTTCCTCGTGAAATTCCGGCTGCCCCCTGAAGGCCTCGAATGTCTTAGCCGGGGCAAACGGAAACGCGGATGTGTATGGCGGACTGACGAGCGACGTCACGGCTTCCTTGAGCTCGCGCAGCTTGGGTTTCCTCATGGCGCTCCTTCTCCTGGCATTCAGTTCCGTGTCTGAAGTGCTTCGTGGGGCGGCCCGGCAGTGGCCGAGCCCGCCAGTGGACGCGGCTCACGGCCTAGCGTCCCGTGTCTTCCTTGTACTTGTCCACCACAGATCCCGCCCAGAGCGGCACACCGGCTATGTGCGCGCCGCGCGCCAGAGCGTGGCTGCCCGTCGGCGACGTCCAGAGGACGAAGATCGCCGCCAGAAGCGCCTTGATGCCCATGGCGTTCCAACCACTGTGAACCAGAACGCCTACCAGAATGAGGCACGTTCCGAGGGTGACGCACTTCGTCGCCGCCTGAAGCCTGTTGTAAACATCAGGAAGTCTCAAGAGGCCCAGCGCCCCAACGAGGTCGAAGGCGACTCCTATGGAGATCAGAATGTATGGAGCGACCCCGCTATTCATCGAATCCCCTCCCCTCCAGATACTTGGCAAGCGCCAGGGTACCGATGAACGACAGGAGCGCCCACGCGATCGCTACGTTGAGGTAGAAGTCCTGACCGGTGATGATCCCGAAGATCCCGCAAATGCCCACCACCATCACACCGATCGTGTCGATCGCCACCGCCCGGTCAGGCGGCGTCGGCCCCATCGCGACCCTGAAGAGACACAGGAAGGTCCCGATGATGAGAAGCAGCAAGAATGTAGACATCAGTCGAAAACCCTCCTCAAGGTGACTTCGAACCGACCCGCGATATCCCGCGTCATCGCCTCCGTGTCCTCGAGGCTCTCGTGCACGTTGATCCAGTGGACGTAGAGCCAGTCGTCAATGATATCGACCGTGAGCGTTCCCGGCGTCAGTGTGATCGAGTTCGCGAGGAAGGTCTTGGCCTCATCGCTCTTGAGCGTGGTCTTTATCTTGACGATGCCGGGTCTGATGGGGAGGTTCGGATGGACAACCCGGTAGAGAACGTCGAAGTTCGCCAGCACGATCCAGAACGACAGCGATATCAGATGCATCAGCGCCCAGAACCACCGCACCGGACTGAAAAGACGCTCGACCTTCGCCGGCAACAACCCCGACAGTATCAGTGCGAACACGATCGCCAGGACGGCTCCCGCCACCACACTCTGAATATCCAACGACCAGGTGAGGAGAAGCCAGAGGATGAAGATGATGATCAGATGAAGAAGTCTTCGTTTCAAGGTTTCCATCGGTGCTCCTTACCCCCTACCCGAGGACGAGCTTGATATACTCGGCGCCGTTCAAGAGAGCGTCCCTGGCGGGTTCCAGAATGTGGCTACCCCACACGGGGTACAGTAGCCCGAACCCGACACATGCGATCGCGAGAATGATCAGAGGCACATACATCAGCGCCGAAACCTCTTTCGCCTTCTCGGCGCAGCCGCGCACCGGGCCAAAGATCATCTCCCGCTGGACCTTCACGTAGTAGGCGAGCGTTACGAACGCCATTGCGATAGCGACGGAGGCCATGGCCGGGTGGCCGGCCTTGAGGGTCGCGACGATGATGATGAGCTTGCTCCAGAAGCCGCTGAACGGCGGCACGCCGGCGATCGACAGCGCGGCGATGTTCGTCGTCGCCGCCGTGATCGGCATGCGCTTCCCGAGACCGGACAGCATCTTCATGTCGCGCGTGCCGGTGGCGTGCTGGATCGCCCCGGACGACAGGAACAGGAGCGACTTGAAGGCCGCGTGATTGATGAGATGGAAAAGACCGCCGAGAATGGCGAGCCCCGCGAGCGTCCTGGTCCCGCCGGTTGCGAGGACGTGAGCACCAACGCCGATGCCCAGCATCACGTAGCCGATCTGCCCGATCGAACTGTAGGCCAGCAGGCGCTTGAAGTCCCATTGACCGATCGCCATCAACCCGCCGATCACGATCGAGAGCATCGAGAGCCAGATCATTGCGCTCGCGATGATCGCGGAACTCGCGGAGGCCGAGGCGAACCCGAACACGTGGAACATCACCCTGCACATTGCGTAGACGCCCAGGCTCTTGATGACGACGCCCGACAGCATCGCCGAGATGGGAGCGGGCGCGGACGGGTGTGCGTCGGGCAGCCACGCGTGGAAGGGAACCAATGCCGCCTTGAGGCCGAAGCCCATCAGGAAGAAGGCCGCCGCGAGAAGGAGCGCGGGGTTCATCTCGCTCCCGCCGAACCTCGTCGCGATCTCCCTTGCAGCGTCCGCCATGTTGAGCGTGCCGGTGACCGCGTAGACCGTACCCACCGCGAAGAGGATCATGACCGAGGCGACGCTGCCGAGGATCATGTACTTGAACCCGGCCTCGAGTTCGTCGGCCTCGACGCCGAACGCGACGAGCGCGTACGACGCAACCGACGCTATCTCCAGGAACACGAACAGATTGAAGAGGTCGCCCGACACCACCACACCATTCATCCCGGCGACCATCAACATGAAGAGGCTGTAGTACTTCGGAAGCCCCGTGTACGCCGTCATGTACTTGAGCGAGAAGACGGTGCAGAGGAACGCAATGACGTTGATGGCAATCAACAGGAGGACGGTCAGGCCGTCGCTCACGAGCGCTATCCCCAGGGGCGCCGTCCACCCTCCCATGTAGTGAACCACCGCGGGTGTCCCGACGGCGAGGATCGCCATCACCGCGAGCGCCAGAGTGGAGAGCGTTGCGAGAGCCTCTCCGCTCTTCTTCCACCACATGCCCAGAAGGGGGATCAGGAACGCCGCCAGAAGCGGGATCGCGACATAGAGAGGTACTGGGTTCATTGGCTATCCCCTCAGCTTGCTGATCTGTGACATGTCAAATGTTCCGTGCTTCTCGTACAACCGGATGACCATGGACACCATGAGGGCCAGGACTCCGAGGCCAATGACGATCGATGTGAGAACGAGCGCCTGAGGCAGCGGGTCCACAAATCTCTCCAGCATCGCGGCCGACGTGGTCTTCTCGATGATGGGCGCCACTCCGCCGTTCTTGTAGCCGATGACGATGAGATACAGGTTCACGGCGTAGTCCATGATGACCACACCGATGATCTTCTTGACGATGTTCTTCTTCGCGACCAGGCAGTAGAGCCCCAACACCAGAAGGACCGCGCACAGGAAATAGACTGTCATGACAGTTCCTCCTCGATCATCGCTCTGAACGACCGGCGGCGGAACATCGCGAGTGCGGCGAACACGAGGAAGAGTGAGCTGCCGACCTTGAAGGCGATCGCGATATTCAGCGGGAGTATCATCCCGGAACTCAAGAGCCGGAACATCTCTCCCCTACCGAAGACATTCAGAAAGAAGAACCCGCCCGTCACCCCCACCCAACCGATAAGGAGGAACGCAAGCGCGCCGCCGGAGTCCAGCACGTGTGCCGCCTTCTCCGGCAGCCTGGCGAAGGCCTGCTCCTGCCCGTGCGCCAGAAACACCAGGATGAACGCGCAGGCTATGATGACGCCTCCCGCGAAGCCGCCGCCGGGTGTCAGGTGCCCGTAGAGCACAATGTATGCGCCGAACACCACGATGAACGCGGCAACGAAGTCGGTGATGGTCTTGACTATCAGCGTCATACCTTTCATGCGGCTGCCACCTCCTCCCCCTTCACCTTGCCGTCTTTTCTGAGAAGCGCCAGCGCTCCCAAAACCGACGCGAAGAGGACCGTCGCCTCGCCCAGTGTGTCGTAGGCCCTGAAGTCGAGAATGATCGACGTCACGATGTTGGCGGCGTGGGTCGCCGGGAGCCCCGTCTGAACGTAGACCCTCGACACCCGCATCAACGGCTCACCGAACTCAGGGAAGCCCGCGCTCCCAAAGATCATCGCCCCGAAACCCAGGAGCAATCCGAAGAAGATGAGCGAAGCAACCACCGCCAGAGTGTCCCGGTGCGATTCCACGGCCGTGTTGTCGAGGAGGATCGTTCCCCGGATCAGAATAATGAGAACGAGAATCTCGACCACCAGCTGTGTGATCGCGATGTCGGGCGCGCCCATGAACAGGAACGCGACGGACAGCGCGAACCCGACCGCACTGACCGAGATCACGGCGGACAGCAGGTTCTTCGTCTCCACGGCGACGATTGACCCGATCACCATGAAGACGAGAAGCGTGTAGAGCTGTGGAGCAATGTTTTCCATTAACTCGTCTCCCGCCTGTCCTTGACCTGACCTCCGGACCGAATCAGTTGAAGCGAAACTCCAGCAGCCCGACGGGGGTGAGGCTCTCTTGAGGCTCCCGCCCGGGTGAGACCTTTTCTCCTAGCGTCCGCCTGCGAGCTGTCTAAGGAGCGCGCTTAGAAGCGCAAAAACGATCGCCCCGAGGCCGATGACCGACCAGGCCAGATAGGTAGAAAGCACTCCGTTGTGCATCGACCTCAGGCCCTGGACGAACACATTGCCGATACGCCCGCCGATCTCGTAGACGTCGAAGATGTTCTGCTCGGCGTTCGCGAAGACGCCCTTCAGTCCCTTCGTCTCCTTGATAGTGTTGTAGAAGCCGGTACCCGACACGTGCATGGCGTCCAGTGCGTCCGGTGGCTTCATCCCACCGATGAAAATGTGTCCCACACGACGCGTGGTCAGCTTGCCGATGCCGAAGACGCCCAACCCGACCAGGATGCCCAGGATGATGAGCCCCGTGGCCACACCGGGGTCCCAGAACCCCACGGAGAAGTCGAGCGCTCCCGAAGCCGCGGTCCCGACGGTTCCATGAACGATCGGGTTGATGAACGTGTCGATGGGGAACTTGGCCCACACGCCGAAGATGACGCAGAGGGCCGCGAGAACGATCATCGGCACCGTCATAGGCCATGGCGCCTCACGAACCTTCGCGAGGTTGCTCGGGCGCTGGCCGAGGAAGCCCGAGTAGAGCACCTTGACGAAGCTGGCCAGTGTAAGGGCGCTGCCGAAGAGTGCGGCCACGAGGAAGATCCAGTAGGCGCTGAATCCCCTGGCTCCCAGCTCGACGAGGCCAGAGTAGATCATCCACTTCGAGACGAACCCGTTGAACGGCGGGATGCCCGAAATGGCGAACGCGGCGACCGCACAGGCGGCGAACGTTATCGGCATCGCGCGGGCGAGGCCGCCGAGCTTCGAGAGTTCGGTCGTGCCCGTCTGTTTCTCGATCGATCCCGCGGTGAGGAACAGGCATGCCTTGTAGATGGCGTGGTTCAGCATATGGAAGATGCCGCCCGCGATACCCACGGGAATCCCGGTTCCTATGCCCAACACCATGTAGCCAACCTGGCTGATGGCGTGATACGACAGGAGCACCTTCAGGTCGTGCTGGATGAGCGCCATGAGGACCGCGCCGATGATGGTCACCGCTCCGATCGACATGAGGACCAGTTGCATGGCCGGTCCGATGTTGAATATGTCGAGGCTGATTCGAGCCAGAAGGTAAATGCCGAGTAACTTGTCGATGGACGCGGGCAGGAGCGCCATCACCGTCGTCGGCGCGCCCTTCGCGGCGGCCGGAATCCAGGTGTGGAACGGCATCGCGCCGGCCTTGGTGATTGCGCCGATCATCATCAGAATGTAGATGGTGGTCGTCGCGCCGTCGCCGACGAAGATGGAGAGCTCACTCATCGACAGCGTGCCGAAACGCACCCATATCAGCGCGACCGCAAGGAACAGCGCGGCGTCGGAGAGCCCCAACATGACAAAGCTCTTGGCGGCGCCGTCTGACGCCTCCTGTTCTCTTCTCCCCATGTTGACGAAGAAGAACAGGACCGCCGTCAGAGCCTCCCAGAAGATGAGCAGGAGGAGCAGGCTGTTGGAGAGTACGGCTCCCGCGCTCGCTGCCACAGTCCACAGCAGGAGGGTGTAGTAGCGCCTGCCGTCGTGCTCCTTCGAGAGCCAGGACGTCGAATAGAGCGCGATGGCCAGCCCAAACAGGACCACGAACACCACGACGAATGCGCTGAAGTGGTTCAGAAGAAGGTCGAACTGGACCGACAGGTCCCCCAGCACCACCCAATCCCTGGTGAAGGACAAAGGCCACCGGCCGAACAGCTGTATCGCGGCCACAAATGCCCAGACCAGACCCGCCAGAGTGAGCACTTCCCTGACGACCTTCACTCGTCTCGGTATCAGGAGACACAGGCCGCCGGCGATAGCCGGGACGACAATGGGAACGAGTATCTGTTGCATCAACTTACCCCCGGACCTCTAGGATTCCCTTCTGAGCTGCTCCGTCTTCTCGTGACTCAACTTGATCAGATCCTTGCCGGTCATGCAAGGTCGGCCGCCGGGATCCAGAATGGCCATGCGCTCCGTGCAGCTGTAGCACGGGTCAATGATCGCGAAGATGAGCACCGCGTCCGAGATCGTCTCGCCCTTGACCCGGGGTCTGAACGACGGGATGTTAAGGAATGTCGGGGCGCGCATCTTGTGCCGCTCCGGCATGTTCGTGCCGTTGCTGCGAATGAAGTGGAAGCTCTCGCCGCGCGGCGCCTCCACGTGCCCGATACCCTCGCCTCGTCCGAAGTCCCGTATCTCGGTGGCGATGGGCCCGCCCGGCAGCTTCGCGATGCACTGCTTGATGATCTTGCACGATTCTTTCATTTCCAGAAGCCTGACGACGGCGACGGCCAGGCAATCTCCGTCGGGCTGAACGATCACGTTCCAGTCGACCTCGGAGTATGCTCCATACGGGTCGTCTCGTCTCACGTCGATGTCTACGCCGGAGCCGCGCGCCGTCGGGCCGAGACAGCCGTAGTGGATCGCGTCTTCCTTGCTGAGGATGCCCACGCCCTTGAGCCTGCCCTGAATGACCGGGTCATCGAGGATCGCACCAGTCAGAAGATCGACCTTCTCGTCGAACTCGTCGATGATCTTGACGACTTCCGGCCAGATCTCGTCGGCCACGTCCCTGCGGACGCCGCCGGCCCTGTACCAGGCGTAGTTCTGCCTGTTACCCGTGATCATCTCGAGCGCGTCGAGAATGGGCTCGCGGTACTTCCAGCCCCACATGAAGACCGTCCAGTATCCAAGAATGTGACCACCCAACCCGACCCAGAGCATGTGGCTGTGAAGCCTCTCGAGCTCGTGCACGATCGTCCGGAGGTAGCGCGCCCGGTCAGGCGGCGTCACGCCTACGATGTCCTCCATCGCCAGGCTGCCGGCCCAGCTGTGCGACGCCGAGCAGATGCCGCAGATGCGCTCGACGAGGAAGATGTCCTGGTCGAACGTCTTCTCCTCCGCGAGAAGCTCCATCCCCCGATGGATGCGTCCCAGATCGATGTCGGCCCTTTCCACGATCTCCCCGTCCACGTACAGCTGTATGTACTCCGGCTCCTCGAGCACGGGGTGGAAGGGGCCAATGGGTATTATCGTGCTCATCTATTCGTCTCTCCTCATTGGGTGGAAATCCGCGGGTCTGTCGTGTGAGGAGAGGATCTTCCTCGGGTCGGGGTGTCCTTCGAACTCCACTCCGAGGAAATCAAAGATCTCTCTCTCGATGAAATCGGCGGCGGAGTAGTGAGGCGTCAGTGACGCGATCTTCGGGAACGGCTTCTTGAGCGTCGTTCTGATGTTGACCACGATCGCGTCTCTGTCGATCGCGAAGTGGTACAGCAGCTCGACCCCGGTCGGCCTGTCGCTTCCCGTCGCAGTGGTCAGCCTTCCCCCCTCCACCTCGTACATGTAGCGGAGGACCTCCATCCAGTCCTTATTGCTGACCGTTACGTACGCCCGGCGGTCGTTGTGCTCGTAGATTTCGACACGGTCGCCGAATTTGGTCTTAAGATTCGTAAGCACCTGCTTGCTCATTGTCTCTCCACTTCCCGGGTGTTCGGGCTCAAGCGCCCGCCCCACGGTCACCTCGAAGTCGGTCTAAGGTCTAAAGCTTCCCCATGAGCTTCACGATCCCGTCGATGATCGCCTCGGGACGAGGCGGACACCCGGGAATGTACGCGTCGACGGGAATGTGCTTGTCGACCGGTCCAGCGAAGTTGTAGCCGTCCCTGAATATCCCCCCCGTGCAGCCACACGCCCCCAGTGCAACGACGGCCACGGGCTTCGGCGCCTGCTCGTATGTCTCGATCATCTGTGGCAACACCTTCCTCGGGACGCTCCCTGAGACCAGGAGCACGTCCGCGTGCTTGACGCTGCCGACGAGCTTGATGCCGAAGCGTTCCACGTCGAACCGCGGGGTGAGGCAATCAAGTACCTCGATATCACAGTTATTGCAGGCCCCGGCGTTCAGGTGGAAGACCCACAGCGACTTCTTGAATCCCCAGCTGGTTGCACCCATGTAGTTGCGCTCCGTCTCGAGCTTGTGACGCCCGCGTCCCCTAGAGACCCACTATCGCGAGCACCATGCCGATGATCGCGAGGACCGTGACCGGGCCCCAGAAGAACCGGACTGCCTGGTCGATCCTCACCCTCGGATTCGTGTTCTTTATGAGAACGATTACCGTGACGATGATCACGTACTTGACGATGGTGTAGAGGATCCCCCAGCCCGTCAGAACGAGCCCGCCCCAGAAAATGGTGATGAAGAAGATCGGGAGCGTGAAGAGCATCATGGCCTGGGAGAGCTTGACAACGGCCAGCGCCGCGCCCGAGTACTCCATGTGCGTTCCGTCCATCAACTCGGTCTCCGCCTCCGGAATGTCGAACGGCGGATATGTGAGCTTCGCCTGCGCGCAGAGGATGGCGACGATGAACGCGATGATGCAGGAGGCGTTCCCTAGAAGAACGCCGTTCGCGGCCTGATAGTCGAGGATCCCGTCCAGCCTGAGCGTCATCGGAGAGACCTTGGTCACGGCCGTGAAGATGGCGATGACGAACGGGAGTTCGTAGGCGAGCACCAGCTTCATTTCCCGGCTGGCCCCGACGCTCGCTAGCGGATTGCTCGACGCGGACGCGCCGATGATCATGCCCAGCGAGGGTATCGTCAGCAGATAGATGACGCCGATCAGGTCCCCTACGAACCCGGCCCCGCGGATGTTGGCCAGCCACAGCATCGTCGACACCACCCCGACCGCCGCAAGACCGGCCAGCGGGGCCAGCAGGAATCCCGTGCGCCTGGCTCCCTCGGGTATGATTATCTCTTTTCCGAGGAGCTTGAGAATGTCCGCGAACGGCTGGAACCAGGGCGGGCCAACCCTCCACTGGACTCTGGCGCTCACCTTCCTGTCGACCCACTGCGTGAGCAGTCCGATGACCGCAGTGAAAAGAAGGCCGGGGAAGATGAGATAATTCAGAACCAAGTCAAGTGTTGATGCCATTTAAGCTACCTCTCTCGCTTTGCCAACATACAGATGATCGCGTGAGATTCTTGTTATTGCTACCGCTTCCCCCGCCACGTCTTGGCGACAGCGCGGCTGCCCCTCATCGGCGTTCCTCGCTGAGCCTCGATGTCGCTGACGTCCTCGAACGTTCTTGCGCCCGAGACGCACGTCGCAGCACACATCGTCTCCTTGCCGTCGAGGGTGCGCCAATCGCACAGGTCGCACTTCGGCATGTGATGGCGTGTTCGTTCCAGATCGATCGCACCGAACGGGCACGCCTGCGCGCACGACGTGCAGCCGCTGCACAGCACGGTGCTCCTGATGACCAACCCGTCGTCCCGTCTCTTGATGGCTTTCTGGGGACACGCAGCCTCACACAGC
>JBDRFG010000027.1:0-20345 GCA_043819135.1 Candidatus Eiseniibacteriota bacterium | reverse complement strand
CGCCTCCATCCTGTCCGTCACGTCCACGGAGAGGGCGATCACGCCCACGACGACCCCGTTGCTGTCTCTGTGCGGCACTCTGTCCGTCTGTATCCACCTCGTTCCCTGCGGAAGCTCCAGCGCTTCCAGGGCGCTGTGCCTGGCCTTGCCGGTCGCGAGCACCTCCTCATCGGCATACATGACCACCTCGCCGGCCCGCGGCACCAGTTCGCTGAGCGTCCTGCCGATCCAGTCTTCCTTCGGGATGCACGCGATGTCGGCAAGCGCCTTGTTGACCCGGATGTAGCGCCCGCTGCGGTCCTTGTAGGAGATGTAGGCAGAGACAGAGTCAAGTATGGTCTGGACCTCTTCTCGCTGCTGACGAAGATGCTCGGCCGTGCTCATTGATTTCACGGAGAAGGCGATGTCCTCAGCCACCTCGGTCAGCAGGGCACGCTCATCGATGTCCCACTCGAGCGCCGGGCCGGGCGTGACGATTAGCTCGCCAAGCCTGTCGCCATCGCAGCCGATGGGTATGGTCACCGGTTTCCGCGCGGAGTTCCCGTCAGCGCGTGGCTCGGCCGGTGCTAGCTTCGCGAACCCGCGAGTGGCTCCATCGAGGCGGGCCTGGACACTGTGATAGCCCAGACCCACGACGAGTTCGTCGCAGGCCCTCTGGCACAGCGCGGAGCGATCGTGCACCCTGGTAATCAGCTGGTTGATCGCCCGGACGGAACGGACGCACTGGTCCAGGCGGGCCGCGCGCGCCTCCGTGGACCTCAGTCGACGGACGGCGCTTGAGATGATGATACCGGTGAGAAGGAAGGCGGTGGATATTGCCACGCGGCTGTAGAGCTCGCGGGTTGAGATGTTGAGAAGGAGAGCCTCGGAGAAGCTCTTCTCCGAGTAGAAGTAGAAGTCGAGCGCCGCCCGCATTATCCATGCGAATAGGCTCGCGGCGAGCGCGAGGAGAATGATCTGGTGTTCCGTCGACGCCCTCGTCCGGGGGGCGGATCTATCGGAAGCCACGCTAGCGCCCTCCATCAGGAACCCGCGTCACCGCGCCATCTGGCCGCGTGTCCGCAAGGGCACGTCTGATGCTGTCTGTGACAGCAGATAACACAAGTGGTCTCCGGTATGTGCAATGTATGTGCCAATACAGAAGCACGATGCGGTTGAGTTTTTGGACGGTCGAGGGCCGCGTGCGGGCCCCCGAATTCGCGCTACACTCGTTGCTGTCGCCCGCCCCTGGGACCTCCGCACACGCGGGTCGGGGACGGAATTCTTCCGACGGGCCGCCATGTCCACTGCGTCGCGCGCGAATCGTGCAACCCGCCTTGCCGGGCCGGGATTCACTGGCTATGCTCGCTCCGACGGTTGTGGCTTCTGACAAGGAGCGTACTATTGATGAACGGGCGACACCCGATCCTGGCGGTTCTTTGTCTCTCTCTCTGCGGGCTGCTTGCCGGTGTTGTCAGCGGCGGGACCTCGGGGATCTCCGGCGACACTCTCCTCGTCCGCACCTTCACGTTTGACGACATCGAGACGCGCCGCGCCACGTTCGACTTCCCCGATGACGACCGCACGTGGGAGCGCATCACCATGCGCTACACGCTCAAGTGTGACGAGGCTACTGCCGGCGACCCGTACCCGTGCGGGGAGTGGGACGTCACTACGCATGTGACGGCGCACGTCCACACGGGCGTCATGGACTCCACTCTGTTTACGCACCCGTACTTCGTCGTCGGGGGCGAGTCGCCGGACGAGCTGAGCTATCTCACGGTACCGAGCTTCCATCACTACACCTGGTGGGACGATCCCGACGGGACGATCCCTGGCGACCGCTACATGCGATTCGGTGGGACCGACTGCATCACGGTGCCGCCGGCGGCCGTCGCGAGCGTCGACTCGAGCTTGACCATCGAATTCTGGTGCCGCGGCGCGGACAGGCAGCCCTTGAACGGCCACATCGTTTGAGGCGGGGAACGAGGGCGGACGCGTCGCCAACATCCACCTGCCGTGGGGGACCGGTACGGTCTACTGGGACGCGGGCGGACGGTTCTCGGGCGCCAACAACCGGCTGAGCAAGGCCGCCGACCCGAGTGACTACAAGGGCCGATGGAACCACTGGGCGTTCGCCAAGGACGCACGCTCAGGCGAGATGCGCGCTTTTCTGAATGGCGAACTCTGGCACGAGGCTGGGAACATGAAGAAGGACATCCCGACCATCGACAGCTTCGTCATCGGAGCGAACCTCTACAGGAACAACGAGTGGTACGCGGGCGACCTGGACGACGTCCGCGTGTGGAACGCGGCGCTCGACGCGGAAGCCATCGCGCGGTGGCGGCACCGTCCGGTCGACCCGGACCACCCGTTCTTCAGGCACCTCCTTCTCGACTACAGGTTCGACGAGAACGACCCGGCGGGAAGCCGCATCGTCGACAGCTCACCGAACGGCCATCACGGGGCCAGCTTCGGCCAACCGCAATCCGTCCCGTTCGGACTCACGGGCCGTGCCGACGTGAAGCCGGGTTCCCGGGCGGTGCTCCGTACCGAGAGCGTCCACGCGCCCAGGCTCAGCGTGAAGATGTATGAGGACGAAGAGAACCCCGAAGCGCTGACGCGGGTCACGGACGTCTGGCCGGCGTTCGACTCGTGGTTCGACGGCGACGGCTTACTGTTGCGGGAAGAGCCCGCGAAGGACGCACTCGTGCTCGAGCAGGGCACGTACGAGTGGTACGGCGAGCCGTTCGAGGTCGTGGAGAAGTTCGAGGTCGCACGGTTCATCACGCCCTACGGCCTCGGTCTCGACCTGGGCGAGAAAGGGTTCACGTGGTTGTACGACGTCACGGACTACGCCCCTCTCCTGCGAGGAGTGGTCGACCTGCAGGCGGCCAACACGCTCGAGCTTCTCGACCTCACATTCGAGTTCGTGGAGGGCACTCCGCCGCGCGAGGTGCTGGGCATCAGGAGTCTGTGGCCTCTAGCCGACTACGGCTATCAGGAGCTGGCCGACGACGAGGCGCTCGCGCCCGTAGCGCTCGCGCTCGACCCCGCGGCGACCGGTTTCCGCGTGCGTTCACGCATCTCCGGTCACGGGCACGAGGGCCCGCGCAACTGTTGCGAGTGGGATGCCAGGGAGCGCTCCCTGGCCGTCGACGGGCAGGATCGTTTCCACTGGGCGGTCTGGCGTGACTGTGGCATGAACCCCGTGCACCCGCAGGGTGGGACGTGGCAGTTCGACCGAGCCGGATGGTGCCCCGGCACGTTCGTCGACACCTACGAGCACGAGCTGGCGCCGTGGACCGAGCCCGGCTCCGACGTGGTGCTCGACTACGGCATCGAGCCCTACGACCCCGAGAGCGGGGAGGCCGCCGGCCGGTTCGTCATGTCGCACCAGCTTTTCACCTACGGTCCACCCGGCTTCGAGCTGGACGCTGCCGTCGCGGAGGTCATCGCGCCCTCGGCGCAAGGCGAGTACAAGAGGCTGAATCCTGTGTCCGGCGAGGCGCAGGTCCGCGTACGTAATATGGGCGCCGCTCCGCTGACCGAGCTGACGATCCTCTACGGACTGGTGGATGGTCGCGAGAGCAGCTTCGCCTGGGAGGGGGAGCTGGCGTTCCTGGAGAGCAAGGTGGTCACGCTTCCCGCGCCGGACTGGACGGGCATGGGGGAGGGAGCCAGATTCTTCACCGAAGTCGCGCACCCGAACGGTGGACGAGACGAGAACCGAAGCAACGACCGCGCGGTCGTCACGATCGCCGCGCCGCACGTGCTCCCGCCGAAGTTCCTGATCCACGTCGAGACTCCAGGGTTCGGACGCGCCGCGGAGAACAGCTACACCATCACCGACGGCGACGGGCTCGTTGTGGCCCGGCGGGACAGCTTCAAGGATGAGGCTCCGCGCCAGACAGTATCGGCCATGACGGTGCTCTCAAGCTCCTGGACGCTGACGGCGAGCTTCTGCTCGATCTGGGCTACGACTTCGCCGAGAAGCGGACGTTGCGGTTCTTTGTCGGTGACCCGCGTTGACTGGGCAATCGGGCGCAATTCTTTGCATCCAAAAATAGAAAATTGTGCGATAATCGCCGTGGGAGTTTGCACCTCCAAGACATGGTTGCAGCGAGATGGAGGCACGGCGGGTGAAACGCGTCGCCACGGACATCGGTGAGATTCAGATGAAACTGGAGACCTCGTCTTCGAGCGGGATCCCGAATTCCCCCGCCGACGCCTGGGAGGCGGCTCTCGAACTCTGCCAGCTTCGCTGGCTGGACGACGCCCTGACACCGCTCACCGCGCTGGAGGAGGGCATCCGTTACCTTCGAGCCAAGGCCGCGGGCCTCAGGCGCAGGGCGTTCGCGCTTCTGTCCCGCGCGATAGGGACCGGGCCGGAGCCGTACGGCGGCCGCGCGCGCTGGAGCGAGCGAGAGGACGGTACGTTCGAGGCCAGGGCGCCCGAGAAGCTGACCGGTGGGCTCAAGGCCGGAGATCTCGTAGAGGTCCTGTCCATAGAGGACGTACGCGCCACTCTTGACCGGAACTGGAAGCACGACGGCCTCAAGTTCCTGAAGCCCATGGAGCAGTACTGCGGAAGGAAGTTTCGAGTGCTCAAGTCGGTCCATCGGATACTCGATGAACACAACCACGCAATGCAGAAGACGAGAGACACCGTGATACTTGCGGGTGGCATCTGTCACGGGCAGGGTCTGTACGGAAGGGAAGGATGTGACCGCAGCTGCTTCTTCTTCTGGAAAGAGGCGTGGCTCCGCAATGTCGAGGAGTGACGGCTCGAGACGCGGTACGTCTATGCACACTAACGGCCCGGGTCGGAAGACCCGGGCCGCCTCGATTCTAGGCTCTGCTCGCAGGGTCGGCAGCAGTTACGTCTTGTTCTTCGCTAGTGTAGATGATACGTTGCCTGAAGCGGGTTTGAACCATGCTGGCGACGCTCGTGCCGGTAGCCTGTGGCGGCCACGTCTTCGCCTTGGGGAACGCGCCCAGAGGTTCCATAATGGCCCAGCGCCACGAGAGACTCTGTTTGCAGCGAACCGGCGGTTCACAAGAAACCAGTCCCTCAGCTGCCTCCGACGCCTCACGGTGTCACGCGAGAGGATTGCCCCCCAGATTCAAATGGCTTCCTGTCGCCATCCCGATTGTCATCGCCGCCGCAGCATTCGCCTTCCATGTGTCGCTGGAATTCAATCTCGACGAAGTCCACGGCTTCGACGAGTTCAACACTTTCTTCGGTGCTGATCCCAACATGGTCATCCGGGCCCTGTCCGAGGGGGCCGGACGTCAGCATATTTCTCACCCCAACCTCCCTCACTTCTTCAGCCTCCCGCTTAAGGGCATTTCGAAAGTCCTCTGGGCGGGACGCACGGGGATGGAGCAGTTGCTCATTCGCTGGCGGCTGGCCATGTTCATAGTGCCCCTTGCGGCGGCCCTGCAGTGCTTCGTTGCCTTTCGCGTGTTCGTCCGGCTCGGCTTTCGGGTTGCGTCGGCGGCCCTGCTGACGCTGCTCGGATGCGTCTCCTTCAGCCAGATGGTATTCGGGAGCATGCCCGAGTCATTCGCCCTCAGCGGGCTTGCGATCACGCTCGCGTATCTGCTTGCCCTTCAGTTCGAGAGAATTCGCGGGCGTGCCCGGAATGGCAGGTGGATAGCGCTGGGCATATTCGGGACCGGCATCACGATCACGAACATCTTCCCCGTGGCTCTTCTTTACGGCGTGTGGCAGCGACGCCGTGGAGCAAACGCTCCCACGGTGCTGCGCAGAGTCGCCGTGGGCGCGGCGGTGGTGTTCGTCGGCGTGTTTGCCATCCGAGGGGGAGTCAATGCGTTGTTGGACCCGCAATCGGGGACTTTCACCGGAGGCGAGTACGTCACGAAATTCCTGGTTCCGGATCCCGGACGTCACGCGATGATGTTCCCGTCTGCAATCATTAACGGTCTGACTCCTTCGAAGGGCGTGTGGGCGCTTCGGAACGGGCTGTGGCTGCCGCGAAAGAGGGGCTACCCCTACAAGTTCACGATGCAGACACCACGCTTCCTCTCCGTCAGGAACCTGACCGGAGTGGGGCTCATTGCGCTCGTGTTGGCCGCGTTGTTTCGTCTGCGGCGCGCGAGGCATCCTGCGTGGCCCTACTGCCTGGCGTCCATGGTGATACTCGCCGTCAACTGGGCCCTCCATTCCGTCTGGGGAGAAGAGCAATTCCTCTACTCACAACACTGGCAGTTCCCGTTGCTGGTACTCATAGCGGGGCTGTTCCTCGCGTTCGAACGGCTTCGACGGGTTGAGGTCCCGGTGCTTGCAGTCGCCGTGCTCTACGTGGGCATCACCAACACGATTGCGCTCCGCCGCATAGTGAGTGTGATGGAGGTTTGGTTTGCGAATTCCGCCTCTGGTTAGAGCGGTGCGATTACTGGCGATGCGCGTGACAGCGATCACGTGGGAACGGCCCGGGTCAGGGAACCCGGGCCGCCGGAGTTACCCTTCCGCCGTTTTCACGCGCTGCTCCGCGACGGCGATAGCCTTAGCGCTCTCCCACAGGCCGTGGATGTAGCATAAGGCCGTCGCGTAGAACACACCGGGGATCCTCGTCCGCACATCTACGGAGATCTTCGGGTCCGTGCGCAGCGTGCTCGTGTCAGCGCCGATGACCGATTCCCCGTGAGCGCCGAACTCGAAGCTTCCGACCTCGTATGGCAGCGTGGAGTCCGCCGGGAGGAAGTAGAGGCGGATCCAGCGGATGTGGTGCATAGCTGTGTTCGGGTGCCCCATATCCTTGCCCACGCTGACCGTCACGGTCGTCGATTCACCGGTCTTGATCTCGACTGGGCACTCGATGACCGGTACGTGCTTCTCGCTGCGCTGGTCCCCGGCCCTGTAGAGAGAGTAGACACCACTCGATGCACTCGAGCTGGTGAGGGGCGCGACGGCCACCGCGATGGCGATCACCATCAGAGCTACGATATGGCGAGAGCCTCTCAGCATTCTCCAACCTCCTGCAGATGTGACAGGCTGGCGCCGAGCCGACCCGTCCGCCCTGAGTTTAAGTAGTTGCCTTCGCGAGCCCGGTCCGGAACCCTCAAGACCACGTCGCACGTTCGAATCTGAACAGCGGGGCACGAATTATCATCTGTCTTCACGAACCGCGCACCGTCGCCGCTGGCACGCGTCTTGACTCCTCCTCGTTGCACGTGCTACTGATAGCGAAAGCGTACGCTGCCGAGAGCGACGGAGACACCCCCAATGGCTCACGGGAAGAGCGGAAAGAAGAAGCACGCGAGGACGGAGGGGTCCGCGCGGTCCGCATCCTTGAAGCCCGGAAGTCGCGGGATCCCGAGGGACGTCCTCCTGGCCGTTCTGCTCATCGTTGTTCTCGCGGTCATCGTTCGCGTTGCCTACATGGTGGAGGTCCACGACCATCCCCTCATGACCATGACGACCGGGGACCCGCGCGTCTATGATCTTCGGGCCATGGAAATCGCTGGCGGCCAATGGCTCGGCGACGAGGTCTTCTTTCACAGCAGCCCCGTCTACCCGTACTTCCTTGGTCTCATCTACAAGCTCTTCGGGCACAACTATTCGGCCGTCCGCGTGATCCAGTCACTGTTCGGGATCGGCAGCTGTCTCCTCGTCTTCTCGCTCGCCAGGAAGCTCTTCGGTAACCGCGAGGCGCTGGTGGCCGGCGTCATCGCCGCGCTCTACGCGCCGTTCGTCTTCTTCGACTTCGAGATCCTGATGATCACGTTCGTTCTCTTCTTCTCGCTGCTCACCATCAGGCTGCTCATGGCGTACCGGGAGAACCCGACGATCTGGCTCGCTCTCGCGTCGGGAGCAGCCGTCGGCGTGAGCGCCCTCGGAAAGCCGAACGTTCTCCTGTTCGTGCCGGCCGCGCTGTTCTGGCTGTGGTGGGCATTGCGTGGGACGGAGAGAGCGAGGCGCGCCTGGCAAGGGGCGGTTTTGCTCGTGCTCGGCACGGTCGTCGTCGTGGCCCCGATGACCATAAGCAACTACGTTACCGCCGGTGACTTCGTGTTGACCTCGAGCAACGGCGGCATCAACTTCTGGATAGGGAACAACGCCCAGGCGGACGGCACGTTCCTCGTCCCGGCCGACATGCGCGCGGACCTCTACGGCGGCTCGAAGCTCGCGGCCGAGAAGGCGCTCGGGCGCACGCTCAGCCCGTCGGAGGTGTCGTCGTACTGGTTCGGAGAGGGCCTCGACTTCGTCAAGGCGCATCCGGGACTGGACCTCAAGCTGCTGGGCAGGAAGCTCCTCCTCTTCTGGAACGCGTACGAGATCCCCAACCACTACGACCTGAACTACTTCAAGACGGTATCGAAGACCATGCGCTTCGACCCGTTCGTATTCAGATGGGTGATACCGCTCGGCTTCCTGGGTATCTATGCATCGCGGCGCAACTGGCGGAAGCTCCTCCTGCTCTATCTGTTCGCCGGGGCCTACCTCGTCTCTCTCCTGCCTTTCTTCATTACCTCTCGCTATCGTCTCCCGGTGGTTCCCGTCATGATCGTCTTCTGCGCGCACGGCGTGGTGTGGCTGTGGCAGCGGCTGAAGGCACGCGAGCGAGAGGGTTGGCTGGTTCCGGCGGTGGTGCTTGCTCTCGCGCTCCTGGTTGTGAACCTGCCCCTGGTCGATTTCTCGCTCGGTCCGCAGTATGCCACCATCGGGGCCATCTACCGCGACGCCGGCGATTACGCCAGGGCCGCAGAGTACTACCAGCTCGCGACCAGAGAGAGCCCCGACTTCGACCTAGCCTACAATAGCCTGGGCTCGTCGCTCAGCAGGCTGGGCCGCGACGCGGAGGCCGAGCGCGCGCTTCTCAGGGCCCTCGAGATCAATCCCGGTCTTGCCTCCGCGCAGAGCAACCTCGGACTCCTCTACCTTCAGAGGGGCAGGGTAGACGAGGCGCGGCGCAGACTGATGGCCGCCACGCGTGACGACCCGACGCTCAAGCCCGCCTGGGAGAACCTGGCGCGCCTGGGCATCATGACGCAGGATGCCGCTCTGGCCACGTCGGCCCTCGAGCGCGTGCTCGGGCTGGATCCAGGTGACGCGTACGCGCACTGGAATCTTGCCATCCTCTTCGGGTCGGATCCCTCGCGCCGCGAGGACTGCGTCCGGCACGCCAGGCAGGCCGCGGCGCTCGAGCCCTCTCTGAGAGCCGAGGCGGAAGAAATCATCAGCGCGCTCACGTCGACCGGCGAGTTTCGGGGTCAGTAGGCCCGGCACGTTCACCCAAGGAGACACGCTTGCTCAAGAGACTGACCGCGATATCGGTGCTCGCACCGGCGGTTCTCACGACCGCAGCCCTGCTGGTGTCCTGCTCCCAGCCACCATCGCGCCCCAACGTAGTCATCGTCGTTCTGGACACGGTCCGACTGGACTACACGGGTCCCGGTGGGACCGACGAGCGGCTGACCCCGGAGCTCGATGGACTCGCGGAGGACGGCACCGTCTTCACGCGCGCGTGGTCGAATGCACCATGGACCGTTCCGTCGCACGCCTCGATGTTTACAGGCCTCCTCCCGTCGTCTCACAAGTGCAACGGCCGAAACTTCACGTTTGTGTCGCCGGAGCCGACATTCGCCGAACTCCTCGGCGAGTCCGGCTACCAGACGGTCGCGTTCTTCAGTAACCCGTGGCTGAGCGACAGGCTGACCGGCATGCTGCGGGGATTCGAGGAGCGCCTGGTCGAGTCGGGGAGGGGGACCGAGATCCTGACCATGGTCGACCAGGGCGGAGGTCGTACTGTCGCCAACGTCTCCGCCTGGTTGAGCGGGCGGACCGACGAACGCCCGTTCCTCATGTTCATTAATCTGCTCGAGCCGCATCTCCCCTACCATCCGCCTGAGGACTACCGGCAGGCACGCCTGTCAGACATCCCGCGCGACTACGTGGTGACGACCACAATGGCACACGAGTTCAACGCCGGCCTTCTCGAGGCGGAGGACCTCGACCTTGAGCGCATCGGCAGGCTGTACGGTGGTGACGTCAACACGGCGGACAGATACCTGGGCGAGATCCTGCGACTCCTCGAAGAACACGGTGTCTACGAGGACGCGGTGGTCATAGTCACCTCCGATCACGGGGAGAACCTCGGCGACCACGGGTACATGGACCATCAGTTCGGGGTGTTCGCTTCGCTGATAGACGTGCCGCTGGTCGTACGCGCGCCGGGGCTTCTGCCTCCTGGCGTTCGCGAAGACCCGGTCATGCTCACTGACGTATACGACACGGTGCTCGATGTGGCCGGCGTCGGGACCGGCCCGGAGACGCCGCACAGCCGCTCGCTTCTTGGGCCGCCCGCGGATGCTGCCCGCCCGCAGATAGCCGAATACACCGGCGCGAACCCGAAGCTTGTGAAGCACCTGAGGGCCCTCAACCCGTCGCACGACACGTCGCGGCAGGAGGTGGCCTTCGCGAAGGTCAGGGTCGACAGCCTGGAGTTCACGGTGGGAACGGACGGGTCGGAGCGGCTCTACGACCTCAAGAACGACCCGGGGCGCGAGCTGGATCTTGCGCCGGGCAATCCGGCGGTCGCCGGGGCGCTCTTCGAGCTTCTGCCGGCCGTACGGCACGCGGACGGCGTCGAGGTCGAGATCGACGAAGAGACGCGTGAGTGGCTCCGGTCGTTGGGGTACATCAGATAGGGGAGGCGCTCGATGAGTCCCGCCCCCGATGGTATCTCCAGGTACGCGCCTGGTTGAGCCGGTCTGGCTGTCCGGCGCCGCGCGGCGCTGCGCGCAGCGGACGGAGAAAAGAGACCCCCGGGGCTTCTGCCCCGGGGGTCTCTTCGAACTCGTTGCGTATGCCCGGAAGCGTTGCGGGGAGCGACAGGGCCTGATTCCTCCGCCGTGCTTCCGTTGTTTCCCGGCCTAGAAGATCCGGTAGCCGATGCTGGCGTTGACCGACTTGTTCCAGTCGTTGTCGCCGGCCTTATCCAGCTGGCCGTTCACCACGATATTGATGTAGTTCTCGATGTAGAAGATGAAGCCGGCGCGAAGCGCGTGGTTGTTGACGGCATCGTCGTCGGCTGACGCCCGCTCGACCTGAAGCTGGTATCCGCTGATGAGGTCGATGCGGTTCGAGAGCTCGTAGACGTAGTCGGTGGTCGACAGGATCGTGTATGCGCCGCCCATATCGTCGAACGGCGTGCTGTAGTCGGTCCTGTGGTTGACCTGTGAGGTCAGACCCATGGGGTAGGAGAAGCTGGCGCCGCCCTCAACAGAGCCCTGTGTGTCGCTCTCGTCGAAGGTCGTGATCTCGTGACCGACGCCGACGCGGACTTCCCAGCCGTAGTAGCGGTCGTGTATGGTCTCCTGAAAGAGAACCTCCTCCATCCTCAGGATGCCCATAGCGCCGAGCGTGTCGCCGGACAGCTTGCCCGATCCGCCGATGATCTGCTCCATCGCCTCATACCAGTAGGGCTTGTAGGCGGCACCGTGCTGGTCCTCGAACTCGGCACGACGCTCGATGACGTTGCCCAGCTCGATCAGGGCCTGCTTCTTGAGATGCCCCGTGATCACGCCCTCTTCCATAAGGAACTGATCGATGCGTATCGCCTTCGCGAACGCCGTCGCGGCGATGAAGCGGCCGTAGCCGACGCCGACCGACCCTCTGGACGCGATCTGCTTGTAGCCTTCGACGTGGGATGCGGTCAGGCCCGCATAGCCGAACACGTCCTTGTCGTCGGACAGGTACTTGTTGACGCTGGTGGAGAAGTTCGTCGAGTGGCTGGTCTCGTCGTCGACCTTCGAGCCGGAGCCGTTGAAATCTACTCTCCATGCGAATGGGAGAGACGAATAGAACTGCTTGTAAACAAGGCCGATCGTCCCGACGTCCGCGGCCGTCGAGTCGCCAACGCTAGCGTAGTAGTAGTTCAGGCTTGCGTTCATGCTCTTCGCCTGACTGACCGGCACGCGATAGTCGGTGATCGAAACGTTCTGGGCCATCGCCCAACCGGCAAGCAGCACCAACAGACTCAGAGCTAGTAGTGCTTTTCTCATGATCCCTCCCCTTATCTATCTGCCCTGCCAAACAGAAACATCTTCCGCTCCGGTGCCGGGTCGGCCACACGAGTCGTGCCCGCCCAGAGCGCACGTCAATGTATTCCCGTTCGTCTGGGTTGTCAAGCCGATTAGAAGGGGTCGAGTGGGGGGGGGCCGCTACCCTTCTGGTGGGTCCGTGGGGGCGTGACCGCGCGCGGACGAGCGGAGCCCCCGGGTGCCCGGTGGCCATTAGAACCGGGCCGTCTGTAGCCGCGCAGGCGACGCACCAAAACGGAGGCCCGGGCGTCAGAACCCGGGCCTCCGTCGGACGTTCTTGAAAGGTGATTGGCTACCCTCGTGTCACCCTAACCGTCGCGAAGTCCGCGTATAGCCTGCCGCCGTAGATGCCACCCGCGATCACGGTCGTTCTCAGCGAGTGGCCGTCAGGCACGTTCGTGGCGGCCGTGAAGAGCCCGCCGGCGTCCACCGTGCCGAGCGTCGGGTCGGCCACCCGCCACTCGAAGTTCATGTCGACCACGGCGCCGTCACCGGTGCTCGCCTCCACCTGGAACTGAAACGATTCACCTTCCGAAACCGTCACCGACCGTGGTGAGATGTGCACGGACACCTCAGGGTCGGCGAGGTCGAACACCACCGCTGCCGTGCCGCGGAAGACCTGACCGCCGCCGATACGAACCTCTGCAACGACGTAGCCCCTGGGCCTCTGCCACGACTCCGGTTCAATGTGAAGCTCGGCTGCCGTGAAGTCGCCGTCGGGAGAAATGTGCCCGAGGTGTTCCGGCCTGACGTCCCAGAAGACCGGCAGGTCGAGCACCTCACCGCTCGGACCGAGAACCTCGACCTCGAAGTGCGTCGTCTGTCCGGGTATCACGATGGCCAGGGCCGGACGCACTCGGACGCTCACCGGATGTCCCGGAACCCTGATGCGCACGTGCGCGCGGTCTGAGAGCGTGGACCCGTCCGGGAGGGTCGCCGATGCGCCGACCACACCCTCGTACGGTCCGAACTCATGCGACGCCGGGTCGCCGAAGGCCGGGTTCGCCATGAAGAGGCCGTCGGGAGTGATGATGCCGAGTTCCCTCGGGAAGACGGCCCACTCGGTGGTCCAGTCAATTGGTCCCTCGGCACCCATCACTCCCGCTTCGAACTGGATCTCCTGGCCTGGGGCCAGAACCGGCCTCTTCGGGCTGATCCGGAGCCTGTGTGTGGGAGCGGAGTCCCTCACCACCACGCGCGCGGCATCGCTCGCCACTCCCTCGTTGGTCTCGACCGATGCGGTCACGGCTCCTATCCAGCCGCCATCGGCCGGGGGTTCCGGCATCTCGTCGGCTGCCGAGAACAACCCGTCTGCGCTGATGGAGCCAAGCCACACTGGTCGGACCGACCATTCCATGGGGACGTCAAGCGGCTCGCCGTCGGGTCCTGCGGCGATGGCTTCGAACTGCACGTCGCCCCCCAGCGTTACGGCGGCCTCGCGAGGCCTTATGCGGATCCTGACCCCCGCCGGCCCAGGCCGGCGTATCTCGACGCGCGCGAATCCTCGCGCGGGGCCTCCGCTCGTTGCCACCGTCGCTACGATCCTTCCGACGCCTTCGTCCGGGCCGGCTGTGAAGAGACCGTCGGGACCTATCACACCCTGCCGTCTGGGCATCACCGACCACTCGACATCAGCGTCGAGTGGATTCCCGGACTCGTTCGTCACGACAGCGTTGAACTGGAATTCCTCTCCGGGGCTCACAAGCGCGATCGCGGGCGCGACACTTACGACAACGCCAGGTCCAGGAGGGGTGCCCACGACCACGGCCGCATTGCCGACGCCCTCGCGCTCGCCCGCGATCGCCCGCACGGCAACGCGCCCGGCGCCCTCGTCGCTCCCGGCTGTGAATAGGCCCGTGCCGTCGATCGAACCGATCCGCTCCGGTATCACCACCCAACGTAGCTCTGCCTCCACAGGGTCGCCCGTCACCGGGTCCGTGGCCGTCGCGCCGAACTGCTCCTGGCCACCGGCCTCCACGACTGCGCTCGGCGGACTGACCGTCACCACGAGTCTCGTCGGAGGTTGCGTATTGACTTCGACCACTGAATGTCCCGCACCCGTCGCTTCCCCGTACATCGCCAGCGCGCGGACGATCGCACGGCCAGGCTCGTTGCCGGCCACGAACCGTCCGTTACTCCCTATCGCACCCACCCTCGGGGGTATCACCGACCAGGTGATGTCGGCGGCGACTGGGTCACCGCTCTTGTCGTACGCCGTCGCCGCGAACGCAACCTCACCACCAGGGAGCGCGTGAGCCTTCGTCGGCGACACGCGCACGTTGAGCTCGTCGGCCGCGAGCGCGGTGGAGGCGAGTGAGATCACGGCCAGCAGCACCAGCGCACCGCCGATTCCTGCCCGTGCTCCCGCTGCCCGTCGTGGCTTCCGTGTCTGTCGAAATGTCAACATGTCCCTCACCTCCACGATATGCGTGGTTCAGCTAGACCCGCTCGTCCAGGGATCTACGCTCTCCGTTCAGTGTGTAGAAAAGCCACGATACGTCCCTGAGCTTCATGCCCGAGCCGTCATGTATTTCGATGGTGATGATGTGCTCCCCTTCCTCGAACTCCTCTGTCGGAGAGTACATAACGTAGCTTCCGGTCACTTCTGCGAGGCCCGTCACGTCCGTCTCATCGACGTAGAGCCTCACGATGCCATGTTCGATCGGTGGGTATATCGCCGCGACTATTTCGACATCGCCTGCACCCACGACGGAGTTGTCTACGGGCGTCACGGGGTCGATGCTCGTTTGCACGATGTTCACTCCGGGCGCGACCGGGACGGTGCTCGGTATGCCCCTATCTATGTTCGCGACGATGAGAACGAGCGCGACGACACACGCACCCGCCACGGCCCACGCAAGCCGGGGTGAACGCAGGCGCTCGGCCCATGAAGTTCCGGCAGACGCCGCTCGCACCCTGGCCTGGAGTCTCTCGGTGTAGAATGGCGGCAGCTCGACGGGTCGGAGTTCCCTCAGAAGTTCGTCGACCCTCTCGTCCGAGGGCCTGGCCTCCGTCCGATCGGCCGTCGCCTTCCGATTCTTCTTGTCGTCAGCAGTCATGTCGCGCGTCCTTGCAGTGGCGCCGTCGTGAGCGCCTGGTCAGATCTTGCCGCCAAGCAGGTCGGCGAGGAGTGCCTTCCCGCGCGATATCCGTGACTTGACCGTGCCCATGGAACATCCGGCCGATTCAGCGATCTCCTCGTAGTTCATCTCGTCGATGTAGCGAAGCGTTATCACCTCGCGAAACGCGGCCGGAAGCTGGGCTATCGCCTGACGAACCAGGTGGGCGCGTTCCTCCTCGATTATCGAGTGTTCGGCCGTGCGAGTCTCGGAGACGGGCGCGGGCTCTCTCTCCTGGTGCTCCTGCCAGAGCTCCGCACGCCTCGCATTCTTCTTGTATCGCTTCTTGAGGACGTTCAGGGCTATGCGGTAGAACCACGTGAATGGGTCCGAATCGCCGCGGAAGCGAGGGTAGGCCTTCATGGCCCTGACGAATGCTTCCTCGGTCAGGTCGAGTGCGTCGTGATAGTCTCCGGTCAGGCCGTACATGACGTTGAATAACCTCTTGTCGTAACGCGCAACCAGATCTTCGAACTCCGGCCTCGCCATCGCCCCCTCCGTCTAACCCGCTCACATATTAGAGGCCTCGCATGCCGCCCGTGTTCCCGTCTATAGGTCCCGCCCGATACCGACCCTGACTACGTGTTCTATGTAAGATTGGAGCGGGTCGGCGCGGTCCTCGCGGTCGATCAGCCAGTACTCGACCGTTAGGTCCGCCCGCCCGAAGTCCCATCTGCTCTCGAGAGTGTAGTGGACGCGGGTGTAGTTCGTCCTGTCGCCGCTCGCTCCTGTCGACCACCTCGCGGCCGCCCTCGCCGTCCACCGGTCCTCGATCAGCTCGCGCTTCAGGTCGCCGTACGCGGACCACGTGTTCGTCTCGTCCGGCGAATGCGCGTTCGACCAGGAGACGCTCCCGGAGAGCCTCGTGCCCTTCTGTCTCCACGATCCACCTATTGCGCCGTAGGCATACTCGTAATCGTAGGTCTCATAGGGGATCCGGTCGTACCTGACGACCGCGTAGGTTCTGGCGTCGCCGGCACCCAGCGGCCAACTGAACTCAGCGCGCGAATAGGTCTTGAGCTCGAATTCGTCCCGCGCCATGGAGGACCCTGAATCGAACGAGCGTCCGGTGCGCACCCAGCCGGACGAGCTGAATCGCGCGTTCGGACGGTACGAGTAGTCCAGTTCGAGAGCGTGTTCCCCGGGGGCGTACTCGTAGCTGCCCGCCGAGTAGAACCCAGGTTCACTCGACACATACTCGATGGAGACCCGGTTGTGCCAGTCGCGTTCGAGTTGGAGTTTCGCCCGGAACGCCGTCCCGCGGCCTTCGGTCTCACCGGAGGCTTCTGAGCGCGCCAATTCGGCCTCGCCCGTGAGTGCGCCCCGTTCGGCGCGCACGAGTCCCGCGACCACGCTGTTTCTCAGCGGCTCGGACAGTCTCTGCTCGTCTGGTACGGATCCCTCCCGGTCAAAGACGGACAGGTAGACGACGGACGCGCTCAGCCGTTCGTTCCAATCGAAAGTCTGCTTGCCTCCGGCGGCGAAGCGCGAGTAGATGCCGAATCCCGCCAGCGTGTCCGATTCCGTCACGCGCATTCCCAGGAGTTCGGTTGTGCTCCTGCCGACCCTCGCGGACACCCTGGCGCCTTGACCGACGGCCCAATCGAGGGTCGACCGCGACAGGGACGGGAATATCTGCCCCACGTCGGCCTCGAGTTGCCCGGTCTTGCCGCTGACAAGCCACTCGAGATCATCACTGTACACGGGGTCCTGTCGCGCCGTGATCAGGAAGGCACCGGCGCCTCTGACGCCCGACAGGTAGAAGTCGACCGAAGGCTGGCTGATCTCCGAGTATGGCAGAAAGACGTCGATCGAATCGACCGCGGTCGTTTCCGCGGCGACCACGGCCCAGCCCGCCTCCAGTCTTCCGGACACCTGCCACGCCTCGTCGGGTGCGCCCCAGCCCGTTCCCGGCACCACCCAGCTGTCGACCGACGGCTCGCCGTCGCCGACGGACACGCGCGGTCGTTGTCGGTCCTCGGAGATGCCGTCGCAGGTTCTCTCCAGCACGAAGAAGACCCACGAAGCTTCCACTGAGCCGGTCGCGGTCACGGCCGAGAAGGTGACCCTGTGTGCTCCCTTCGCGAGTGGTTCGGGTGACGAGAGAACGAAGAGCGCGGATGTGATGCTCGACGCTTGTGTGACGTCGACGCCGTCGAGCACGACGAGCGCGTCCCACGGCTTGTCGAGGGGCGGGTCGAAGACCGCGGCGATCTGAGGGGTGCGCTCGGTGACTACTTCGCCGGCCAGCGGGCTCAGGATCTCAGCCGATGCAGAGACCCACTCGGACCCCAGCGTCTCTCTCGATCCGCCTGCGGGTTCCGACCCGACCGGCGTCCCCGACGGTCCAGTGTCTCGTCCATCGGTGACCGCGAGAACGAATAGCCCGCTCTCCGGCGCGCCCGGAGGCGCGCTGACGACCATACCGTCCGCATCTACGACCCGTAAGTAGTACGAAAGCTCGGGCGGCGCGACGAGCGCGCCGGGTATCTCACCGAACAACGAGTTGCGGGAGAGCGTCAGCGGGATCGAACGCAGCCCGCCGTCCGCTGTCGCCACGACAACGTCAGCCGTCGCCACTCGCTCAGGGGACACATCGCCCGCGAGAACGGCCTCGAGGGCAACGGGTTGCCAGGCCTCAACTCGAGGCGGGGGAGAGTGTCGAATGCCCAGCGCCTGGGCGTGGGCCTCGGTGCCCGGCGCCGTCGCCAGGGCGGCGCACAGGAGCGCGGCCACGGCGGCGTGTGCCGACCGTCCGGTCGCTTCACAGGCGCGCTCCGGGAGAGCTCGGCGACGCCCGGCCGGGGCCCGATATCCGCTGAGGGTGGTCAGACGAGGGTCTCTCACCAGATTGGCTCCTCGATGGTCCTCAAGTAGTGCCAGGCACCCGGCGAGTCTACTCCAGGCCGGGCGAGTTGTCCATGAGGGCACTGTGCCCGAACCAGGGAACATATTCACGCCACGTGTCCTCTAATCATCTGTGACGACGGGAAGACGCGTACTACTCAAAGACGGTGGGAGGTAAGGAATGCGCAAGAGAATGTCGGTTCCGGGCATCGTCGGAGCGCTACTGGCGCTTGGGCTGTTCGTGCTGGCCGGGTGCGGGGACGCGATCACGATGGCGGACGTGAGTGAGCTCGACGACGAGGAAGCGCTGCGGGAGTTCGTCGAGGACCACGGCTTCTTCGATGAGACCGAGATCTACGGCGCGGAGTCCATGACGACCGACGGCTCCGATTCAAGGGAAGAAATCGACCCTCTGACGTTCTGGCGCGAGGTTACAGAGCGTCACGTCGTGCGCGACGTCTACATCGACCAGGTGGAGGGCACCGCCGAGGTCACGATCTACAAGGAGATCTGGGGCACCCTCAACATCATCGATGAGAACATGGTCGAGTATGTGAAGCCGATGCACCACGAGGGTGTGAGGTACGCGGTGTTCCAGCGGAACGACGACTGGTCGCCGGGGAACGGCGACGAAAACGGTGACGGCGAGACGCATCGCCACCGCAGAGGTCGCTGGACACTGACGGCCGTCTCCGGTCTCGTTGCCAATTCCGTCGAGACCCTGACGATGAACATCGACTGGGTTCGGGTGCAGAGCGCCACGGTCGACATCACCATCATGGACCCGTCCGTGCTCATGGACGTGCCTGATGAGATCATGTGTTTCGAGGAGGGAGAAGAGGTCACGGTGACCGTGTCCGGTCCTCCCGAGGACGCTATCCTCTTCCTGCACTCGAGGGGCAACAGGTCGCCGCTCCAGTACGACAGCGGTGTGTTCGTCGGCACGTGGACGGTGACCCACAGGGGTGTGCATTGCGCCGGAGTGCAGGCACTGGCGCACGATTCCATCTACGATTCCGAGTACCCCGATGACAGCCTGATATGGGGCATGCCGTACGAGGTTGGTGAGGAACTGGAGGAATAGAGACAGACAAGAGGCATGTGTTGGCGGTCGTTGCTGTGGACCCACGCAGGTCCTCATCCCTCCGCAAAAGCAGCAGGGCCGCCGACACTAACTAATAGACAGGGGCCCCGGGCCATTCAAAGGCCGGGGCTCCTGTCTGTTTCAGGGGGTGTCGGCGTTGGCACGATGAATGCAAGTTCATGAAGCTATCGATGCCGCCGCCGAAGCGAGGCGCATTCACTTGTTGCGCGTGGGTAGGTCAGGGCAGGAGAGACCAATGAAGCTCAGTGGCCAGAGGGGATTCACGCTGATCGAGCTCATGATCACGATCATGATCGTTGGTCTGCTGGCAACGGTGGGAATGCCGATGCTCACGAGCTCTTTCGAAAGGGCCAAGTCCTCGGAGGCCAGGGCGGCATTGGGCTCTATCAGACGCGCCATGCGGATGCACTACGTCGAGCACGGCACCTACAAGGACCCCCAGTTCACGAGCGGCAGGAAGGCGACGTTCGGTGGGATACTCACGCTCAGCGATGTTGACCTCGAGGGGCGTTACTTCAGTAGCGAGTGCTATACGTTCGATAGGATGAAGAGACGCACGTTCCGAATCAAGTGCGACGGGGCGGCAAGCACAGCGCCGGCCGCCTCCGAGGTGGCAGACGTCACGCTCTTCATCAATCAGAGGGGAGATGTCTGGGTGGGCGTCGGGTCGGATGACGGCACCGCTCTGCGTCTCGCGGTGCCCCTGCCGGGCCGGGGCTAGAGCCAGACAGCCAGAGCCCTCGACGATTCTCACCTGAGCAGCGCGAGCTTCCCCGTTGCTCGAAGCCCCGCCGCCTCCATCACGATCAAGCAGACTCCCGACGCTACGGTTCGTCCGGCATCGTCGCATCCGTTCCACTCGGCCAGAAACTCACCAGCGGCATGGCGCTCGGCGCGCGCGATGCTGCCGACCGGGTGGTCGTACCCCCACACTAGTAGTGCCCGACCCCGTCACCTCGAAGAGATACCCGCTCGTCGACACGCAGACGACCGTGTTGCCGTTGGGCATGCGGTACGCGCCGCGGTCGGTCGGGCTTCCGTAGAACTCGCCTGCCCCACGTCCTTACTGAGGTGGTCCCACCGGGTAGTGTCCATAGTTGTGTGTAGATTCACCTGGGCACATCCGGTTCGACCCCTGCGACTATTGCATAGACTATCCTCTGGCAGCTTCTGTCGTTGGCGAAGCTCCTCATTGGTGTGGTGCGCCTGCGGACCTCCTGCTG
>JBDRFG010000026.1:0-11838 GCA_043819135.1 Candidatus Eiseniibacteriota bacterium | reverse complement strand
AGGAAGTCGGAGGTTCAAATCCTCTCGCCCCGACCAGGACGCGCCTGTAGCTCAGCTGGATAGAGCAACGGACTTCTAATCCGTAGGTCGCTGGTTCAAGTCCAGCCAGGCGTACCAGAAGAACGGTGGAAGTAGCTCAGTCGGTAGAGCCCTGGATTGTGGTTCCAGCTGTCGCGGGTTCGAGCCCCGTCTTCCACCCCACTAACAAAGAGACTCGGAGCCGCGGAGTGCAGGCGCGCGCCGCGGCCCGGGTCAGACTGCGGCACGATTCACTTGCCGCCGCGCGAGTGCGGTGGTAGCCTCGAGCGTGTTCCCGGGTGACGGTGATGGGAGGAGGTGATGGGGAACGCGGCGTCCGGCAGTGCCCGGGAGCGGAATCCCCGAGGGCCGGTGGTAAGTCCCCTTCGATGTCCGGCGTTCCCGAGCAGGGCGCGCCAATTGTGAGGTCTCAGGGACCCCGAAAGAGGGTAGCTCAATGGCTGGAAGAGGCGTCAACAAGGTCATCCTGATAGGCAACCTGGGGGGAGATCCCGAACTGCGATCGACACCCGGCGGAACCTCGGTGGCGAGCTTCACGCTTGCGACGAACGAGAGCTGGACTGACAAGGATGGCAGCAAGCAGGAGCGCACCGAGTGGCATCGCGTCGTGGCGTGGAGCAAGCTCGCGGAGATCTGCGGGCAATACCTCCGGAAGGGCTCTCAGGTCTACATCGAGGGCAGGCTTCAGACGCGCGATTGGGAAGACAAGCAGGGCAACAAGCGGAAGACGACCGAGATCATCGCGCGCGACATGCAGATGCTGGGCGGGCGCGGCACGGGTGACGGCGAGCGTTCGCAGGCTTCGGCGGGAACGCCGGAGTTCGCCGCCGAGACGGTCAAGATCGACGACGACGATCTTCCGTTCTAGCAGCAGACCGACCGCCGGATTCCACGGGCGCGAGCAAGCCCGCCGGCGTGCGCAGGCCCGACCCGGAGCCCGGACGATATAGCGCCCTTAGCTCAACTAGGCAGAGCAACTGACTCTTAATCAGTAGGTTGAAGGTTCGATTCCTTCAGGGCGTACCAAACGAGGCGGGGCCGGAGCCTTTCCGGCCCCGCTTTTGCATGAGTGAAGCGTTCTTGGTGCAAAGAGCGCAGCGGAGGCCGTGTTGACACGCTCTCGGAGGCTCACGTAAACTCTAGGGTCATGCATATTGTGTACATTCACAGGGGCGTCTACCCCGAGATGGTCGGGGGAACGTACACGTACATCCACGAGCTGGGCAGGAGACTCGCCGGGCGCGGGCACCTGGTCGAAATAATTGGCAGCACGCGGGAGGCGGCCGCCGGGCCTCCGCAGGACATCTCCGGCATGCGCGTGCACCGGTATTCGTTTCGCAGGATCAACCCCGTCTACAGCACGCTTCAGCACCTCAGCAAGACGTACGAGATCTACGGGCGCATCGCCGGGGAGCGGCCCGTCGACATCCTGAGCGTGAACGACTCGCACCTCGGCCTCAAGACGGCCACGAGCGCCCTCGGGCGGCGGGCGTGCCGGATCCCCACGTTTCACGCGTCGCTCTTCCTGGAGTACCGGCTCAACACGGCCTGGCGCATTCAGGCCGAGCCATCCTCGCTGAGGCGGCTGGGGATGAGAGCGATCGAGCCCGTGTACGAGCACTGGCAGCGGCGCTTTGAGACTCGCCTTCTCGAGGCGAGCGAGGGCATACTCGTTCTTTCCGACTTCACGAGAAACCTCATCGAAGAATACTTCCCCACGGCGGACCAGGGGAGAGTGAAGATCATCCCGAGCGGCGTCGACACCGACCGTTTCCAGCCGGCCGAGAACAGGGGCGCCCTCCGGCGGGAGCTCGGGTTCGACGACAACTCCGTCCATCTCATCACCGTGAGGAACCTCTCGCCCCGGATGGGCCTGGAGAACCTCATCGAGGCGATGGCGCGTGTCGCCGCGAGCAACGAGGGCAGGCGTGCGAACGTCCACCTGCACGTGTGCGGGGAGGGCCGGCTGAGGTCCGTTCTCGAGGACAGGATCCGAGAGCTGGGACTCGCCGACAGAGTGAGCCTCCTGGGACGTGTCACGGACAAGAGTCTCGTCCGCTACTACCAGGCGGCGGACCTCTTCGTGCTGCCTACAACGGCGATGGAGGGATTCGGCATCGTGACCGTCGAGGCGCTGTCCGCGAACCTGCCGGTCGTCGGCACTCCGGCGGGCGCCACCCCTGAGATCCTCGGACCGATCGACGAGGACCTCATCACGCGCGACACTTCGCCTCAGGCCATCGCGGAGGGCATCGAACGCTGGCTGGCACGGCGAGCCAAGCTAGCCGGCACCACACGATACAGAGACGAGGTCCTCGCGAAGTACTCCTGGGAGCGCGTGACGGACCGCGTGGAGGAGTACTACCGCGAGATGAGCGAACGGCATCGCGCGTCTCTCGCCGACTGAGTCGGCGGGCGGAACGTGTGCGACCCCGATCAGGTGCGGAGCCGCGCCGCAACGGGCGACCGAGAGGACGGGACCGAGGACACCGATGAGCAGAGCCTCCCTAATCTACGACGCGTTGCCGCGTGCGGGGCAGACGTTCGCCGTCAACCTCTACGGGCTTCGCAACCGCCGCCGCATATCCCGGTGGAAGCGGTTCCTCTCGAGCGTTGAGTTCACCGAGCGTCTGCCGCGACCCGAGATGGAGCGCTACATGACCGAGCGGCTTCTGAAGATGCTCGCGCACGCCGTCCGGACGGTGCCGTTCTACGAACCGCATCGGGAGCTTCTGAGCCTGCTCGAGAATTCGAACGCGGACGCGTTCGACGCCCTGACTCGCTTCCCGGTGGTCACGAAGTCGGACGTCCTGGCGGATCCGAAGGCGTTCCGCTCGACCGCCCGGAGCCTGGGCCCGCTCGCGCGAGCGGTGACGTCAGGCACGACCGGGACGCCGTTCGCGACGTGGATGACGCGGGAAGCCCTCGACGCTGGCGACGCGCTGTGGTGGCGCAGGAACGTCTGGTCGGGGTACCGCGACGGCGAGTGGATCGCCCGGCTGGTCGGAGACCCCGTCGTGCCGCTCCGCGATGCGTCTCCGTCGAAGCCGTGGCGTGTGTCGTGGACCGACCGCCGGATCTACATGTCGACTTACCACCTGAGCCCGGAGACGGCGACGCGCTCTCTTGACATGCTGGAGCGGCGGAGGCCGGAATACATAATGGGCTACCCGTCTTCGCTGGAGATACTGGCTGGATTCTGCGAGGATGAGGGGCGGACCCTGTCCTGGCGCCCGAAGGCCGTGTGGTTCTCCAGCGAGCCCATGTTCGAGCACCAGAGGGACGTCATCGGCCGCGTGTTCGGAAACAACATCGTCGGTCTCTTCGGCTCGGCGGAGCGTATCGTCTCGGCCTCGCAGTGCGAGGAAGGCTCGTACCACCTCTCCACCGTCGACGGCTACGTGGAGGGTCAATTCGGCCGCCTGGACGTCCACGCCACGGCCCGTGTCACGACGCTGCTCAATCCGGCCATGCCGCTTATCAGGTTCGAGCTGGGAGACGCGATCGCTCCGATGCCTGAGTACGTGTGCGCGTGTGGCAGGACGCTGCCGGTCATAGACCCGGTCATCACGAAGCACGAGGACCAGCTGGAGACGCCTTCGGGCCGGCGAGTCTCGGGCAGCGTGCTGACGTGGGCCATCAAGGACATCCGGGGCGTCAGACGCACGCAGATCGTCCAGGTGTCGAAGAGCACCGTCGAGGTGCACATCGACGCCGACGCAGGCGTCTTCGAGAAGCAGGGGAAGAAGCTGGCGGCCCGCCTGAGGGAGCTGACTTTCGGCGAGCTCGAGATCGCGTGCATACGCGACACATCGATAGAGGTGATGAAGTCTGGGAAGACGAGATTCGTGATCAACAGGACGAAGGCGCGCCGTGAGAGCGAGCCCGCGGGAAGGGACGATTCATGAGGCAGCTCACGCAAAAGCTGAAGGAAGGAAAGCTCCGCGTCATCGATGTGCCGGAGCCCGTGCTGAACGCCGGACAGGTCCTGGTGCGGGTCCACCACTCCGTCATCAGTGCAGGCACCGAGAGCAGCACCGTGAGCGCGGCGCGGAAGGGCTACGTGGGGAAGGTCAAGGAGCGCCCTGAGCAGTTCAAGCAGGTCATCGAGTCGCTCAAGCAGAAGGGCCCGGTCCAGACGTACCGCGCCGTGATGAAGAAGCTCGACGCGCACTCGCCGCTGGGCTACAGCTGCGCGGGGGAGGTGGTGGAGGTGGCGTCTGACGTCCGAGGGTTCTCGCCCGGCGACCTCGCCGCCTGCGGCGGTGCGGGCTACGCGAACCACGCCGAGTACGTCGCCGTTCCGACCAACCTCTGCGTGAAGCTGCCGTCCGACGCGAACCTCGAGTTCGCGGCTTACAACACCGTTGGCGCGATAGCGCTTCAGGGCATCCGGCAGGCCGACCTGCGCCTCGGCGAGACGTGCGTCGTCGTAGGCCTCGGACTTCTCGGTCAGCTGACGTGTCTCATGCTCCGCGCGAGCGGCGTCACGGCCGTCGGCATCGACATCCGACCCGAGGCCGTAGACGTCGCGCGCGAGCACAGCGCCGACCACGCATACACGACCGAAGAGGCCGGGCTCGAGGAAAAGCTGTTCGAGATCACCGGCGGCATCGGCGCCGACGCCGCCATCATCACGGCCGCGTCGAGCAGCGAGGGCCCCGTCAACATGGCCGGTCGTCTCTCGAAGAAGAAGGGGCGCGTCGTCATCGTGGGCCGGGTACCGACAAGCTTCGATCAGGACACCTACTACAAGAAGGAGCTGGACCTCAGAATGTCGTGTTCCTACGGGCCCGGCCGGTACGACATCAACTACGAGGAGCGCGGCATAGACTACCCGGCGTCCTACGTGCGCTGGACCGAGAACCGGAACATGCGGGCGTTCCAGCAGCTGCTCTCCTCCGGTAGGATTGACCCCGGGTTCCTCACGACGCACCGCTTCAAGCTCGAGGACGCACCCGGCGCCTACGACATCATCCTCGGGAGGAACGAGGACTACCTGGGCATTCTCATCGACTTCGACGTCGAGAAGAAGCGTGGGCGGCCCAAGGTGGAGCTCTCTGCCGCGGCACCCAGCGGCAAGGTCAACGTCGCGTTCATCGGTGCGGGAAGCTACGCCATGAACAACCTGCTGCCGAACATCAAGGGCGACGACGTGGTGCTCAAGGGCGTGATGACGGCGACAGGAACGAGCGCGAGGTCGGTCGCGGACCGCTACGGCTTCCAGTTCTGCACGGCGGACGAGAACGACGTCTGGGGCGACAAGGACATCAACACGGTCTTCATCGCGACGCGTCACGACTCCCACGCCCGGTACGTCCTCAAGGCCATCGAGGAGGGCCGCAACGCGTTCGTTGAGAAACCCCTCTGTCTCAGGGAGGAGGAACTCGACGAGATCACGGCTGCTGTCGAAAAGCTGTCCGCCGAGGGCGGGAGCGCCGCGCTCATGGTTGGCTACAACCGGCGCTTCTCTCCGCTGACCGTTGCGCTCAAGGATCTCGTTGGCAGCGGGCCGATGTCGATGATCTACCGCGTCAACGCGGGGGCGATGCCGGCCGACCAATGGATGCAGCAGCCGGACATTGGCGGCGGGCGCATCATCGGCGAGGCCTGCCACTTCATCGACTACATGATCTTCATGTGCGGGGCCCTTCCCGTCGAGGTCCACGCGACGGTCATGGACGAGCCCGAGCATCTGGAGGACACGGTCAACGTCAACCTGCGTTTCGCCGACGGTTCCATCGGCGTCGTCTCGTACCTGGCAAACGGACCGAGCTCGCTCTTCAAGGAGTACATCGAGATCTACAGGGCCGGCTCGGCCGGGATCATCAGGGACTTCAAGGAACTCGAGACGTACGGCAGCAAGACCGGCAGGAAGAGGCTTCCCGGCCAGAACAAGGGGCAGCCGCAGATGATGAAGGCTTTCCTCGATTCGATCAGGAACGGGACGCCGCCTCCGATACCCTACGCCGAGCTTGAGGCGGGAACGCGGGCGACCTTCAAGGCGATCGAGTCGTTCCGCTCGAGTAAGGCAATCGCTCTCTAGCCGCTGGTTCCTCATGCCTTGGGACGACCACCGATGCCGATGCGAGTGACACTGATCGGGCACTACCCGCCGCCCTACGGCGGTGTCGCCACGCTCATGACGCAGATGGAGCGCGCTCTCACGGCGAGCGGCCGCGACGTGTCGGTGTTCAACCTCGGCCACGGAAGTCCGGCCGGGGACAACGTCACAAGCTTCGGCGGCCGGAACCGCGTGAGAGAGGTGGTCGAGCTCTGGCGGGCGCTCGCGCGGTCGCGGAGCGACGTTCACCACTACGTCTCCGCGAGCTACAGGTCGTTCTGGATGGGCTTCGTGTGCCTGATGCTGGCGCGCCTGACACACCGGACGATGGTCGTCTCGTTCGTGGGGGGAGCGTTCCCGGACTTCATCGCGGGGATGGGTCTGCCCGGTCGCTGGCTCGCGCGCGGGGCGCTGCGTTCCGCCAGGGCTCTTCTGCCCTGCAACGACGCGATTCGCGGCTCTCTCGAAGGTCTCCTGCCTGGCGTGCCCATCTTCCAGGTCACCAATAGCTTCCAGCTCGCGGACGCCGTGAAGAGCGAGCTGCCGCCCGACGTCTCGTCCTTCGTGGATGGTCACTCGCCCGTCATCGCCTCGACCGGCGCCGCGTCCGTCGAGTACGGCCTTCTGGAGGCGGTGGAGGCACTGGCCCGCGTGCGGGAGGCTCGCCCGAACGTCGGGTACGTCCTCGTGATGACGCGGTACGGCAACCCCGAGTACGAGGCGCAATTCCGCTCGCTCCTCGAGGAGAAGGGGCTTCTCAGGAACGCGCTCGTTGTCAGGAACATCCCGGACTTCGGGGCGCTCCTCGGCCGCTCAGACGTCTTCCTGCGGAGCACGCTGATCGACGGGGACTCCATGTCCGTTAGGGAAGCGCTGGCGGCCGGCATACCGGCCGTGACGAGCGACACGGCGTTTCGCCCGGATGGTGTTATGCTGTATAAGAAAGAGAGCACCGAGGACATGGCCGCGCGGCTCGAGGAGGCGTTCTCGACTCCCCGCCGCGACCCGGACGAGATGCGGGCTGAAGCACGGCGCAACCTCGAGATGCTCCTCGACGTTTATGCGCGGGTGACAGAAGGGTCCCCGCGGTCACGGAAGCGGAGCTCATGACATGGCCTGGAACGAGAAGGATGTCCTGGTAACCGGGGCAGCCGGTTTCATCGGAAGCAACCTGGCCGGCATGCTGGCCGACGAGGGGGCGCGGGTTCGAGCGTTCGTCCACTACAACAGCCGCGGGGACTGGGGTAATCTCAGGTTCCTCACTGACGAGCAGATGCGACGCGTGACGGTCACCATGGGGAACGTCGAGGATTCGGGGAGCGTCGCCGGCGTAGTCGAGGGGTGCGACTGCGTCTTCCACCTCGCCGCGCTCATCGGCATTCCGTACAGCTACGCCGCTCCGAGAAGCTACGTTGCCACGAACATCTTCGGGACGATGAACCTACTCGACGCGGTGCGCCGGTTCGACGTGCCGCGGATGGTTCACACGTCCACGAGCGAGGCGTACGGCACGGCCCTCTACGAGCCCATCGACGAGAAGCACCCGCTCCAGGGTCAGTCGCCGTACAGCGCCTCGAAGATAGGGGCCGACAAGATCGTCGAGAGCTACTTCAAGAGCTTCGATGTCCCGGTCGCCACGCTCAGGCCGTTCAACACCTACGGGCCCAGACAGTCCGCCCGGGCCGTCATTCCCACCGTCATCTCCCAGCTCCTCGCGGGAAGCGACGTCGTGGAGCTGGGCTCGCTGACGCCCGAGCGCGACCTGACGTTCGTCGGCGACACGGCCCGAGGGTTCATGGCGATAGCTGAGTGTGACGCCGCCGTCGGCGAGACGGTCAACGTCGGAAACGGTCGTTCGATCAGCATCGGCGCACTGGCGCAGAAGATCGTGGAGATGACGAACCCGTCGGCGAGGATCGTGAGCCGCGAGAGCCGCGTTCGTCCCGACAAGAGCGAAGTGATGAAGCTCATCTGCGATAACTCTAAGGCGAAGTCGCTGATGGGCTGGGAGCCGAGCGTGTCGCTCGACGAGGGACTCGCGCTGACCATCGAGTTCGTGCGCGAGCACCCGGACCTGTATCGTCCCGAGGAGTACGCGGTCTAGAGCCGCGACAGGAGAGACTGATGCGAGCCGTCATCCTTGCCGGAGGGAAGGGCACACGCCTGAGGCCGTACACGACGACTATCCCCAAGCCGCTCGTTCCGCTTGGAGACCGCTCGATCCTGGACATTCTGCTCCACCGTCTCGCGAAGTGCGGGTGCGAGAGGGCCACCCTCACCGTCGGTCACATGGCAGAGCTGATCATGGCCTACTTCGGCGACGGGGCGAAGTGGGGAGTGCCGCTCGATTACTCCATCGAGGACCAGCCGCTCTCGACCATCGGGCCGCTCAAGCTCATCGAAGATCTTCCCGAGCACTTCCTCGTCATGAACGGGGACCTCCTGACGGACCTCGACCTCGCCGACCTCTACCGCACCCACGTCGAGAGCGGCGCCATGGGCACGGTCGCCGTCTACGAGCGCGAGGTGAAGATAGATTTCGGCGTGCTCGGTTACGACGCCGACAGCAAGAGACTCACCAGGTTCACGGAGAAGCCGACCGAGCGCTTCAGTGTCAGCATGGGTATCTACGCCTTCTCACGGGAGATCCTCAGTCTGGTGCCCGACGGCCGCGCGTTCGGTTTCGACGACCTCATGCTCGCGTCGCTCGAGCAGGAGCTCGACGTCAGGGTCTACCCGTACGACGGCTACTGGCTGGACATCGGACGGCCCGACGACTACGATCGCGCGAACAGAGATTTCGAATCGATGCGCGACAGGCTGCTGGGGTAGCGCGTTCCGCGGCCGGACGCCCGGCCGCGGGCTCCCGGGCGAGCGCGGCGCTGTCCGCACGCGGCCGGGGCCGCTGAAGGAGAGGATTTGGGAGACTCCGATCGCCTCCTCGTGACGGGCGCTACGGGCTTCGTGGGGCGGTGGGTGCTCAGGCACTGGGCCGAGCGCCATCCCGACGTCGAGGTCTGGACTACCAGCGAGCAACCGCGCCCCAGCGGGTTCAGAGAAGAGCTATACCGGCGGGTGGACCTTGGTGTGGAGTCCGAGGTGCGGGCGCTCGTCGCCGAGTGCCGGCCGTCGGCCGTCGTCCACCTCGCCAGCCTCATGGTGGGGGGGACGCTCGCTGACCACCTCGACATCAACGTGCTCGGCACCGAGCGCCTCTACCGCGCGCTCGCTGACGAGTGCGGTCGCGTTCGCGTCGTCCAGGTGGGCTCCGCGGCCATGTACGGCCGGGTGCGACCGGACGAGATCCCCATCACCGAGGACACGCCCTTCCGGCCCGTGACCGACTACGCTCTGAGCAAGGCGGCGCAGGACCACCTCGCGCACGCGATGGCCCTGGGCTCCGACCTCGAGATCGTGCGCGCGAGGTTCTTCAATATCCTCGGACCAGGACAGCCCGACCACCTCGTGCCCGCTACGTTCGTGTCGCAGCTTCGGCGGATGTCCGTCGAGGGAAGCTCCCGGCTCAGGGTAGGTCTCGTCTCGGCGCGCCGTGATTTCCTCGACGTGAGGGACGCCGTCGCCGCCCTCGATACGCTGCTCGCAGACGGCGCGAACGCGCGCGCCTACAACGTCGCATCGGCGACGGACCGTTCGGTCGAGGAGGTCATCAGAATACTCCTTGAGGTCTCCTCGGTTCCCGCCGAGATCGAAACGGAGGAGGATCGACTCCGGGCCGTGGAGGTGCCGGTCGTGAGAGCCGACATCACGCGCATCACCGAGGAGACGGAGTGGCGGCCGAGTACGCCGATCGAACGGACGCTCGAGGACATGTGGAATGCGGGGGGGACCGAATGAGGACCCTGCGGACCGTGGTACAGCTCGTCTTCCTGGCGGGCACTGTGGCGCTGCTCTTCAGGGGGCTTGCGGGCCACACGCCCAACACGTGCGAGTTCTATTGCCCGTTCGGCGGGCTTGTCGCCCTCTATCCGCTCGTGCGGTACAAGTCCTACGCGTGCGCTCTGACGGAGCTGAACGTCGCGCTTCTGGTGTCGGTGCTCGTGTTGACCGTCCTGTCGAAGAAGTCGTTCTGCGGCTGGGTCTGTCCGCTCGGTACCGTGCAGGATTGGCTAGGCCGGCTGGGCGGGAAGGTCTTCCGCAGACGCTTCCGCCTTCCCACTCGCGCTGACCGCGTGCTCATGAACCTGCGCTACGTCGTTCTCATCGCTGTTCCGGTGCTGACGTTCACGGTCTGGAAGTTCGACCTCGGGTTCAGGGCGTTCGATCCCTTCTACATTCTGTTCACCTGGGGAGGACATGGGACGGCCGCACTGAGCTCCCTCATCGTCGTCGGTGTTCTCGGTGCGGCGCTCTTCGTTCCGTTCTTCTGGTGCCGCTACCTGTGTCCGATGGGTGCAGCCATGGACCCGCTGTCCAGGGCGGGAGCGCTCCGCGTTCGTCGGAACAAGAAGACGTGCACGAGCTGCGGAGCTTGCGACAGGGCGTGCGCCCACGCGATCCCCGTGTCGCAGGTCGACGAAGTGACGGCGAGGAACTGCACGAACTGCCTCGAGTGCATAGAGGAGTGCCCGGTGGACGGCGCGCTCGAGCTCTCCTGGTTCGGGAAGTAGACGGGGGAGGAACCGACATGAAGAAGCCAGTCATCATCCCGCTTGCCATTGCTCTCGTCATACTCCTGGCGTTCGCGACCACGAACGCGTATCGCGTTCCCACGGCGGACGTTTCGTTCATCGAGGAAAGCGACCGTCCGGCCACGGTGTCGACGGTCGAATTCGAGGTCTCGGGTCTCAAGTGTCGCGGGACGGCGGGGGCGTTCTCGCAGCAGATCCAGGACGTGCCCGGCGTCGTCAGCTTCGTCGCCTACGCGCGCACGCACACGGCGCTCATCGAGTACGACCCGACTCAGACGAACCCAGACGCCCTACGTGAGGCCTTCGAGAAGCCCATTCTCCACGAGGGCAGCTCCTACGAGGTCTTCAAGATGGTGTCGCAGGGTGGGGAATAGACACGCGACCTGCTTGACAATCTGCCGTTTCATCGGTAGAATGATCAGTGCGCGCGCCGCGCGTGGCTCATTGAAAACTCTGTATGGGGGCGATCCGGTTTCGACGGGGGTGAGAGAAACGCGGATGGCATGTCGAGGTCCCGTTGGCTCGCAAAACAAACGGGGACTTTTCAACTGCCGACTACACACCGGCATACGTCTGCTAACTAGTTCCACTAGTTAGAACTGACGCGTTCCACCCGGTTTGGCTCGTGGTGCCGGGATGGGGCGTCGCTTACACGAGCTAGCTTCCGAACTTGACCGCTGGGTGAGGAAGCGAAGCGAACACGGCGGCTGGCGTCCTGGGTATCCCGCCCGTCGGAGACCCGGGAAGCGAGATCTAAACATCGGGCTATGCATGTAGATGTCCGCGCGGAACCACTTTCGGACGCGGGTTCGATTCCCGCCGCCTCCACCACAGATACAGAGAGCCCCGGCCCTTGTGGCCGGGGCTCTTGTCGTGTACGGCTGGGCGCCGCAGCCGGTGGTCGTCCCGTTTGAGCTGCTGCGACAGCCAGAGCCCTGTCCACTCTCCGCTGTCAGCTATCGCGGTGGACACGAGCGCCCCCGCAAAACACTTGACTAACTGAGACGTACGTGGTACAGTGGTCCTTGAAGGTACTCTGATGCTCGACCACGGTGCGGGGGCGCTGAACACGGCGTCTTCTCACCT
>JBDRFG010000025.1:0-65328 GCA_043819135.1 Candidatus Eiseniibacteriota bacterium | reverse complement strand
CTTGTGGCTGCGCCTACGGATGTTGGGGGAACACCGGCCCTAGTGCTCGTATCGTCTGAACCCGGAACACTCGATCACTGAGAGTTTCTGCTGCCCGGCCCTCTCAACCGCGTCAAGAAGTAGATTCATGCCGAGCGTGTCACTGGCCATGTGTCCTGCGATGACAACGTTGATGTGGTGCTTGTTCGCCTCTTCCAGGTGCTTCTCGGGAATGTGCATCACGACCATCGTGCCTATGTCGGATGTACTCGCGAGCCGCTCGAACGTCTTTGCGGAGCCGCTTGTCCCACCGGTCATGTCTACGAAGACGCGGCCCGCCCTGCGTTTCTCGCTGCCAGCGACGATCTTGAGGCCCGATCCCGCGATCTCGGCCTCCGCGTACTCGGTGGTCTCCCGCAGTACACAGATGACGTCCTCGACGGTCTCAGGCTTCTTCTTGTCGAACAGCTCCTGGAGGAAGCCGGCCACGCAATTGTCGGCCGGAGTGTGTGAGCAGATCATGGGGATATCGAGAAGTCGTGCGGCGTCGACGGCGCGCATGTGGTTGCCCGGCATAACTCCGCGCTCGACCTCCTTGATGCGGGGCTCGAGAAGCCCCTCTGCTATGTTGATGGGAACGCCGAACCCGCTCAGGATGTCGGCCTGCATCGCCATCACCCCGCCCAGATTGGCGAGGGCGGCGCCCTCGGGATGGTGAGCCCAGATGAGGTCGATCGACCGCCCCTTCTCGCGGAGCCGGTCGGCGAGGACCACCTCGCCCACCTCCATGTCGATCCCGACGAGAACGTTCTCGACCTCGAGGTCGTCGTCCCCGAGGAGGATCCTCGAATCGGAGTATGGATTGGTCAGTTGTTCGGTGTCGTACCTCTGCTTCTTCTCGTCGCTGAGCGCATCGTAGTCCTTCTTGGCCGTCTCGAGGACCTTCCGCACCCTCGTCTGCCCCCGTGGATCTACGGAGATCCCGTGCGCTACGATCGCGTCGAACAGCTGTCCGAGCTTCATGGAACCTCCGACTCTTAGAGGTGGATTCAGAGCGGCCGCTGCTGGTCACCCGGGGCGATCTACGCTTCGTCGCCGCCGGCCAGCCTCGCCTGAACCAGGCTCCTCACTTTCTTCCCGTCCGCCCGTCGCTTGACCCTGGGCATGATGGCCTTCATGACCGCCCCGATGTCACGGGGGCCGGCGGCGCCCGTCTCCTTGATGACCCCGTACAGAATCTCCAGCAGCTCCTGCTCGCCGAGCTGCTCCGGCAGGTACTCCTTCACCACGGCCAGCTGCCTGCGCTCACGCTCGACGAGTTCGGCGCGGCCGCCGCCCTCGAATTGTTCTATCGATTCCCCGTGCTGCTTCGCAATCCTCGACAGGACCTCGATGACGTCCTCGTCCTTGAGTTCGCGCTTGAGTTCGATCTGACGATTCTTCGTCTGGGAACGAACGAACCTTATGGCACCCAATCGCTCGGAATCTCGAGCCTTGGCCGCCTTGACCATGTCGTCGTTCAGACGCTCCAGGAGGTTCATTGTCGGTCCCTGGATCTACGTCGAATTAGTGCTGGTTCTGCTTGAGCTTCAGCTTGCGGACCTTCCGCTTAGCAGCGCTTCTCTTGCGCTTCTTGCGCTCACTCGGCTTCTCGAAGTGCGAGTGCTTCCGAAGATCGGAAAGCACACCTGCTTTCTCGCATCTCTTCTTGAAACGACGCAACGCGCGCTCAAACGACTCGCCGTCCTTGACACGAACTCCCGGCATTCATATCCACCCCCTCCGGGCGCCGGACACGCTGGATAAAGTTGAAAAACGACCCCCAGCGCTGACGGCCGGACTCACCGACCGCACGCACGATTCGATCAGGGCTGTAAAGACCCCAGAGGATACGATTTGCAGGGAGAGATGTCAAACGCTTTGTGCGGCTGTCTACGGGAGCAACCCCCCGACCTCGTAGGATATCATCGCGGACACTGCTGCTGCGGCCCAGTCGGCCCTGAGCACTCGTCTCCCGACGCCGACGGGTGTGGCCCCGGAGGCCGCGAGAACGTCCACCTCCTCTGCCGCCAAACCACCCTCAGGCCCCACCACGAGGAGAATCCGCCGGGGCGCGGGAATCCCGAGCGCCTGCTTCAGGCTGGCTCCTGTCTCCTCTTCCCACGCGACGAGAGCGCGGTCATGGTCGACCACGAGTTCGCTGACGGCGCCCAGGTCTCGAACCTCGCCTATTCGCGGGAGAAAGACCCCTCTTGACTGCTTGACGGCTGCCAGGGCGATGGCCTCCCAGCGCGTCGTCCGGGACTCCTCGGCGTCGGAGGGGACCTTGCCGATACTTCTCGACGTTCGCACGGGCACGATCTCGGCGACACCCAGTTCGGAACAACGTCTGACGACGTCGTCTAATGCCCTGCCCTTGAGGAGCGCCTGGACAATCGTCAGGTGCACGCTGCTCCTTCTGGCGTGGGAGCGTTCCTCAACTATGGACACCGCGGCCTCGGAGCGCTCGGCGGCGTCCACGCGTGCGACGGCCTCCGTGCCCTCCCCGTCTATCAGGCGGACGATGTCGCCCTGACGCACGCGGACGACATCGACGGCGTGGTGGCCCTCCGGCCCGTCGATGACCGTTTCCCGCACGCCGAGCGAGCCCGGATGCACGCGGAACGTGTCCATTCGCCATACACCCGGGTCGTCGAGAAGACGCTCGGCCAACCTGTTCACCTCCGGCTCTGCGTAAGCATTAGTGCGGGCGTCCGGGCTTCCGAGGCCCCGGAACACTGGACCTCTGCAGCTTTCCAAGTTCCTTGAGAAGCTTCTTCTCCTCCGAGGAAGGACGCTTCGGGACCCACACGACGATGTGAACCAGTTCGTCACCCGTGCCCCTGCCCCGAAGGTGGGGAATCCCCTTCCCTCTCATGCGAAGAGTGCTGCCTGAGGGCGTACCGGCAGATATCTTCAGCTTGGCCTTCCCGTCGAGAGTGGGCACCTCGACACTGCCGCCCAGGGCGACCACGTCGAGTGAGACGGGCAACTCGAGCAAGATGTGGTCCCCGTGCCGTTCAAAGAGCGCGTGGGGCATCTCCTCGATCAACACGTGCAGATCGCCCTCCACGCCCCCGCGGGGCCCGGCGTTGCCGGCTCCCCTCATCGGGATGAAGTTCCCGGTCATCACGCCGGCGGGAACCTCGACCTCTATGGTGCTCCGGCCTCTCGTGACGCCGAGGCCGTCGCAGCTCTCGCACTTTTGCTCGATGATCTGGCCGGTCCCCGCACACCCGCCGCATGGTCCTATGCTCTGGAAGGCGCCGAACATGCCAAGGTTCTGCTGGCGCGCGACCTGCCCCCGTCCGTGACACTCGGGGCACGTCACGGGCTTCGTCCCGGGCTTCGCCCCGGAGCCGCCGCACTTCTCGCAGGATACGTTGCGGGAGACCTTGAGCTTCTTCGTGACGCCCTGGGAGATCTCTTCCATGGTGAGCTTGAGACGCACCCGGATGTCGGAGCCGCGCTGGACCGCGGGCCTGCCGCCCGCACCACCCCGAAACAATTGCTCGAAGATGTTCTCGCCCGCGAAGGCGCCCATGAACGTCCGCAGCGCGTCGTCCATGTCGAAGCCCTGGGCGCCCTGGAACCCCTGCGGCCCCCCGCCGAACGCGGACTTGCCGAACTGGTCGTACTGAGCCCGCTTCTTCTCATCGGACAGAACCTCGAAGGCCTCGGTCGCCTGCTTGAACTTCTCCTCGGCGCCCTCGTCACCCTTGTTCTTATCGGGGTGATACTTGAACGCCTGCGCCCGGTAAGCCTTCTTGATCTCGTCGGGGGACGCATCGCGGTCCACACCGAGAACGCCGTAGTAGTCTTCGGACGAAGCCAATCTGATTCCTCTCAAGTGTGGGCCGGCGCTCCGCTAGTCGTCGACGACCTCGAAATCGGCGTCGACGGCATCCCCGTCATCGCCCGTCGTAGCGCCCGCGCCCGCCGCCCCTGCGGCGCTGCCACCGGCGGCTCCGCCGCCTTCGGCAGCGCCCTGACCCGCCTGGGCGCCGGCATACATCTTCTCGGCAAGCTTGTAGGAGGCAGTCTGCAGCGCTTCCATGTCGCGCTTGATGGCCTCGGCGTTGCCTTCCTTCAGCGTCTCGTTGAGCGTCTCTATTGCACCCTCTATGCTCGACTTCTCCGCCGCATCGAGCGTGTCGCCGTGCTCCTTGAGCGTCTTCTGCGTCGTGTAGACGAGCGAGTCCGCCTGGTTCCGGAGCTCGATCTCCTCCCGCTTCGCGGAATCCTCGGCGGAGTGTGACTCGGCGTCGTGAACCATGTTGTCGATCTCGTCCTCGGACAGGCCGCTCGACACCTCGATGCGGATCTTCTGTTCCTTGCCGGTCCCGAGGTCCTTTGCGGACACGTGGACGATGCCGTTGGCGTCGATATCGAACGTCACCTCGATCTGCGGCATGCCTCTCGGAGCCGGCGGGATGCCCACGAGGTCGAATCGGCCCAGCGTCCGGTTCTGCGCCGACATCGGGCGCTCTCCCTGGAGGACGTGGATCGAGACGGCTGGCTGGCTGTCTGCGGCCGTCGAGAATATCTGGCTCCTCTTCGTCGGGATGGTCGTGTTCCGCTCGATCAGCGGGGTCATCACTCCACCCAGTGTCTCTATGCCAAGCGAGAGAGGCGTGACGTCCAGCAGAAGGACGTCCTTGACGTCCGACTCGCCGGAGAGGATCGCGCCCTGAATGGCCGCACCGAGGGCAACCACCTCGTCGGGGTTCACACCCTTGTGCGGCTCACGCCCGAAGATCGACTTCACCTTCTCCTGGACGGCGGGCATCCTCGTCGTGCCGCCTACCAGAACGACCTCGTCGATGTCGGACAGCTTGAGCTTGGCGTCGTCGATGGCCTTTCTGCATGGCCCGGTCGTCCGCTCGATCAAGTCCTCGACGAGCGACTCGAGCTTCGCCCGGGTCAGCTTCATCGTCAGGTGCTTCGGACCCGTGGCGTCGGCCGTGACGAACGGCAGGTTGATGTCGGTCTCGAGCGTGGTCGACAGCTCGCTCTTGGCCTTCTCCGCGGCCTCCTTGAGGCGCTGCAGGGCCATGGCGTCGCCACGGAGATCGATGCCGTTGTCCTTCTTGAACTCGTCGGCGATCCAGTCGATCACGCGCTGGTCGAGGTTGTCTCCGCCGAGGTGAGTGTCACCGTTGGTCGCAAGCACCTTGACCAGGCCCTCGTCGATCTCGAGAATCGAGATGTCAAACGTTCCACCGCCGAAATCGTAGACCGCTATCTTCTCCTGCCCCTTCTTGTCCAGACCGTAGGCCAGCGACGCGGCGGTCGGCTCGTTGATGATGCGAAGGACCTCGAGGCCCGCGATCTTACCGGCGTCCTTCGTCGCCTGCCGCTGAGCGTCGTTGAAGTAGGCGGGCACGGTGACGACGGCCTGCTCGACCTTCTCACCGAGGTACTCCTCTGCCGTCTTTTTCATTGCGCCGAGGATCATCGCCGAGATCTCGGGCGGCGCGTACTGCTTGCCCAACGCCTCCACCCGGACCGCCCCCTTCCCGTCCTTGATCACCTTGTACGGGACCAGGCCAATCTCCTCGCCGACCTCGTCGTAGCGCCGTCCCATGAACCTCTTGATGGAGAAGATGGTGTTCTCGGGGTTGGTCACGGCCTGGCGCTTTGCAACCTGCCCGACGAGCCTCTCCCCCTTCTTCGTGAACGCTACAACCGATGGCGTCGTCCTTGAGCCCTCGGGGTTCGGGATGACCGTCGCCTCGCCGCCCTCCATGACGGCGACGCACGAGTTGGTCGTTCCGAGATCGATTCCTATGACCTTGCTCATTTGTTCTCCTCCTTAGAAGCCGCCGGCGGGAGCGGAATCCGCTCTTGTCCCGCCAGGAAGCGGCGCGTTTCTCAGTGTCACTTCGCCACGATCACCTTGGAGCATCGCAGCAGCCGTTCTCCCAGTTTGTATCCCCTCTGTGTCTCTTCTGCGACGTGATTCGGACCGCACTCACCGGTCTCGACAGAGCCGACCGCCTCGTGGACGTTCGGGTCGAACTCGCAACCGTCAGTCACAATGGGCGTGACGCCGTGTTTCCTGAGAACGTTCGTCAGGTGCGTGAGAATGAGTTCGACGCCCTCTCTGAGAGAACCGCCGTCGGAGGGGACCTCCGGGTCCTCGCACGCCAACGCCCTCTCGAAGTTGTCCACGACCTCCAGGACGTCGAGGATGATCTCCTCGCGCGCAGCCTCGGACCACCTGCTCCTGTCCCTCGCGACGCGTCTTCTGTAGTTGTCGAGATCCGCGAGCGCTCTCAGCCACTTGTCGTTCAGCTCGTCGACCTCGGCCTTGAGAAGGTCCGTCTCGGCATCGGTGCCGCCCCGGCCGCTGTCGCGCGCTCCGGCGACCTCCTCGCCGCCGGTCTCGCGGCGCCTGAGCGCATCGTCGGAGTGTTCCTTTTTTTCGCGCTTCCGTTTCGTCATGTCAGTGACTCGGACTCCCTCCGTCTGTTCCGTCGTGTCATGCCCTCGGGCGCCTCCCGGGACTGCCGGGGCGCACTGCCTGCCGTCGGACGCGCGCTACTCCGCGAGCAGGTCGTCGAGCACCTTGGAAACATAGCCGACGAGGCTTATCAGCCTCGGGTACCTCATCCTGGTCGGTCCGATTATGCCCATCCGGGCGGCGGAGCCGCCCATCCTGTATGTGCCGGCGACAAGGGACATCCTGCTCATGCCGCTCCTGAGGTTCTCTCCCCCGATGACCACCCGCACCTCCGCGGCTTTGGCCGGGCCGCGCACCACATCGGCGAGCGTCTCCTCGCTGTCGAGTATCTCTCCCAACGACGACGCATCGCTCGAGAACTCCGGGTGACGGAAGATATACCGCGCGCCTTCGTAGTGTATTCGCTCGCCTCCACCCGGGGCAAGAAACACCCGCGCCCCGTCCAATAGCCCGGCCAGCCAGTCGCTCGGTGCGGGATCCAGTTCCCCAAGTCGCGCCTCAATGGTCGGGGAAGCTTCGGAGAGCGTCACACCCCGCAGCCAGTCGTTCAGAATATCCGCTGCGTTCGACAGCTCGACCTCGTGGAACGTCCCGTCGGTTGTGAGAACGACGGTGCGAGTCGGGCCGGCGTCGGTGGCCACCACGGCAAGAACGCGACCCGCGCCGATGGTGACGAGCGACACCTGCTCGATGACCTGGCCGCCTCCGGAAGGAGCGACGGCTATCGCCATCTCCTCGGAGATCTCGCTGACCATGCGAGAGATCCCAGCTAGAACCGTCGCGAGATCGCAGTGCACGAGCGTCGTCAGCTCGTTCCCTATCTCCTCCTGCTCGCTCGCGGTGAGGCGGGCGGGCTTGATCAGATTGTCGACGTAGTAGCGATAGCCCTGGTCGGTCGGAATGCGCCCGGCGGAGGTGTGAGGCTGGAGTATCAGCCCCCTCTTCTCCAACGCGCGCATGACGTTCCGGACGGTGGCCGAGCTCAGGCTGACCGAACTCATGCGCACAACCGCACTCGAACTGACGGGCTTCGGCTCGCGGACGTAGCCCTCGATGATCGACTGAAGTATTGTGCTCTCTCTGTCGGTTAGTTCGGCTCCGTGCACGCGGCCTCGCTCCTTGAATCAGCTCTTAGCACTCTCCCTATACGAGTGCTAAGTCGCAAGATAACGCGAGCTGAGTTGCGTGTCAAGCCGAAATGGGGCGCTGAGAATAGGTTCTGTGCCCTCAGCGGATCACGTCGAAGAGCCGTTCGAACCGTGGCCGCTTGAGCTTCCCGTCCCAGGACCAGTAGATGGCGACGGCCTTACCCTTCATGAGGCTCTTGTCCATGAAACCCCAGTCGCGGCTGTCGGCACTCCAGTTCCTGTTGTCCCCCATCATGAAGAGGGAACCCTCGGGGATCTTGATCGGACCGTAATCGGCCCAGCGCGGCGTCGGGGGCTTGAGCTTGATGAAGCTCTCGTCCTTCCGCTCGCCGTTCAGGTAGAGGATGTTGTTCTTGAGTTCGATGACGTTTCCGGGAGTCCCGATGCAGCGCTTGACGTAGTTCTCCTTGCGGGCCCTCGGGTCGGGGTTCGGGTACTGGAAGACGATGACATCACCGTAGAGCGGTTCGCGGATGCCGGGCAGGCGAGTATCGGTGAACGGAATCTTGATGCCGTAGATGAACTTGTTGACGATGAGGAAGTCACCGACGAGCAGAGTGTCCTCCATCGAGCCGGACGGTATTCTGAACGTCTGGACGACGAAGGCCCTCAGGATGAGGGCGAGCACGACCGCGGTGACGACCGTCTCGACGAAATCGCGAAAGGCGTCCTTCCGCCTCGTCTTCTTCGCACCGGTACCTTCCTTCTTCGCCATCCCTGCCTACCTCCTTGTCAGCCTGAAGTGCTGACGTCGCGGTTAGACTCTAGAATCTGAAAGCCAGGCCCAGCCTGAACTCGCCGCCTTCCCCTCCGAACGAACTCTCCACGCGAGGGGTGCTCCCGGCCTCGAAGCCCGCCAGGTGCGCGTCCACGTATGCGTCCGCCAGACCGTAAAGCACGGCAACGGCCGCCCACCAGACCAGCGTCTGCCGTCTGTCGAAATGCTCCGAGTAGTCATCGTAGTGACGGTCGCTGTTGGTCTGTTTGTAGAGGCGGAGCGAGTTTCGAGCGCGCCTGTCTTCGACGATGATCCCCGCGACAAGAAACGCCTCCACCGCACTGACTATGGCGGCCTTCGGCTCCGTCCCGTTCATCAGCTGGCCGAGCCCGGGGTAGGCCGCCGAGGCGATCATCGCGGTCGCGCCGCTGGGCCTGTCGGCCTCGCCCGGCACGCCTTCTGGCACGCTCTCTCCGGCGGCTGCGGCGGCCGCTGGAGAGAGCATGGCCAGAACGGCAGTCAGTGCGACCGCTCGCTGTCCGGCGCGCCAGGTCATTTTACCGCCAGCCTCCTGACTTCCCTCGACGTGAGAGGCGCGACCTCGATCGTGCGCGACCCCGCGCTGCCCCTTATCTCGACCGCGATGCTTTCGGCGTCGCCCGTGTCGGCGTATCTCGCGACGACCGCACCGGCGAGTTCTTCGTCCTCCTGCGTCGGCGTCCCCGTGATGACGCCGACGGGCCCCTTGCATGCCACGGCCTTGACGTAGCGCGCGTCGGACGGTTCGAGCGAGAACAGCTTCTCGTTCTCCGCGTGGTTTCGCCCCACCGCGAGCTTCGCCCGATCCGACAGCCTGAACTGCCTGCCGACGGAGAGAAGCCTGATCCCCGTGTCGCTGAGACCCTCGTGGTCCTTTAGGTCGTGCATGGCGCGAGTGAAATTCTCATCCGTGAGGAGACATCCCCCGGCGGGCGATTCGTAGGTGGTAATGCCGAAGCGCTCCGCGAGTTCCATCTGGGGCTTCCTGGTTCGCCCGTGGAGCCCCAGCAGGCGCTCTCGGTCGACCCACCCTTCCTGCTCGGGGATGGTCGGCCGAAGCAGCTTCGCGGAGAGCGGACGCAGCAGGTACCCCTTGAGGCTCGACTCCCGCTCCACGGCCTCCAGACCGTAGCGCATCTGAGACTTCGGCCGCTGGCCCACGACCTCACCGGTGGCAATGAACGACGCGCCCAGTTCCTCCAAGCGCTCGGCCGCGCGCCTTACCATGAGCGCGTGGCAGTCGATGCAGGGGTTCATGTTCTTCCCGAACCCGTACTTGGGAGCCTCGATTATCGCGAGCACGTCCTCGCTGATGTCGATCACGACGAGTTCGATGCCGAGTTCCTGCGCGCTCACCCGCGCCTTCTGGGCGTCGAAGAAGGAGGATTCGAAGCTGACGCCCGTGACCTCGACGCCCTGCTCGAGCAGTAGACGCGCCGCCAGAATGCTGTCCAGCCCCCCAGAGAGGAGCACGAGAGCTCGCACGTTGCCGTTCCCTTCCTGTGGATTGGACCGCGGCGACCGAAAGGAAGTTGGCGGGAATGTGTGGGAATCGAACCCACCCCGGACGGGGTCAGCCGCCAGACAGAGGGTTTGAAGCCCTCGAGGCCCACCAGGACCTATCCATTCCCACACGAATCAGCTGCGGGGCGCATCCGAGAGGCGCGGGCGGCGGAGCCCTACTTCAGGACCAACGCGCGGTCCCCCCTCTCGACCACACGTCCGATGACCCAGCTCTCCCCTCCCCTCGCGCTCAGGGCTCGCTCGAACGCGTCGAGCTTGCCCGAGGGCAAGGCGACGAGAAGACCGCCCGAGGTCTGCGGGTCATACATCAGTTCCACCGTACGCCCGTCTGCTCGAGTTCGACACTCGACGACCGCGCTGTAGTAGTGCTGGTTCGAGAACAGGCCTCCGGGCGCCAGACCCTTCTCCAGGGCCGCGAGAGCGCCGTCTATGAGCGGGACGTCAGACACGGCGATCTCCAGTGTCACGCCGCTTGCGTCGGCCATTTCGCTGCCGTGCCCCACCAGACCGAATCCCGTGACGTCGGTCGCGGCGCTCGCCCCGGCTTCGGTCATTGCCTCCGAGGCCGCTCTGTTCAGCGTGGCCATGAGCTCGGTTATGACCGCTATACCGTCCGGGGAGAGCTCGTCCTCCTTGAGCGCGGTCGCAAGCACGCCTACGCCGATGGGCTTCGTCAGGACGAGCGTGTCGCCGACTCCCGCGCCGGCGTTGGTCACGACCGCGTTCGGGTCCACGGTGCCCACGACAGCGAGGCCGAACTTGAGCTCGCGATCGCTGACCGAGTGGCCACCCAGCACGAGAGCGCCTGCCTCCATGACCTTCTCGTGCCCCCCCAGGAGTATCTCCGCCATCAGCGACGACGGAAGCTCTCCGTCCGGGAAGCACACGATGTTGAGAGCGACGAGCGGCGTCCCCCCCATCGCGTAGACATCGGACAACGAGTTGGCGGCGGCGATGCGTCCGTAGTCCCGCGCGTCGTCCACGATCGGCGTGAAGAAATCCAGCGTGACCACGAGCGCCGTGTCGTCGTTCAGAAGGAACACGCCGGCATCGTCGACGGTACCCGACGAGACGATCGCCCGCGAGTCGACGATGGGCGGGAGCTTCGACAGCACTTCGGCCAGGTCCTCCGGACCCAGTTTCGACGCTCAGCCGGAGCTACGCACTTTCTGTGTCAGCCTGTAGATCTCTTCCCTCGACAAGTGCAGTCTCCATGAGCCCGGGCGAGTCGCCCGCGGGTCGCCGGACGCGCGGCGATCATGCCGCGGCCGTCGCTCGGTGGCGTCACTCCACCGTCACACTCTTGGCCAGATTCCTCGGCTGATCGACGTGGCAGCCGCGCTCAACTGCGATGTGGTACGCCAGAAGCTGCAGCGGGATCACCGAGAGTATCGGCGTCAGGTGCGGCAATGTTCTGGGGATCTCGATAACGTCGTCGGCCATCTTCTCCACGTGGTCGTCGCCCTGCGACGTGACGGCAATGATCCTCCCGCCCCTGGCCTTCACCTCCTGCATGTTCGAGAGGATCTTCTCGTAGAAAGCGTCCTGAGGAGCGATGACGACCACGGGCATGTTCTCGTCTATCAAGGCGATCGGACCGTGCTTCATCTCCGCGGCGGGGTAGCCCTCGGCGTGGATGTACGAGATCTCCTTGAGCTTGAGGGCGCCCTCGAGAGCGACGGGAAAATTGTACCCGCGGCCGAGGTAGAGGAAGTTCGAGTGCTTCGCGTATCTCGACGCGATCTCCTGGATGGCCTCGTGCCCGGCCAGTATCTCCCCGATCTGGGCTGGTATCGCCTGCATCGCCGTGACGATGTCCCGCCCCTCGGCCACCGACAGGCTTCGCGCTCGGCCGATGGTCAGCGCAATAGCGGCCAGGACCATCAGCTGCGAGGTGAACGCCTTCGTCGAGGCCACTCCGATCTCAACCCCGGCGTGCGTGTATACGCCCCCGTCGCTCTTGCGGGCTATCGTCGACCCCACGACGTTGACGATCCCCAGTGTGATCGCGCCTCGTCGCTGCGCCTCGTTCATCGCGGCCAGCGTGTCGATGGTCTCGCCCGACTGACTTATGACGATCACTATGTCGCCGGGGCCGATGACCGGGTTTCTGTAGCGAAATTCGGACGCGTATTCGACCTCGACCGAGACGCGCGCGAGGTCCTCGAGCATGTACTCGCCGATCAGCCCGGAGTGCCACGACGTCCCGCACGCGATGATGATGATGCGGTTCGCCGCTGTCAGACTGCGTCGGTGCTCGCGGAGCCCTCCGAGGAAGGCGTCACCCGCGGCCTCTATCAGTCGCCCCCTGACCGCGTCCTGAACGGTTCGCTCCTGCTCGAAGATCTCCTTGAGCATGAAGTGGGGGAACCCGTTCTTCTCTATGGTATCGATGTTCCACGTGACCTTCTCGACGTCTTTGGTCACCAGCTCGTCTTCGAGCGTCGTTGTCGAAAAACCCTCGGGCGTGGCGACCACCATCTCGAGATCGTCGAGGTAGACCACGTCCCTCGTGTACCTGACGATGGCGGCGACGTCCGAGGCCACGTAGTACGTGCCGTCTCCGATACCCAGCACCAGAGGGCTGCCGTTTCTCGCGCCCACCAGCGTGCCCGGCTCGTCCGCGTGGACCACGGCCAGGCCGTAGGCTCCCCGCACTCGCACGAGCGCCTCGCGCACCGCCGTCTCGAGATTCCCGTCGTAGTAGGAGCCGATGAGATGCGCCAGGACCTCGGTGTCCGTCTTGGAATTGAAGACGTGGCCGTCCGCCTCTAGCGACCTCCGAAGAGAGCGGTAGTTCTCGACGATGCCGTTGTGCACCACGGCCAGTCGACCGCTCGCATCGGTCTGAGGATGCGCGTTGACCTCCGAGGGCTCGCCGTGGGTCGCCCAGCGCGTGTGGGCGATGCCGGTCGGTCCGCTCAGCGGGCTACTCTCGAGGAGAGCAGCCAACCCGTCTATCTTCCCTTCGACCTTCCTGACACCCAGGCCGTCATCGTTCACGACCGCTATGCCAGCGGAATCGTATCCGCGATACTCCACGCGCCTCAGGCCCTCAATGAGGATCGGGACGATGTTCCTGTCTCTGGTGACACAACCGATGATCCCACACATGATCACGCCCCTCCCGCCGCGCTTGACACGGCAGAGACGGCTTCCTCAGCAAGTTTCTCGGCGTCGGCCTCGCGAGCCGCCTCGGCTATGACGCGGACGACGGGTTCAGTACCGGACATCCTAGCGTGAATCCAGCGGTCGGGCCAAGCTATCTTTGCCCCGTCCGTCAGATCCAGCTCTCCCTCAGGGAATGCGCTTCTCATGGCCTCCACGATGCCCTCTCGCGTTGCACGGTCGAGCCTGAGCTTCTTCTTCACGGAGAAGTAGCGCGTGAAGCGTGCGACCAGTTCCGCCACGCCGCCGGACTCTCCCACCGCCATGGCCGAGGCTATCAGTGCGGACGCGGTGGCGGAATCGCGCCCCATGTGCACGTCAGGGAGTATCACGCCCCCGTTTCCCTCGCCGCCGACGACGGCCCCCACCTCTTCCATCTTCGCGACAACGTTGATCTCGCCGATCGGCGTCCGGTGGATCGGCACGCCGAATTCCCTCGCGAGATCGTCCATCATCAGACTGGTGGACAGGTTCGCCACGATGGGTCCCCGCCTGACCCCGAGCACCACGCGCGTGGCTATGGCCAGAGTGAGTTCCTCGCCGATGGGAACGCCGCGCTCATCCACGACGGCGAGCCGGTCGGCGTCGGGGTCGCACGCGAAGCCCGCGGCCGCGCCCTCGTCAACCACCGCACGACTCAGACCCTCGAGATTCTCAGGCGTGGGTTCGGCCCCGCGGGGAAAACCGGAACCCGTGTCGGTGTTGAACTCCACCACGTCACATCCCAGTTCCCGCAAGAGCCTCGGGAGAATGACCGATCCCGCGGCGTTGACGCAGTCGACCACGATGCGCGGCCGCGCGGCGGCCACGGCCGGCGCGTCCACGAACGGGGAGGCGACAACGAGCGACACGTGCTCCCCCACGGCGTCGTCCATGCGGCTCACGTCTGGGCGATCGGGGTGGGGAGCGGCGTAGCGACCGCTGTCTGACGCGTCCTCGGCGCCATCGACCGCGTCGAAGAGGCGGGTGACCTCGTCGCCGTAGAGGAACATCCCCCGCCGTGAGAAGAACTTCAGCCCGTTGTACTCCTCGGGATTGTGGCTGGCCGTGACGACCACACCGCCGGCGAACCCGTGTCGCCGCACGATCAGGCCGACCGTCGGAGTGGGAGCCACGCCGACATCGACCACGCGTCCGCCGGCCTCGAGGATCCCGGCCGCGACGGCGTCCCTGAGGACGTCCCCCCCGAGCCTCGAGTCCCAGCCTACGGCGATGTCTCCCGGAGTCTGGGCGGCGAACGCCCGACCGTACCTGTGGGCCAGGGCCGGCGTCACCTCATCCGCGATCAGTCCTCGAACTCCCGACACACTTCGAATCAGCACTGGTCGGCTCCTCGACGGTCCGCGCGTCGGCTCCCCGCCCCCTCTCGGGGGCGACGCGCCCAGCGGACTCAGGCATCAGTCGGTATCGGCCCCGCCCATCCGCTCGAGATGTTCTTCGGAAGCGGCGGCGAAATCCGAACCTGGATAGTCGGCGATTATCGACTCGTACGCCGCGCGTGCCCCCGAGATGTCATTCAGCCGCATCTCCAGGATCCACGCCAGGGCCAGAGCGGCCTTAGGGGCGAGCGAGCTGTCGGAATGGTGTTCCACCACCGAGGCGTAGTAGGTCCGTGCGCGTTCGGCGTCGTCGAAACGGAAGAGATAGAGCTCGGCCGCCCTGAACCTGGCGACCGCCATCTCGTCCTCGGATTCCTCGGCGGCGGTCGTGTCGGCGGCGTCACCGACAAGCTCGATGTCGTTCGCCACCGCATCGGTCGTATCGGGCGCCACCGCATCGGTCGTATCGGGTTCGGCCGCGGCAACGTCTGTCGAGTCGGGTTCGGCCGCGGCGGCGCGGATCGAGTCAGGAACGATCGTGTCGACATCCGGTGCGTCGGTCGCTGAGACGGTCGCCGATGATGGCTCTGTCTCCCCGTCATTGTCGAAGGTCGGTAGAAACGTAAGGTGCCGGGTCGCGTCATCGACGACCCCCTCCGGAGGGGCCATCTCGTCCCCGGAGCTACCGGCCGGCGCCTCACTCCCCGCGTCCGCGGTCGGCTGCGCGCTCCCACCGGCGATCGTCGCAAGGAAGCCCACCAGCCTGTCGATGTCTCTCACCGCCTCGGTGGCGCGCGTCGCGATGTCGCTCCGAGGAGACTCGTCCTTGGCCGTCCTGAAGGACGCGTTGGCCTCGTCCAGACGCTCGTGGTGGTCGCGGTGCAGGAGACCGATCCTGTAGTGAGCCTCGGCCGAGGCATCGGACTTCTTGTGCGATGCGGCAATGCCTTCGTATGTCGTGATCGCATCGTCAACGGCGCCCCTGGCCTCGAGCGCGCTGCCCTTGAGAAGCAGGACGCGGTCGAGCTCGTCGCGGTTGTCGGTACGCCTCTCGAGATCGCCGAGCACTTCCAGCGCTTCGCTCGGGAGCCCTCGCAGCAGGTCGACAGTCGCGAGTCGCATTCGCCCCTCGAACGCCAGGTTCCTGGCTCCCTGCTCACTCGGTACCAGCGCGTACTGGCGCGCCGCCGCCTCAAGGTCGCCCATCTCCTCGTAGTTCTGGGCGCTCAGGAACCGTATCTCCGCGCGACGGTCGCCTCCGGGGAAGCGCTCGAGAGCCTGCTCGTAGGCCTCGGATGCCTCCGTATATTTCTTCCTGTCGTGTCTCGCTCTGCCGATCAGGGCCAGGGCGTCGTCGGAAAGAGGATGAGGCGGTGACGCCTCGGCCAGAGCTGCCAGGTGTTTTTCGGCCGAGACGGGATTCCCGCGCTCCAGGAACACGGAGGCGAGCATGTACTGCGCTTCGGGCAGGAGCCCGCTGTCCGGATAGAGCGAGAGGAACTCGGTCAGACGCTGTTCCGCGCTCTCGTAACGTTCCTGGTGATAATGCGTGGTCCCGAGCAGCAGGAGCGCGTCGTCGGCCCAACCCGAGTCGGGGTGAAGGTGGAGGACGCGGCCGCATTTCTCCGCCACGCGCTCGAGAAGCTCTTTCTCCGCGGGTCCGGGGGGCGTGTCCGGCGCCCGAACCTCACGCAGGAGCTCCGCCTCACGGGCGGCGGCCCTCGCGTGATAGAACGTGTTGTAGTACACGCATCCCGTGGGAAGGCTCAGGACCAGCAGGAGGGCGATGAGACATCTCTTCGACACCGTTCAGACAGCTCCTTCCGGCATCGCCGGCGAGGATCCGAGTGCGCTTTGGGCAGACCGTGCTCCCCGGTCGAACCTGCGTATCTCAGGACCGGTCAAGTGACTGGATAAGCACTTCGTCCGCTCCGTCCTTCTCAGTGATGCGGACGGCGACGGACTCGCTGTCCGACGTCGGGACGTTCTTGCCCACGTAGTCCGCCCTGATGGGCAACTCGCGGTGGCCACGGTCGACGACAACGGCAAGCTGGACCGACTTCGGTCGCCCGAAGTCCACTATCTCGTCCAGGGCGGCGCGTACCGTCCGCCCGGTGTACAGAACGTCGTCGACCAGGATCAGGGTCTTGCCCTGGATGTCGAACGGGATGTCGCTCTCATTGACGACGGGCTGGTCGGCCACGGTCTGGAGGTCATCGCGATAGAGGGTGATGTCGAGGATCCCCACCGGAACGGAGACGTCCTCGATGCCCTTTATCTCGTTGGCGATCCTCCTGGCGAGGAAGGCTCCCCGCGTCTGTATGCCGACCACCGCGAGGGCGTCCACTCCCCCGTTTCTCTCGAGTATCTCGTGCGCGATCCTGGTAATGGCTCTCCTGATGTCGTCCGCGTCCATGACGCGGGCCTTCGTAGTGACCTTCATTCCACCCCCCGCGGGAACCGCCGGAACCGTCTCCTGATCGAACGACGACCCTATCACCTGGTCAGTCGCTCCGCAAGCGGCGCGACGTGGGGCTACCTCTGCCCGTCCCGCCCGGCGCGCCCGCCCACCAGAATGCCGGCGATACGCTCCGTCTCGGGATGCCGGAGCCTCCTTAGCCTGTCGATGAGCGCGTAGCGCGGCGGAGGCTCGAGCCCGAGCCCCTCGAGAAGGACCGCATCGGAGAGCACGTCCGCCGTCCCCCTGTCTGCCAGGACCACCCCGCCTCCCACGACCAGGGCGCGGGAGGCCACCGCCTCGACGAACTCCAGGTCGTGAGTCACGACGACGACGCCGCTCCCCGAGCCGACCTCGCTCCTGACCAGATCGGACACTCTGTCGGCCGTCGACGGATCGAGTCCGGCGGTGGGTTCGTCCAGCAGAAGGAAGGGGCGTGAGAGAGCCAGGATGCCGGCGATGGCCGCCCGGCGCTTCTCTCCGGCCGAGAGCGACAGCGGGGCCCTCGCGCCGAACTCGCCCGCGGGAAGCCCCGCGCGAGACAGTGCCTCCTCGACCCGTTGCCGGATGTCGGGCTCCGCGAGCCCCTGTCTCGCGGGGCCGAACGCGACGTCCGCGAACACCGTCTCCTCGAAGAACTGGGACTCCGGAAACTGATAGGCCAGCCCGACGGCGTGCCTGAGTCCGGACCTGCCACCTGAGGGTTCTATCGCGGCCGAGCCGGAGTTCGGCTTCGTGAGCCCCGCCATGACCTCGAGCAGCGTGGTCTTCCCGGACCCCGTGGGTCCGATCACGGCGACACACTCGCCCCGGCCGACCGAGAGGCCGACACCGGCGAGCGCCGTCGTTGAGGTCGGCAGCCCCGCATCGTACTGAACGATAACGTCGCGGAGGACGATCCTCATCGGTCCCCCCCGCCGTTCTGCCCGAGAGCGTCCGCGAGCGCGTCGAGCGTCGACACGCCGCCGGGGATCGCGAAGCCCGCGTGCCGCAGGTCCCGCGCGATGTCCATCGCGGCCGGACGCCTGAGACACCACCGACGGAGCCCCTCGTCCAGCTCGAAGAGCTCGGCGGGCGTCGAATCGAAGACCACGCGGCCCTCGAAAACCACGAGCACCCTCGAGGACAGCCCTATCTCGTCCGGGAACTGAGTTACGTGCACGACGGTCCTCGACGAATCGGCGCGGAGCTCCTCGAGCATGCCCCACACGTCGCGGCGCCCCGCCGCGTCAAGCAGCGAGGTCGGCTCGTCGAGAAGCAGGCACGACGGGCGCATCGCCAGCACGGCGGCTATCGCCACGCGCTGTTTCTCCCCACCGGACAGGCGATGCGGAGCGCGGTGTCTCAAATCCTGAAGGCGGAAGCGCACGAGCGTTTCCTCGACGCGCTCGCGAATATCGGAGGGGGCGAGGCCGAGGTTCTCCATCCCGAAGGCCAGCTCGCGCTCGACCGTGGTGCTGACCAGCTGGTTGTCCGGATTCTGGAAGATGAGCCCCACACGTCGACGCACTTCCCAGACGCTGGACGCATCGCTCGTTACGAGTCCGTCCACCGTCACGCGTCCGCTAGTAGGGACGAGAAGGGCGTTCATCAGTCGGAGAAGGCTCGTCTTCCCGGAGCCGCTCGGCCCGACGACGGCGACCGACTCGCCGGCTTCGACGGAGAGGTCGATGCCTCGGAGAGCGGGCGTCCCCGCCCCGCCGTACGTGAGAGTGACGTCGGTGAATCGTATCAAGTGCGTTCCCGTTCACGGACCCCGGCGATATCGCTCAAGGCGTCGTTCCCCCGGCGGCTCGCGCCAGCTTCTCGAGTTCCATCCGGGCAGACTCCGCCCACGTCCCGTCCGGAAACTCCCGGAGATAGAGGTCGAGCGCGAAGATGGCCTCATCACGCTCTCCGAGCTTCAAGAGCGCTACCGCGCGGGCGAAGCGCGCGTCCTCGAGCTGGGAATCGAGTTCCACGGCTCGTTCGAAGTGATCGAGCGCGGCTGGCACGCGGCCCGCGTCGAAATGCGCCTTGCCGAGCGCGAACTCGAACAGCGGCTCGTCCGGTCTGACCACCAGCGTCTGCTCCAGTATCACGACCGCGCGCTCGGGCTCGCCGGCGGCGAGCAGGACGACCCCCAGGTTGTAGGCGGCGTCGACGAAGCGAGGGTCGGCCTTGAGGGCCGCGGCGAATTCTCCCTGCGCCTTCGCGTAGTCGCCACCGTTCGCGAGAGTTGTCCCGCGATTGTAAAATATCTTCGCCTCGGTCCTTCGCCGGTACCGCTCGATGTCCTCCTCTCCGACAGGCACGTCGACGACAGCACCCGTCTCGAGCAGATAGCCGACATCGATGCCGTTGACGTCCGCCAGATAGGAGGATCCGCGCGGAGTGCCGTAGTAGTCGTCCGCAATGGACGCAAGCGTCTCACCGGACGATACCGTGTGCGACACGATCTCCAGCGTGCCCGCGCCGCTCCCGCTCCTGGACGGCGGAAAGGCGCAGCCCCCCGGGAGAAGCGAAGCGGACAGGAGAACGCCGGATGCGATGAACCCGAGACGCGCGGCCCGAACACCTCGGGGCCCGGTCGGCTTCGCTCCTGAACCTCCCGCACGAGTGTTGTCGTTCATCGTCGGCTCCTCCCTCGAAGCGTTGGACCGGAAGCTAGGCGGTGTATTCATCCACCGCGGCCTGGAGTCTCTCCAGAACGGCCCCGTGGCACTCGATTCTCACGAGTTCCGCCCGCAGATGTGAGGCTCCGTGGAACCCCCGAAGGTAGGCGACCAGATGCTTGCGCATCTCCAGAACGCCGCGGTGCTCTCCCTTCGACTCCACCATGAGATTCAGATGCTCGATGGCGGTCGCGAGGGTCTCACCGAGCGTGCGGGGATCGGCGGCGCGGCCGGTCCACCTGCGCGTCTCGGCGTCCTCGAACAACCACGGATTCCCGACGGCGCCGCGTCCGATCATCACGGCGGCGCAGGCGGTCGTCTCCAGCATCCTGAGCGCATCTTCCGCCGTCCTGACGTCACCACTTCCCACGACCGGGATCGAGACAGCGCTCGCGACCTCCCGGATCACGTCCCAGTCCGCGGACCCCCTGAATCCCTGCGCGCGTGTTCGAGGATGCACGGCCACCGCGGAGACGCCGCACTCCTCCAGAAGCGCGGCCACCTCCACCGCGTTCTGTGAGTCGTCGTCCCACCCGCTCCGTATCTTGGCGGTGACGGGCCGTCCCGCTGCCTCGACGACGGCCGACGCGATCTCCCTCAGGAGCGTGGGCTCGCGCATCAGAGCCGAGCCCGCCCCTCCGCGCACCACGCTCTTCGCGGGACAGCCGACGTTGATGTCTACGACGTCGGGTGCGAGTGCACCCGCGGCTGCGGCCGCTCCCGCCATTGCCTCAGGGCGCGCTCCGAAGAGCTGGAACGCGATGGGGCGCTCCTCCTCCGCGAACGCCAGGAGTTCGAACGACTTCGCGCCGTCTCGGACGAGACCCTCGGCGCTTACCATTTCCGTCCAGACCATGGACGCGCCCCGCCGCCTGCATATCCTGCGCATGGGGCTGTCGGTCAGCCCTGCCAGAGGAGCCAGCACGAACGGGGTTTCGCAGACGACGTTGCCAATTTGCATGAACGGAGTATATTGCCCCCGCCACTCGAGCGTCAAGGAACGCGCGGCGGCGCGCTCTGAACGACGGAGAGGCGGCTCCGGAGAGCCGCCCCTCGAGTCTCACAGCGGAAGTGGCGGGTCTACTGGTCGTCCGACTGCGCGAACGACTCCGCCATCTCGAACAGGTCGTTCAGGCTCGATGCTTTGCCGGCGATCTCAACCGCCTCGGTCACCTGGGTGTCTCCCTCGAGAGCGATCACGTAGGCGTCCTCGCGGTCGCGCAGGCGTCTGGTCATGTCGCGCCGGATCGCGCGCTCGATGTCCTCCCGGTGCTCGTCGAGCTCCGCCTCGTCAAACTTGAATTCGTCACGGTCGAGAAACTTGACGAACTCCGACCACATCACGCCGTCGACCGAGATGTCCCCATCGGGGATCTCGTGCGAGGCGGCGTACTCGATGGCGAACTCGAAGAACTCCTCGCGGCGCTCCAGGTCGACGACAAGGTCGGGACGCAGACGGGGCTCGATCTTGATATCCGGCGTCACGCCGCCGCCACCGTAGACGACCCGGCCACCCGTGGTCCGGTACTCCGGACGCTCCGTCTCGGCGTTTTCGCCCTCTTCGGCGTCACCGGCGTCGGCCACGGCCGTCCACCGCTCGGGCTTCTCGATGGCTCGGCCACTCGCCATGTACCACTTGGCGGTCGTCAGCTTCATCGCGCACTCTTTTGTCAGAGGCCTGAGCCTCATGAGGGTCTGGACGGATCCCTTCCCGAAGCTCGTGGTTCCGACGACGATCCCGCGGTCCCAGTCCTGGATCGCGCCCGCGAGGATCTCGGAGGCGCTTGCGCTGCCGCCGTTCACCAGAACCACGATGGGGAAGTCGGAATCGAACCGGGCGGGAGTGCGTGCGTGGAAGCTCTGGTTCTGTCCCTGCATGCGCCCCCTGGTGCTCACGATGAGCTCGCCGGTGTCCAGGAAGATGTCACTGACGTCGACGGCCTGCGTCAGGAGGCCGCCGGGATTGCTCCTGAGATCGAGGATCAGGCTCTTCATGCCGGCGTCCTCGAGGTCGTCCAGCCTGGCCGACAGCTCGTCGGTCGACGTGCGAGAGAACCTGGCGATCCGAACGTAGCCCACGTCGCCGGTAAGCAGGGAGGCGTACGGAACGCTGTCGATCTTGATGATGTCGCGCGTGACGGTGTACTCGAGAAGCTCCTCGACACCCTCCCTGTGAATGGTGATGTCGACCTTGCTCCCGGGTTCGCCCCGGAGCTTCCGTATGGCCTCGTCCACCGTGATGCCGTGGGACGACTCACCCTCGATGCGGACGATGCGGTCGCCCGACTGGATGCCGAGGTCGTACGCGGGAGTGCCTTCCACGGGACTAACGACCGTCAGGACACCGTCGCGCACTGTTATCTGGATCCCCAGCCCCCCGAACTCGCCCTCCGTAGTCACCTGGAAATCTCTGAACTCGTCCTCGTCCAGGAACATCGAGTACGGATCCAGGGAACCAAGCATTCCCCTGATGGCCCCGTACATCAGCTCCTTTGACTCGACGTCCTCGACGTAGCCTCTCTCCACCTTGTCCAGGGTGTCGGTGAACAGGTCGAGATACGAGTAGATGTCTTTTCTGGCACTGACACGCTCGACGAACCACCCGCCCACGAGAACTCCAACCAGCAGCGCGAGCAGGATCGGCGTCGCTCTTCTCATTCGTCTCGTCATCGTGTCCTTCCTGTTGCTAAGCCTCGCCTTTCGAGGAACTCGTCGACAGCGGCGTTGACCTGCGCCCCTATCTCTTCGCGGGAGAGCCTCGCGTCAATGACCACGAAGCGCTCGGGCTCTCGTCTCGACAACTTAAGATAGGCCTCCCTCACCCTCTTGTGGAACTCGAGCACCTCGTTCTCTATGCGGTCGCGAGAGTGCTCTCCTCGCCCCGTGACGAGCCTGTCGAGGCCCTCGGACGGGTCGAGGTCCATGAGGAAGGTCACATCCGGTTTGACGCCGCTCGTGGCGACTTGGTTCAACGCTTCCACCGTCTCAGTGCCCAGACCCCTGCCGCCGCCCTGATAGGCCACGCTGGCATCGCCGAATCTGTCCGATATGACGATGTCGCCTGCTTCCAACCTGGGAACGATCACCCTCGCGACGTGCTCCGCACGCGAGGCCAGGTACAGGAAGAGCTCGGCCGCCGGCTGCATGCCGGCGTTCCCAACGTCGAGCAGGATCTCTCTGCATCGCTCGCCCACCGGCGTCCCGCCGGGTTCCCGACTCAGTACCGAGGGCACGCCGTCCGCCCGCAGCCTCTCGAGCAACGCTGTCGCCTGAGTGGACTTGCCGCATCCCTCGACGCCCTCGAACGTGATGAATAGGCCCGGGTACTGCGACCGCGACATGAGGAGTCCCCCGTGGCACCGTGTGTGAACGAGGCCGGGCGACGCCCGGCCTCGAAGACAGCTACCTGATTTCCGTGGCCGCCGTGATAGCAGGATTCCCCGTCTAGCTCGACAGCTCCTCGACGAAAGCCTTGTCGCCCGGGTTCCCCGGAACGTTCTTCCTGGAGGACCAGCCTTCCCGCGCGTGCTCGCAGATGAACTCCTCGGTCGCGCGCCTAGCCTCGTCGTCGGTGTGCTGAACGGGCGGAGACTTGAAGAAGTAGGACGACGGGCCCTCGATGGCCCCCGTCAGGCCGTGATTGAGCGCGAGCTTCATGCAGCGGACGGCGTCGATCATGACGCCCGCGGAATTGGGCGAGTCCCAGACCTCAAGCTTGAGCTCCGCGTTGAGCGGAACGTCGCCGAAGGTCGTTCCCTCCATCCGCACGTAAGCCCACTTGCGGTCGGTCAGCCAGGGGATATAGTCGGACGGACCGATGTGGACGTTCTTCGCACCAATGTCGTAGTCGAGCTGAGACGTCACGGCGTTCGTCTTGGATATCTTCTTCGATTCGAGCCTCGAGCGCTCGAGCATGTTCAGGAAGTCCGTGTTTCCGCCAACGTTCAGCTGGCTGGTCCTCTCGAGCTTGACTCCCCTGTCCCGGAAGAGCCTTGTCAACACGCGATGCACGATCGTGGCGCCGACCTGGGACTTGACGTCGTCGCCCATGACGGGCAGACCCTTCTTCTCGAAGCGCTGCTGCCAATAGCGCTCACGCGCGATGAAGACGGGGATCCCGTTGACGAAGCCGCAGCCGGCCTCGAGGATCTGCTCGACATACCACTTGGTCGCCTCCTCGCTGCCGACCGGCAGGAAGCTGATCACGACGTCGGTCTCAGTGTCCTTCAGGAGTTCGACGATATCCTCGGTGGAACCCGGCGCCTTCTCGATTATCTCGGAAAGGTACTTGCCCAGGCCGTCGTGCGTCATGCCCCTTGCTACCCTCACCCCAAGATCCGGCACATCGCTGAACTTGTACGTGTTGTTGGGCTCGGTGAATATCGCCTTGGAGATATCGTGCCCCACCTTGTTCTTGTCGATGTCGATCGCGGCCGAGAACTCGACGTCGCCGATGTGGTACCCACCGAGGTCCACGTGCATGAGCCCCGGCACAAAGGCGTCGGCCGGCGCGCTCTTGTAGTACTCCACTCCCTGCACCAGGGAGGACGCGCAGTTGCCGACTCCGATGATGGCGACTCTGACCTTGTCGTTCTTGCTCATAAGCGTTACCCCCAATGGATACGTAGAGCCGCCCTGATCAGTCTCTCGTCTCCAGAAGGACGTGGCGGATCCTCTGTATTGCTGTCAGGTTGGCGAGCACGGCCAGAACCCAGATCGCCCCCCTGAAGACCGTCTCGCCGAACAGGGCGCCGACGATCAGTATGATCATGCGCTCCGGCCTCTCGGTCAGCCCGACCTCGCAGCTCTGGCCGACGGCCTCGGCCCGCGCCCGCGTGTAGCTGACCATCAGAGAACCGGCGAGGGCGGCGAAGACCGCTACTGCCGTGCCGACCTCCGGGGCCCCGTGCGTCCGTGCCATGTAGTAGAAGAGCGCACCCAGAAGAACGACGATCTCGGAATATCGGTCGACTGTCGAGTCGAGGAACGCACCTGACACCGTGGCCCTGTTACGTGCGCGGGCGGTCTCACCGTCGATCATGTCGCACAGCCCCGCGAACGCCAGCAGGATGCCCGCCCGCAGGAAGTGCCCCGTGGCGATGCTCCATCCGGAGAAGACCGACAGGACCAGCCCCGCGAACGTGATGGCAGCCGGAGGGATCCCGAAATCGGCCACGAGACGTGCGGCGGGACTGAGGAACCCGCGTACTCTGTTCTTTAGCCTGCCGGCCGCCATGCTCGTACGCCCACCTCATGTCGGGGAAATGCGGACGACACTCTCTTGTGAACGCAGCAGTCTAACACCCACAAAACTGAAGTGTCAACCTCTTCCCGGACTCTCCTGCCCCGCCCGTGAGACCCCCACCGGCCGGTATCTCACCCGGCTCCGTGGGCCGGGCCGGCGACCACGATGACGATCTCACCCTTGAGGTTCCTGGCGCCGGCCAGCAACGACAGCTCGGCCAGCGTCCCGCGGAGGACCTCCTCGTGGACCTTGGTCAGCTCGCGGGCGACCACGGCCCTGCGGTCCCCCAGAACCGCTCGCATGTCCCCGAGTGTCGCCGCGATCCTGTGGGGCGACTCGTAGTAAACCACGGTGCAGGGAAGCTCCGCAAGCGACGCCAGCCTGCTCCGCCGCTGGCCGCTCTTCCTGGGCAGGTAGCCGGCGAAGTGAAATGGTTGAGGGGGAAGCCCGGCGATCGAGAGCGCGGCGATCACCGCGGACGGCCCGGGAACGGCCACCACCTCAAGCCCTCGCTCCGCGCACGCGGAGACAAGACGATAACCCGGGTCGGCGACGAGAGGCGTTCCGGCATCGCTCACGAGCGCGACGTCCTGGCCGTCCTCGATGCGCTCCACGACGTCGCGGGAGACACGTTCCTCGTTGTGGTCGTGGTACGCAAGCAGGCTTGTCGAGACGCCGAAGTGCGCAAGGAGCTTCCTGGTGCGCCTTGTGTCTTCAGCCGCTATCACGTCGACGGACTTGAGGACCTCTATGGATCGCGGCGTCGCGTCGCCCAGATTGCCGATGGGCGTCGCCACCACAAAGAGCCTCCCCTTCTCCGCCGTTCCGTCTGAGTCCGCCACCGATCTAGCCTCCGGACCCGCGAGAAGGTATCGTGTCGAGGATGCTGACGAGAGCCACGCCGTCCGAGTCGCGGAGTCTGAAGATCACGTCCGTGGGTCGCTCACCGATCCTCACGGGAGTCCCGAACCTCACACCCCGCGCTTCCGCGTCGTCGACCGTGGTCGAAGTCACGCCGCGTGCCAGGAACATGGCCCGGTGATGCGCCTGCCCGAACGGCCACATCCGTTCTAGTTCCCGCCCAAGCTCCGACGTCGCCTCTTCGAGTCGCAGCTCCGCGTCCAGCTGCCGGGGGGCCGGTGCCGGCGGATTCGACCGGGCGAACTCGTCCATTCTCTCTCTGAATCGCGGCACTTCTGAGGACACCATGGAAAAGCCCGCGGCGCGGGGATGCCCGCCATAACCGATGAAGAGCTCGCGCATGGTTGCGAACGCGTCCACGAAGTTGAATCCCGCGGGCCCCCTCGCCTCCGCCACCGATTCGGAGCCCCGCCTGGTGATGATGATGGTGGGGCGGCCGATCTCCTCCGTGAGGCGGGACGCGACGTATCCCACAACACCCATCGGAACATCCGATTCCAGGACGACCACCTGAGACGATGACGCGCCGCCGTCCCTCTCGAGGCTCTCGCGCACCTTCTTCCATGCGGCCGTCGCGGATTCGCGCCATCGCACCTGACGCCCGAAGAGAGCCGCGGCGAGCGCGCGGGCATGGTCGGGATCCCGCGCAAGCAGTAGCTCGAGCGCCTTCTGCGTACCCGGCTTGTCTCCGGGAGCGCGCCCCAAGAGCCGTCCGAGCGAGTCCCGCACGTCCTCTGGCGACAGCTCCCTCCCCCACAGACGTCCCTCTTCCAGAGCGGCCCGAAGTCCCACGCGATCCGTGGAGGGAGCCTCCGCCAGGCCCTGCGTAACGATGGCCCTGTTGTCCCCGGTGAGCGGAACCTTGTCGGCGATGGAGCCGATGGCCGCGAGCGCGAGCGACTCCTGTCGCCACCTCGGACCGTACCAGGGAACATTCTCGCCGGCCGGCCCGAACTGGCCGCGCAGTTCGTCGAAAAGAAGGTCGGCCACCCTGAGCGCGACACCGACACCCGCCATGTAGCGGTATGGGAACCGCGAATCGGGTAGCTTCGGATTGACTATGGCGACCGCCGGCGGAAGCTCCGGCGGGATTTCGTGATGGTCGGTGACTATCGTATCGATCCCGAGTTCGTTGCCGTAGCGGATGAACTCTCTGTCGCTTACGCAGCTGTCGACCGTGACAATGAGACCCACTCCAGCGGCGTGCAGACGGTCAAGTTCCTCGCGGCTGAACCCGTGTCCCTCCACTTTGCGGTCCGGGATGTAGGAAATGACGGAAGCGCCAAGCTGGTCGAGGGCCTCGAGCATAACGGTCGTGGCCGTCACGCCGTCGGCGTCGTCGTGGCCGTGCACGGCGATGAGTTCCCGCGACTCCAGTGCCGTGCGGACTCTCTTCACAACCCGGTCCGCGTCCGGCAGCAGGTGGGGATCCGGAAGCGGATCGTCAGCAGCGCACAAGAAACGGACCGCCTCGTCCGCAGAGCCGACGCCTCTCGCGGCGAGCACGCGGGAGAAGGGTTCCGAGACGCCCGCGCCGCGCTGTATGTCGGACGCGATCCGGGCGTCCACTGAAGCGAGCGCCCAGTCACGCTTCGAGCCGTTCAGTATCATCCGGTCACCAGAGATGTGGAGAGGCCGGGTGGAGCAATCCACCCGGCCCGAGTGGTTTTCCCTGTCGTCGCCCGCAGTTCCCTGTCCCGAGAAGCCCGCGTTCCGCCTGCCCTCGGGCGCCCGGGTCGGTCCTTCGGGTCCGACTCAGTCCTTGCCGATCTTGCCCTTCATGAAGTGCTCGACGATGTCGATCGGAACCGGGAATACTATCGTCGAGTTCTTCTCGACGGCTATCTCGCTCAGCGTCTGCAGGAAGCGGAGCTGTATCGATATCGGCTCGGTCGCGAGCACGTGAGCGGCCTGGGAGAGCTTCTCTGAGGCCTGAAGCTCGCCCAAGGCGTGGATCACCTTGGCCCGGCGCTCCCTCTCCGCCTCCGCCTGCTTCGCTATGGCGCGCTGCATGGTGTCGGGGAGGTCGACGTGCTTGACCTCGACCGCCGAGACCTTGATGCCCCAGCTGTCGGTCTGGCGGTCCAGGATGGACTGGAGTTCCTGATTGATCTTCTCGCGCGCGGACAGGAGCTCGTCGAGCTCGGCGCCGCCGATGACGCTCCTCAGCGTGGTCTGTGAGAGCTGCGACGTAGCGTAGTTGTAGTCCTGAACCTCGACGATGGCCTTGTCAGGCTCGAACACCCGGAAGTAGACGACGGCGTTCACCTTGACGGAGACGTTGTCCTTGGTCACGACGTCCTGTGGGGGCACGTCCATCGCGACTATCCGGAGGCTCACGCGAACCATGCGGTCGAAGAAGGGAATGATCAGAATGAGACCGGGGCCCCTGACGCCCACGAGCCGGCCCAGCCTGAACATTACTCCGCGCTCGTATTCCCTCAACACGTAGATCGACATCTTGAGGAGAACCAGAATCAGCAATACGATGATTAGTGCTCCGCCCATACTGCACCTCCTATTGGACCCGCTTGACCTTCAGGACCATTCCGTCGACGGCTTCGACCTCGATCTCATCGCCTGACCCTGCGCCCTCGTCGCATACGGCGTTCCAGTACTCGCTGTGGACGAAGACGCGGCCCCTCGGCCGGACGTCGGTCACGGCCACGCCGCGCTCTCCTATCATCCCCGCGCGACCGGTTCGAACCCGGGCGGACTGCGCCGCGAGCCCCGCCGGAAGGGCGATCAGGAAGAACACGATCAGAAGCCCTGCCACAGGGAATATCGCGTTCTGTCCCAGGCCGAAGATACGGAACAGGGCGCCGAGGAGTTCCAGAAGCCCGGTGAATTCACCCATCTGCTCCTCCGTTCGGACGCGCGGCCCAAAGAGCGACCACATTCCGCATCATCCTGCGCCACGGTGGGAGCGCGTGTCAACATCGTTCGTCCCTCACGCGGCACATCCGGCGCCTGCCGCCCGAGCCCGAGCCCGTCGGTACGAGCAGAGGCGGGAGATCATCGATCTCCCGCCTCCCACATCTCCAGCTGCGATCGTCGACTGCTACTTCACGAAGTCCTTCAACGACTTGCCGGCCTTGAACTTCGGATAGTGGTGCGCGCCGACGTGCTTGGTCTTGTCCGTGCCCGGGATCCGCCAGTCGCGTGCCGGCCTGTGGTCAGCGCTGAAGGTGCCGAAGCCCGTGATCTGAACCTTGCCCTTGGACTTGAGCTCCCTGGGGATGATGCCGTCGTTGATGGCGAAAAGCGCGTCAACAATGTCCTTGGCGGCTCTATTCGACAGCTCTGCCTTTGCAGCCAGCTTCTCGACCAGTTCAGCCTTGTTCATCCGAACCTCCCTCTCAGCCATCTCCAGACTACGCTTGCACAGAGAACGCCCTAAACGTGGGGGCAAACTACAGCACACCCCGCATCTTGTCAATAGGAATCGTCCGAAAAGCTCCTAGAATCGGGTCTCTTTTGGAAACCGCCGTAATTGCTCTATAAGTGGTGTGTGCTAGCGGACCGAGCGCCGGATAAACTTCCTGCCGGACTCCGCCTGGATCTCTGGGAGCGCCTTGACGCTGATGCGGAAGTAGTACTGCCACTCGCCCTCGTAGTAGCGGCGCGTGAACTGGGCTTCCCAGCAGTGCAGGTCCCTGTAGATGGTGTATTCCTGGCTCGCGACCTCCCTCTCCTTGAGGTCGTAGTGCACTGCGTAGTTCAGCCGCCACCTACGGGACGGTGAGAACGCCACCCCTCCGTCGACCCAGTACGAGGCGTTCCCGGGGTCGGCGCCCCGGGAGTAGCGGAAGGCCAGCGAGGCGTCCCAGGTCTTGTCGCCCGGGAGCGATCCGATCGACTTCGCCTCGAGCTCGCGCCGAAGCTCCTCTGCCGGGGAATCGGTCCGCGCTACGCGGTCTTCCCACGGCTCGGCCGACGCGCTCGAGGGCTCTCCCCTGATGTCGAGCGACGCCGTTACTGTCGAACTCTCTATCGCGCCGCCGTATGCGTCGTGCCGAGCGTTCCATCTCATGGACACGGCGGGTCCCGGGCGCAGTTCGAGCCCCGTGACCAGGTCCGACCACGACTTGTCGTCCTTCTTGAGATCGTACGATGTCGACGTCGAAAGTCTCAGCAGGTTGTCTAGCTTTCGCTCCGATTCGCCCGAACCCAGTTTCGCCTGCAGTTTGTTGACGACCGACAGGCTCACCGATCTCTTGGAACCCGGCGTCGAACCGAAACCGCTGAACGAGTAGAAGCGATCGAGCCCGCTCTCGTCGAAGTACTGCGGGAACTCGGGCGTCCACGAGAACGACGCGGACGGCTCGACGATGTGCCTGAGGGCTAGAAACCCCAGCTTGTCGGGGAAGAACGTCCCGTAGACGGTGGTCCCCGTGGACAGGCCGGCATCGTAAGTGAAGCGCCCGGGGAGCTTCTCGCCGCTCTTGTCGCGATCGTACCAGTTCTGCGCGAAGCTGAGCCGTGGCGACAGATTCAGCCAGCCAAGGAGCTTGCCGGTCCCTCGGAGCGACCCGCTGACTCCCAGACCCTGGTGGACGACCTCCTCGTCTCCCGCCACGTCCCGATCGTTGACCGCCCGGGCGCTCCACCCGAACGAGACCTTCTTGAGCCAGGCAGCGTACCCCGGCAGTTCGCGGTCGGAAGCAACGACGGGCTGACTCGTCGCCGTCACCTCGACCTTGGGAAGAAGCTCGCTGATGGTCTCGGCGTCCAGCTGCTCGCGTCGGTCGACCGTGACGCCGACCGAGCGGCTGCTCCACGTTCCGCGGACCCAGAGCTGAGAGTGGAGGCTCCGGTTGACGCTCTCCTGAATGCTCTGGTTCGAGTCGCTGGCGTAGGTCGCGTCGCTTCGGAAGTCACCCGAGGCGCCCGCGGTCCACACCCTCCCCAACTCCTGCCTGTGGCTGAATTTGAGGTCCCACCGGCGCTTGTTGTAGAGAAGCTCCTCCATGAACGACGCCTTCACGCTACCGGAGAGGACGTACCTGAGCTTGTACCTGGTCTCCACGTGGCCGATCCACTTCGTCTGTTCGTAGTAGTCGGCCCACAAGGACGCGTCCCAATAATCGCTCGGCGCCCAGTAGTAGCCGAAGTTCCGCACGAACCGCCCCTCGCCCTCGGAGATCCCGAGCTCGAGTTGAGGAAGCAGGAAGCCGGAGTGCCGCTCCTTCCTGATGGGAAAGACATAGAACGGCAGCGCAAGCACAGGCATCTTCCCAATGTAGAGGATGACAGGCTTGGCGACAACCTTGTCGTTCATGTAGATCTTCATTCTGTGTGCGACGAGACTGAAATGAGGCTCGGGATTCGAGCAGGTCGTGTAGGTGCCATGGCGCACCCTGAGCGTACCGTCTTCCTCGCGTACGATGTGGTCGCCGTAGTAGAGACCGTCCTCGAACGTCGTGACGCCACCGTCGATCGACCCCGTCTTACCCTCGAGATCGTAGCTCAGGTGGTCCCCTACCAGCCTGTCCGACTGCTCGCGGAGGTCCGGATTGCCGGATGCTTCCATGACCTGCTCGCTCGGGTCGAAGATGACGTCATCGGCGAACAGAACGGTCGATTGGTAGTCGACCCGCGCCGAGCCCGCCAGAACGATCCGGTTGCGCGCCACGTAGTAGTTGATCTCATCGCTCTGGTAAACGACGGTCTCGAGTTCGAGGGAATCCGAGGGCGCTTCGGCGGTCGGGGTGTCGAGCGACTCGGGTAGCGCGGCGCCATCGGCCCCCTCGGGCGGCTCTGCCCCCTCGGGCGGAAAAGAATACGTGCCGGTGGCCCGCCCCCGGAAGGTAACGCGCTTGATGCGCCCCTCCGTGAACAGCACGTCGATGGCGCGGGAGTCGACATAGTTCCTCTCCCCCGACCCGCCGACCGTGTGCTCGCTCGCCGCGTGTCCGCGGACGGTCGTCAGCACGGGCCGGCCGTCCTCAATGAACATGGTCAGCGTATCGCCGCTGACGATCCCGTGCGACGGAGTCTCGCCGGGCTCTTCCGGCTCGACGCTGTACGTGGCTCTGGCATTCCCGACGGATACCACACGGGAGACCTCGCCGTCGTCGGTCGAGACGATGATGAGGTCGCCGGTCAGCCCGTCCCCCGCCTGTTCGACGGACGGGTCGCCGGTGAGCTCGATCCCGCCGCCACTGACGACGGACGCCGCCGAAGCAAAGGCCGTGATGTCCTCCCGCTCTATGGACACGCCGCCGAAAGCGCGGATGGCGTCGGCGGCGGCGCTGAACTCGATGACATCAGCGGCGAGCTTCCCGTCTTGTAGACCCTCCTCGCTGTAGGTCAGAAGCGACGGTTCTCTCGACGCTCTTCCCACGCCGGCGTCGAAGTCGTAGACGAGCTTGTCCGCCAGCAGCCGGAAGGTGCCCTCGATGTCCGAGGAACGGACGTTGCCCAGGCACACGGCGACGTTCTCCGACCTCAGCATGTGGATCCTGTCGGCGGTGGTCGTGCCGGACGTGTCGCTGTAGGAGGCGTTGCCCCTCAGAAGAGCAGTGTCCGTGTCCAGGAAGTAGTCGAGGGTGTCACAGGCGACGGTTCGTCCGCCGTCCTCGCCCGTGACGTTGCCGAAAATGATCGCGTGCCCTTCCGACTCGTAGTATACGCCCCGGTCCCCCGTCAGAGTGGCTCTGAGGCGGGTTATCGTCACGTTCTCCTCGAGTCGCACTACCCTGCCGCGGGGGCCATCCCCGGCCTCCACGCTCTCTGCGGTGATCATGAACTGATCGGGGTCAGGCGCCGACTGCGAGGCGGGCGATGCACCCGCGGGCAGGGCAACCAGGAACGTCGCGACGAGAAGGGAAACGACTGTCGAGGGCAGCTTCAAAAGGACACCACCAGATTCGGGGACAGCACTGTCCGTGGAGTTTTGCCGCTCACTCGGACGGAAGCTCGTCGCGGGCCAGGAGGGCCGCGCCGACGACCCCCGCTGTGCTGCCGAGTTCGGCCGGAACCACGCGCGGCAGCGAGGCGCCACCGCAGTAGCAGCGACGAGCCATCTCGTCTCGCGCGGGCGCCAGGAGCGGCTCGCCGGCCGCCGCCACTCCGCCGCCTATCACGATCACGTCGGGGTCGAGGATGACAACCAGATTCGCCAGACCGGCGCCCAGCGCACGCCCGGTCCTGTCCAGCGCTTCAGTGGCGACCGCGTCGCCCGCGGCGGCGGCCTCCCCGACCTGCTCCGCCGTCAGGGTCGACCGGTTCCCCCCGGTGACGAGGATCGACTCCCGTCCCGAGTCAACGAGCCGGTGTACGTTCCGCACGACCGCCTCGGCGTTCGCCAGACGTTCGAGGCACCCCGCGTTCCCGCAAAGGCATTCCTCGCCGTCCTGGTCGATGGTCATGTGACCGACCTCACCGGCGAATCCGGCGCCCCTGTAGAGCCTCCCGTCCAGGATCAGCCCGCCGCCTATGCCGGTGCCGAGGGTGAGAACGACCGCGTTGGACGAACCTCGCGCCGCGCCTACCACGTACTCGCCGTAGGCCGCCGCGTTGGCGTCGTTCTCGATGTTGGTTGGAAGCCCGAGCGCCGCTGCGATCATCCGTCGGAGTTTGACGTCACGCCACTCGGGAAGATTCGGTGAGAGGCGAACCACGCCCGCGGCGGTGTCAACGAGCCCCGCCGACCCCACACCGCAGGCAATAACTTCGTGGCTCTCTGCAGAGCTGGTGAGATCAAGTCCAAGCCTGGAGACGACGTCGACGGCGGCTGCTGCTGCGCCTCCTGACCAGCGCGTGTTGCGAAAGGAGAGCAGAACGCCCTCTTCCGAAACGAGAGCCGCCTTGATATTCGTGCCGCCTATGTCGACGCCCAGATAAGCCCTCACGCCGGCCTACCTCTCCCTGCCATACAGCAGGGACTCGCCGGTCTCCTTGTCGAAGAAGTGCAGGCTCTCTGTGTCGAGCACCAGGTCGACGTCGCTGTTGACGGAAGGAGGCGTCCTGACGTCGATCCGGGCGACGAGGTCCTTCCCCCCAACTTCGAAGTAGAGGAATATCTCGTTCCCCATCGGTTCGACGACGTCCAGGTGCGCGCGGATCGGAGCCGAAGACGTCATCCTGTCGGCGTCTGCGGCCTCGTAGATGTCCTCGGGGCGGATGCCCAGCACGATGTCCCGACTGCCGCCGCCCGTCAGAAGCTTCGCTCTCACCTCGGGAACCTCGGCCTTGAAGGCGGCGCACGAGACGGTCAGCTTCCCGCCCTGGTCCTCGAGGGAGCCGTCGATGAGATTCATCGCCGGGCTGCCGATGAAGCCCGCCACGAATTCGTTGACAGGCTCGCGGTAGATGGTCAGGGGATCGGCGACCTGCTGAGCGATCCCGTCCTTCATGACAACGATGCGGCTGCCCATCGTCATGGCCTCGACCTGGTCGTGAGTGACGTAGATGATGGTCGCCTTGAGCCGTTCGTGCAGCTTGCTGATCTCGGTCCGAGTCTGGACCCTGAGCTTGGCGTCCAGGTTCGACAGCGGCTCATCGAAGAGGAAGACCTTCGGCTTTCTGACGATGGCACGACCGACCGCGACCCTCTGGCGCTGCCCACCCGAGAGAGCCTTCGGACGGCGGTCAAGAAGGGTCGAGATGCCGAGAATGCCGGCGGCCTCGCGAACGCGCTCGTCGATCTCTTCCTTCGAGTATTTTCTGAGCTTCAGGCCGAACGCCATGTTGTCGTAGACTGACATGTGTGGGTACAACGCGTAGTTCTGGAAGACCATCGCGATGTCGCGGTCCTTGGGTGGAACGTCGTTGACCAGCCGGTTGTCGATCAGGATCTCGCCGTCGGTCACTTCCTCGAGCCCCGCCACCATTCTGAGCAGCGTCGACTTCCCGCATCCGGACGGCCCCACCAGGACGATGAATTCCCTGTCCTCGACCTCGAGGCTGACATCCTTGACGGCGACCACCTTGCCGTCAAAGACCTTCGTCACTCCCCTCATGCTGACACTGGCCATGGTACCTCCCCGGCCCTACGTAGCTTCGAGCACCGCGTGGCTTGGATTACGCGCTCAGAGCGCCTGTCCGACGCCCAGACTGGTCAGGATATCGCCAACAGTGTAGTGGGAACCGGTGACCAAGACAAGGTCTCCTTCGCCGGCTTCGGACAGCGCGCTCTGGAGCGCCGCTCCCGCGCTGGGAACTACGCGGTGTGGCAGATCGAGCTCCGTCGCTATGGCGCTCAGGATCTCGACGTCGGCGGCGCGTTCGCTGGCCGGTCTGGTCAGGATGACCAGGTCCGCCCGGTCGTGAAACACCGCGAGGAACCCGCGCACGTCCTTGTCTCCCATGATGCCGACGACCGCGATGAGCCGGTCGTAGTCGAAGACCTCCGGCAGCGACGACAGAAGTGCTTGCGCTCCGTCGGGATTGTGCGCGACGTCCGCCACGATCGTCGGGCGCTGGTCGATAACCTGCATGCGTCCCATGCAGCAGGCCTCGGCGAGGCCACGTCTCAACCCGTCCTCGGAGATCGAGAAGATGCCAAGCCCGTCCAGTTCATGCAGAGCCACGACCGCCACGCGTGCGTTGTCCACCTGATGGCGACCGAGCGTCGAGACCGACAGCGCCTCGTACGAGGTCGAGTCGTACTCCAGGTCGAACGTGCTGCCGTTCGAGGACACGGAAACGGAATCGATCGGAGCCTCTTCCACCACGGACACGAATCGCGCCCTCCGCGCCGCGGCGACTCCGCGAATGACGTCGAGCGCGTCGCCCGTGGCGCCCGTGACGACCGTGCCCGACTCGCGTATGATGCCGGCCTTCTCGAATGCTATCGCCGCGATGTCGCTCCCGAGCACCTCCGAGTGGTCGATGGCGATCTTGGTGATAACGGACAGCACCGAATCGAGCGCGTTGGTCGCGTCGAGCCTGCCTCCGAGCCCGACCTCGGCGACAACGATGTCGACACTCTCCTCCGCGAAGTAGAGCGCTGCCGCGGCGGTGGCGATCTCGAAGAAGGTGGCCTCCATCTCCTCCGCCGCCGGCTTGAGGCGCCCGACAAGGTCGACCACCCTCTCCGAACTGATGGGCCGGCAGCCGACGAGAATTCTTTCGGTGAAATCTACCACGTGCGGAGAGGTGTACAACCCGACCCGGACGTCGTGCTCGCGGAGGACGGAGGCTATCATGCAGGAGGTGGAGCCCTTGCCGTTGGTGCCGCCGACGTGCACGATCCGGAACTGCTCGTGGGGCGAGCCGACGGCCCCCAGCAACCACTCGACGCGGTCGAGGCCGGGCTTCATCGTGAACCGATGGCGGGCGAACAGCCAGTCCAGGCACGCCCTATATGCGTCAGAGGCCCTGTCGTCTTGCCTGGCCAAGCACGTCCTCCGCGGAATCGCGTTCGTCGTCCGAGAAGAAGTTCAGGAGCTTGGCGAGGGCGGCCTTAAGCTCCTTGCGATGCACCACCATGTCGATCATCCCGTGCTCCAACAGGAACTCCGATGTCTGGAACCCCTCCGGGAGCTCCTGCCTTATGGTCTGTTGGATGACCCTCGGCCCCGCGAAACCGATGAGTGCGCCGGGCTCGGCCACGATGACATCCCCGAGGGACGCGAAACTCGCTGTGACGCCTCCGGTCGTCGGGTGAACCTGAATGGCGATGTGCGGCAACCCCTCCTCGTGCAGTTTGGCCAACATGGCGCTCGTCTTGGCCATCTGCATCAGCGAAAGAATGCCCTCCTGCATCCGCGCCCCGCCCGAACTCGCCAGAGTCACGAGGGGGATGCGCTCCTCGATGGCCATTCTCGTCAGGCGCGCGATCTTCTCGCCCATGACGGAGCCCATGCTCCCGCCGAGAAACCGGAAGTCGAGGATGGCCATCATGGCAAGGTGCCCTCCTATCCGGGCGCTCCCCGTCAGGACGGCCGAGTTGTGCCCCGTCTTCTTCTTCGCGGCACTGAGGCGCTCGGGGTAGCTCTTCGAGTCCACGAACCCAAGGGGGTCGGTCGACTCGATGCCCGTCAGAAGTTCGACGAACGTGCCGGAGTCCGTCAGGATGTCGCGGTACTGGTCAGCGGAGATCCGGAAGTGGTACACGCACTTGGTGCATGTCCACAGGTTCCTCTCGAGTTCCTTGTGGTAGATGATCTCGCCGCAGCCCTCGCACTTGCACCAGAGACCGTCGGGCATCTCGCGCTTCTTGGCGTCCTTGATTCCGGGCTTGCGTCGCTTCAGCCAGGATACCTGGTCCATGTTCAATGCTCCTTCTGCGGCCCCGGAAGTGTCGTTCGCTCCGAGTGACCCCGTGGCGGCACTGCGGCCCTGTCGGCCTTTGTCGCCGGAACCATTATAGCCTCTCGAGGGTACCCGTCACGAGGGAAACGAGCGCCCCGGCCCCGAGCCTGCCGGCCTCCAGAACCTCCTCGTGAGTGGTCTCGTGGGACCGCCCGGGCAGCGGAACGTTCGTTATCAGGGCGATCCCCAGCACTTCCAACCCTCTACGGTGGGCGGCCTGAACCTCCGATACGGTCGACATGCCCACCGCGGAGGCGCCCATCAGCCTGGCCATGCGTATCTCCGCGGGCGTCTCGTATGTCGGGCCGAGCGAGCCCAGATACACGCCCTCGCGAAGCCGGATTTTCGCGGCTGCTGCTGCCGACCTGGCCATGTCTCTCAGGCGAGCCGAGTAGGCGCAGGCCATCCTGAAGGTGCCGGGAGGCAACCTGCGGGGGCCGCCCACGGCGGATATCTGGTCGCTGATGAGCATGAGGTCCCCGACCTCGAAGCCGGGGTCTATACCGCCGGACGCGTTGGTGACAACGAGCGTACCGGCCCCGAGCTCGGCAGCCAGGCGGACCCCGAACGTTACGTCCGTCGGAGCCAGCCCCTCGTAGTGGTGAACCCTCCCGGCGAGCACCAGCGCTCGCTTCCCCCCCAGCGTGCAGCCGACGGCCGCACCTCGGTGGCCGATGACTGCCGTGCGGGGGAACCCGGGAATCTCCGAGTAGGGCACGACGAGGGCGCCGTCGAGCGCGTCCACGAACGATGAGAGCCCGGACCCCAGCACGACGGCCACGTCCGGTCGCGAGAGGCCGCGTGCCGTCAGTGCCTGCGCGGCCGCGGAAGCGCCGTCTGCCCTGTCACGCGGCGGCGTCAATCCAGCTTCTCCTGCCTGGGAATCGTCTTGAGCATTACGACAGCATCCTCACCCGAATCGGAGTAGTAACCCATGCGCATGGCCACGGGTATGAACCCGTGGCTCTCGTAGAGAGCGATAGCGCGGGTGTTCGAGACGCGCACCTCGAGAGTCGCCCGACTCACACCGCGCTCCAACGCGCGTGCGAGGCAGTGCGCGAACAGGGCCCGGCCTATCCCGGTCCCCTGCAGCGACGGAGCGACGGCTATGTTGCCGACGTGCAGCTCGTCCTCGACGAGCCACGAGATCATGTATGCGACTACGTCGCTGTCCTTCTCGGCGACCCAGGGAAACGCGCACTTGCCGGGAGCGAGTTCTTCCTCGAAGGAGGCGCGCGACCACGGCATCGGGAAGACCTCCTCCTCGATCTCACACACGCGTTGGATATCCCGGGCCATCATGGACCTGATGCGAAGGGGCGTCTCGCCCATTTGGTCCGCTCCGTACTGAGGGCGACCTAGATCCCTCTGAGATAGACCGGCTCGAGCGTCGCCGCCTCAGCCTGGTCCGGCAACCGGCGTTCAGCGATGATCGCGGCCATCGCGACGGGCGCGGGGGCCGCCACCTCGTCGGCCGGGAAGCGGGCCGACTCCCTGAACAGGGAGGAGATCTCATTGTGAGAGACCGAGGCACCGCTGCCGAGGAACAACACGGTCTCTCCCGCGGCAGCCGCCCTCACGCTCTCGAGCATCGCCGCGGGCGCGACCGCCGCATCGGGCAGCACCCGCTGCCGCCCTTCGCCCAAGCGGAAGAGCGCGGCGTAGACCTCTCCTCTCCTCGCATCCAGCATCGGGCAAACGAGACCGGCGTGCGGTCTCGCGCTCTCGGCCAGCGCGGCGAGGGTCTCGACGGGCGCCACGGGCAGACCCGAGGCGGCCGCCAGGCCCTTCGCGGTCGCGAGCCCCACGCGGAGGCCGCTGAATCTCCCGGGGCCTATCGACACGCCGACAGCATCGAGGTCACGCAAACGCACGGACGATCGCGTCAGGACCGATTCGACCGCGCTCAGGAGCTTCTCGGTGTGGCCGCGGCCCACGGTCTCCGCAAGCTCCGACAGAACAGAAAGGTCCCTTACGACCGCCACCCGCTCCATCGGCGTCGACGTCTCTATCGTCAGGATCAGCATCGGTTCTCGCTCCCCTTCCACAACTTCATCAGTCTCGCCAGGAGCTCCGCCCCGCCCTCGCCGAATGCGTTCACCGTGAACGCGCGCTCGTCGGGCCCCTCGATGTCGATGCGGACACTCAGGCGGTCTTGAGGAAGCAGATCGGGCGCCCGGTCCGCCCACTCTACCAGGGCCACGCCGTCGCCGAAGAATATCTCCCGGTAGCCGATGTCATCGAGCTCTCTGGCGTCGACGATACGGTAAAGGTCGACGTGCAGTATCGACACGCGTCCCTCGTACTCGTTCACTATCACGAAGGTCGGGCTGGTCACGTAGCCGTCGTAGCCCAGACCCTCGGCGGCGCCCTGAATAGCTACTGTCTTGCCGCTCCCGAGCTGCCCCTCGAAGCCAACGAAGCCACCGGGCGCGAGCGCGCCCCCCAGCGCGCGCCCGAATCGTCTTGTCTCATCCGGCGACGCTGTCCGGAATCGGAGGATGGCGTTCACAGTGGAACCTTCTCTACCGCTTGGGAACCATGGTGGCACAGGGGAGGATCATCTCCTCGAGCGAGATGCCCCCGTGCTGGAAGCTGCCCCGATACTGACGCTCGTACTTGTGGAACTCGGTCGGGTACACGAAGTAGTAGTCTTCCTTCGCGATGGCGTACTGCTTGCTCACGCCGTCGCTCGGGAGCTTGAAGTCGGACGGGTTCTTTATGAGGAAGGTCTCCCGTTCGTCGCACCCGAGGTTGCTGCCGAACTTGTATCTGAGGTTGGTGGACGTGTCGCGGTTGCCCCTGATGAGCGCGGCGCGCCTTCCGAGCATCGCGCCGTGGTCGGTCGTCACGACGACGGTCGCTCCCTGCCGCGCCATCTCCCGCATGATGTGGTAGAGAGCGGAGTGGTTGAACCACGAGCGAACCAGTGAACGGAAGGCCGGCTCGTCGGGCGCGATCTCCTGCAGGATCTCTGACTCCGACCGCGAGTGCGAGAGTATGTCGACGAAATTGTAGACTATCGACACGAACGGCAGGTCGTGGAACGTCGACATCTGACGCCTGACGTTGTCGGCCTCGTCCTTCTCGTAGATCTTCATGTACCTGTGGTCGCGCGCGAGCCGTATGCCCATGTTGTCGAGCTGCCTGTCCATCATCTGTCGCTCGAACCGGTTCTTGCTGAACTCGTCTCGAGACGGCGGCGTCCACAGCTCGGGAAACTGCTCGGTGAACTCGATCGGCCAGAGCCCACTGAAGAGCGAGTTCCTGGAGTAGGGCGTCGCTGTGGGGAGGATCGAGAAATAGCTGGTGGTCTCGATGTCAAAGAACGGTTCGAGACTCGGCACCAGGCTCAACCAGTGGTCCAGGCGCATGCAGTCGAGCACGACGAAGTAGGTCTTCGTCTTTGCCTTGAGGTGAGGCGCGACGAAACGCTTGAATATGTCCACCGACAGGACGGGACGGCCTGGCACGTCGTGCACCCAGTCGCGGTAGACTTCGGTTATGTAGCGCGCAAACTCGGCGTTGGCGGATTGCTCCAGGTCGGAGTGCGTCTGCCTCAGGCCCGCGTCGCGGAACCGGTCGAGCTCCAGGTCCCAGTTGACCAGCCTGTTGTAGACCCGGATCCAGTCCTCCCAGGTCATCGGGTCCATGAGCCGACTGCGGATCTCGTTGAACTCCGCCGCGTACGACTGTGCGAGCTGATCCTGCTGGATCCGCCTTCCGTCGAGGATGCGCTTGATCGCGAGGAAGACCTGCGTCGGCTTGACCGGCTTGATGAGGAAGTCGTCTATGCGCCGTCCGAGCGCATCGTTCATCAGCTCCTCCTCCTCGCTCTTCGTCACCATCACGACGGGAATGGACGGGTCGAGTTCCTTGATGCGCCCGAGAGTCTCCAGACCGTCGATACCGACCATCATCTCGTCCAGCAGAACCAGGTCGTAGCGTCCCCCCTCGAGCGTGCTCAGGGCCTCTTTCCCGCCGGGGGCGGTGGTTATGTCAAAGCCCTTCTGCTCGAGGAAAATGATGTGGGGCTTGAGCATCTCGATCTCATCGTCGACCCAGAGGATCCTCCGTGCTGTGACGTCCATCTACGCCGCCGCCTCTCCAAATGGTCCGCGGCCGGGGGTGCGTCCCCCTGAGCGCCGCGGCCTGGCTTCTCAGTTGGTGGGAAGCGTGATCACGAATGTCGTACCCTGCCCGACCTCCGACCAGCTCACGTACAGCTTCCCGTTGTGGTACTCCTCCACTATCCTCCGGGCCAGCGCCAGTCCCAGCCCCCAACCCTTCCGCTTCGTCGAGTAGCCCGGGGTGAATATGCGTCTGCGCTCGGCGGGCGAGAGCCCCTTCCCGTTGTCGGTGAAGCGGATCCGTATCGCGCCGTCCCTCGGCAGGTGCTCGGTCGATATCTCTATCTTACCTCCTCTGTCCGGCAGCGCCTCTATCGAGTTCTTCACCAGGTTCTCCACGACCCACTCCATGAGCTCGCGGTTAATCTCAATCAGTGGCGCGGGGCCGTAGTCCTCGACGATCGTAACGTCCCTCTTGAGCGCCTGGAGTCGGCGGCGCAGGTAGTCCGCAGAGTCCCTCAGAACCACGACGAGATCCTGGCGCTTCGTCTTGGGAATGGAACCGATCTGATTGAAACGGAGCGAGATCTTCGTGAGTCTGTCGAGATCTCTCTGCATCTCGTCGGTCATGTCGGCCATCTCGTCGGCCGGACAGCCGCCTCGCGCCGATTCCCTGATGAGTTCCACCCACCCCATGAGCGACGATATGGGCGTGCCGAGCTGGTGGGCCGTCTCTTTGGCAAGCCCGACCCAGATCGACCTCATCTCCGCCAGCTTCGCGTTGCGAAAACCCAGGTACCCGAGGAACACCAGCACGCCGAACGCCAGGAGTTCGAGGGCCGGCACATAGCGCATCTCGCGAATCATGCTGGATTCGCCGTAGTGGATGTAGCCAAGGACCGTGGCGTCTCCGATGTGGGTCATCGGGATGGGGTCGTGTTTCCTGTCGAGCCCTGCAGAGAACGCGATTATCTCCTCGAAGGGAGAGCCCTCGATGTCGAGCGGGTCGGCACTGATGTAGTCCTCGTGGCTGATGTCGTCGGGGGTCACGTCGACCGGGACGCCCTTCCACGTGATGGGGATGCCCCTGACGTCGGATATCACGATCGGGAAGTTTATGGCCTCGATCATCTCGGAAAAGATGACCCGGAGGGGTTCGTTCTGGCGCGCCTCGTACGTGGCGGTGGCGCATAACCCGGCTATTGAGCGCGACAGCGTCGCCGACTGCACCTCCAGTCGACGGACGAGGCTGTTCGTGTAGAGGAAGATCAGTATGGCCAGCACCGAGGCGGCGACGAAGACGTAGGCCCGGGTCCTGTAGACGACGGGACGCTCGGTGTCCTGGAGCCTGCCCAAGCGAAGCGGCATGTGGCGCCTCCCCGTATCCGCACGAGTCGAAGACTCTAAGTTTCAGTCAGAGTCTAGCACAGGGTCGGGGCTTGTCAAGATTGCCCCGCGAGGGCGTCAGGCTCTCGACGATCGAGCGCATTTGCCTGCCCCACGAGTCCCAGTTGAGCCTCTCATCGAATTCGTGTCTGCTCGCGTGCCGAAGCTTAGTGTACCTCGCGTGGTCCCGAAACAACTCGAGAATCACGCGCGCGTAGTCGTCCCCGCCGGCTTCCATCGGCAACGTGTAGCCGTTCTTCCCATCCACGACGACATCCGAGACGCCGCCCGTGTCGGTCGCGATGGCCGGCAGTCCGTAGGCGCTCGCCTCGCAGAAGACCATGCCGTAGCACTCGTTCCTGGTCGGCAGCAGCAAGAAGTCGGCGCTGCCGTAGAGGCGCGCAAGTTCCGCGCTCTGCCTCTCATCGCGCTTGTCGAGGAAGCCCTCGACCTTCATGCAAGGATGAGCGGCGGAGTCGGGCGGCGTGCAGCCACAGACGATGAGCCTCGTCTCAACACCCGCCTCGTTCATGCGAATCGCTGCCTTGAGCGCGATGCCGCCACCCTTCCGCTCCCAGTTCCTTCCGACGAAGAGCAGCGTACAATCGGCCGTTTCTCTCTGACGGAGGACCCGATCGGCGTCCGGAGCGACGTCGAGATTCGCGCCAAGGGCCACGATCCGGACGCGGTCTTCGTCGGCACCGTAGTCGTCGACCGCGGACCGGGCGGCCCATCGTGACGGGTACGCCAGCACGCTGGCGCACAGAATGGCCCGTGCCTCTATCTCGTTCCCTTCGCGGTGCGACTCCTCCGTGAGATCGGAGAACCCGGGGTGGTAGTCCTCCATGAGCGCGAATGTCGTGTCGGAGACATGGACGATGGGGATGTCCGTCTCCAGATAGGCGGTGGCCGTCGAGGAGGCCGTGGCCACGATCGCGTCGAAATAGTCACTTCCGAGCTTCCGGGAGACCTCCCGCGAGCAGGCTCGCGCGAGCCCGATCGTGCGGTCGTGGAGGTAGCGCCGGCCACCCAGCTTGCCGCGCAGCCGGCCGTATACGCGGAGCACGTTGCGCAGCGGGGGCACCACGGGCCCGAGGTTCGTCACGTCACCGCAATGACGCTCCAGTGCCCTGGACATGTAGTAGATGGTTCCAGACCAGGATAGCTTGTCCCGCGGGTCGTGGGTCGTCAGGAAAGCGATCTTCATCGGGGTGTCCCCGGAAGCCGGTCGCGGCTCAGGAGATCTCCTCCCGGCCACCCATGTAGGGCCTGAGTACCTCCGGGATCACGATCTTCCCGTCCGGCGTCTGGTAGTTCTCGAGAATCGCCACGACCGCCCGGGGCAGCGCCACGCCCGAACCGTTCAGCGTGTGCACGAACCTGGGTCTGCCTCCATCGGTCGGCCTGTACTGGATGCCCGCCCGCCGGGCCTGGAAATCCTCGAAGTTGCTGCAGGAGCTGACCTCCAGCCACTTCCCCACGCCCGCGGACCAGATGTCGATATCGTAGCACTTGGCCGCCGCGAACGAGAGGTCGCCCGTGCACAGGTTCTTCAGGCGATACGCAAGACCGAGACGCTGGAGAATGGTCTCGGCGTTCGTCGTCAGGATCTCGAGTTCGTCGTAGGAAGTCGACGGCTCAACGTACTTCATCATCTCGACCTTGTCGAACTGGTGCACGCGCACGAGTCCGCGAGTGTCGCGCCCGTAGGACCCCGCCTCGCGCCGGAAGCACGGCGTGTAGGTCGTGTAGCAGATGGGGAGACTTTCCTCCGGGAGGATCTCCTCGCGGTGGAGGTTGGTCAGCGGAACCTCGCCGGTCGAGATCAGGAAGAGGTCGTCCTCTTCTATGCGGTACATGTCCGACTCGAGCTTCGGCAGCTGCCCCGTTCCCTGCACGGCCAGACGATTGGCGAGAATGGGCGGCGACACCTCCGTGTAGCCGTGCTCGCTCGTGTGGACGTCCAGCATGAACTGGATCAGCGCGCGCTCGAGGCGCGCTCCCGCGCCCACGAAGACCGGAAAGTTCGACCCGGCGAGCTTGACCGAGGCCTTGAAGTTCAGGATGCCGAGATCCTCGCCTATCTCCCAGTGCGGAACGGGCTTGTCGGACAGGGAGTGAGGCTCGCCCCATTCCCGGACGAGGACGTTCTCGTCTTCGTCCGCCCCCACGGGCACGGACTCATGAGGGACGTTCGGGATCATGAGCGCGAGAGCCTCAATACCTTCTCGCATGGCAGTGAGCTTCTCGTCGTAGTCCTTGATGCTCGCCGAGACCTCGCGCATGCGCGCGATCGGCTCGGACGCGTCCTCCCCCGCCTTCTTCAGCGCGGCAATGCGCTCGCTCTCGACGTTTCTCCGGCGCTTGAGTTCGTCCGATTCGACTATGAGCTGCCGCGCCGCGCCGTCCAGCTCGAGCAGACGGTCGAGTTCGACCCTCTCGCCTTTGTCGGCGATGGCCTTCCGCACGATATCGTGGTTCGCCCTTACGAATCTCAGATCCAGCATAATCCTGTCCGCCGGTTGACTCCGGGTGTAGGCGCTGCTAGCGCGTCTCTATTGTTTCACGAGAGTGACTGCTCGCGGGAACGGGCTCGGATGGAGCCTCGGCCTGCGTGCTCCGCGGCAGATTGAGAACGAGGAGATCGTCCTCCTGTGGCTCGCAGAGGACCGTGCCTGAGCGGGCCAGCGTGGCCGGCGCGTCCGCGGCCGCCGTGGCGACCGGAACACGGAAGAGTCTGATACCCAACAGGGCCATTCCGCTCGCCGCTGCAACGGCGACGAGCGCCATGAGAAGCGGGTGGCCGCTCTGGAACAGCGAGATGTAGACAGCCACCACTGTCAGAAGTCCGGATATCAGGTAGATGACCGTCGCGGTCTGCTTGGAGCTCAGGCCCAGGCTGGCGATCCTGTGCGAGCTGTGATCGCAGCCTCCCTGGGCAAGATCGCGCCCATCGGAGTATCGCGACGCCGTGACCAGAAGCGCGTCGAAGATCGGATAGCCCAGCATGAGCACGGGCACCAGCAACGCGCTCGCGCCACCTTCGGCATAGGCCACCGCCCGCAGGGACAGGCCACCCACCACGTAGCCCAGGAACAGGCTCCCCGCGTCGCCCAGGAATATGGAAGCCGGAGAGAAGTTGTACCACAGGAATCCCAGCGCCCCGCCCGCAACCGCTATGGCGGCGATGGCGATGTTGACGTGGCCGTGTCCCATGGCGAGAACGAAGATGCCCAGGGTGGCTATCGTGGCCAGACCCGCGGTGATGCCGTCCATGTTGTCGAGGAAGTTGAACGCGTTCATCAGGCCGACCATCCAGAAGAGAGCCAGAACGAAAGCGATAGGAGCTGGCAGCGGTATGCCGTCGATGCCGCCCGACAGGAGCATAACGGCCGCGGCGGCCGTCTGGCCCGCGAACTTCGACCGCGGACGCATGCCGTTCGCGTCGTCGGCAAGCCCGAGGACCACGACCATGAGACCGCCCGACATGAATCCGACGATGCGCGCGCTGTAGGGACAGCGTATGAGCGCCAGAGCCGCCGCGGCCGATGCCAGGCTGGCGAGCGCAACCGCGACGCCGCCCATCAGCGGGGTCGGATCGATGTGGACCTTGTGCCTGTTGGGGTAGTCCAGGAATCGCAGACGCCTGGCCAGGCTCCTCACCGCGGGGGTGAGCGCCAGGACCGCCAGCAACGATAGGCCGAACGCACAAAGAAAGATCATGACAGTTTCCAGGTCGAGCGTTTCCCGCATAGCACGGGATTATTCTGACACAGATACACAGCTGTCAAGGTCTTTCTCTGGCGCTCACCTCCTCAGGGTTCGCCGAATCGTGCCGGCGGAAGTGCACACCGCGGGATCGGTGCGCTACTTCTCGAAATGCGCGACCACGCGCTCAAGGAGTTCCGAGAGAGTCACGCGAGGCTCGTACCCGATCGCCTCTCGGATCTTCGTCAGGTCGGGGACCCGCCTGCGCATGTCCTCGAACCCCTCCTCGTACGCGCGCTCGTATGCGATGTGCTCTATGGCCGACTTGCTCGCCGTCAGTTCCTTGATCATCCCGGCGAGGTTGTCGATCGTCGTCTCTTCGTCGCTTCCCAGGTTGAAGACCTCGCCGTTCGCGGCCGGCTCGTCCACCAGGCCCAGCACTCCCCTGACCACGTCCGACACGTCGCAGAAGCATCTCGTCTGCTGGCCGTCACCGTAGACCGTGATGGGATGGTCCAGGAGCGCCTGTTTGACGAAGCGCGGTATGACCATGCCGTACTCCCCGGTCTGCCTGGGACCGCAGGTGTTGAAGCACCGCACGATTCTGATCGGCAGCTTCTTCTCTCTGTGGTACGCGAGCGCCAGGAACTCGTCGATGGCCTTTGAGGACGAATAACCCCACCGCGTGATCGTGGTTGTTCCCAGCACCCTGTCGCCGTCTTCCTTGCACGGCTGCGAGTTCGCCTTGCCGTATATCTCGGAAGTGGAGAACAGAACGACCATCTTCTTGTCTTCGTTCGCCTTCTCGAGCACGATCTCGGTACCCTTGACGTTCGTCTCAAGGGACTTCAGGGGATTGTCGATGATGTACGCCACGCCCACGGCCGCGGCCAGATGGAAGACGACGTCAGCGCTCTTCATCATGTCGCCCACGACCCGCCCGTCAAGGATCGTGTCTATCACGTAGTCGAAGTTGGGATTGCCTTCGAGATGGGCGATGTTCTCGAAGCGACCCGTCGACAAGTCGTCGATGACCGAGACGGAATCCCCCCTCTTGAGCAGTTCCCCGACCAGGTGAGACCCGATGAAGCCCGCACCGCCTGTCACGAAAGCCTTCATCCGAGCGTGTGCCCTCCATCCTTGGCGTGTCCAGGCAGTGAGACGCGTCTGGGACCGCCGCGATTCAGTGTTCACTACATAGACCACAGAGGGTACAACTCGGGAGGTGTCGGGGCAACCGATTTCGCCCGTTTCCGGGAGAAGCCGGATACCCGCTCCGAACGGCCGCAGGGGCCATGCCTTTCGGAGGAAGGTCACATCCAACTGCGCCCACATACGGCTGCGCTCACAACGGCGTACGCTCACATCCGGTTACACTCAGGGGCGGGCGACCGCTATCCAGTCGCGGCCGAGGTCGATGAGCGACAGGCGCTCGGGCGGAACGCCGGCGGCCTCGAAGAGGCCGAGCACCTCTCGCTTCGAGTAGAATCTTACGAAGCTCCTCGAGAGCAGGAAGCGGAGGCTCCGGATCGGGACCCGCCACTCCCATCGCTTGGGGAAGGACGCGTATATGCGCCCGCAGCACAGCTTGACCATGAGTTCGAGGTCGACGCCAGGCTCGGCAAGGTAGTCGAAGTACCCCGTGGCCACGACCGCCTCGAACTTCTCGTCGGTGGAGAAGTTCCTGAACTCGGCCACGTGGAACTCGCAGGTGTCCGACACGCCCTGGCGCTTCGCCTCCTCCCTCGCGATCTTGATCATCTCCTCCGCGAAGTCCACGCCCACGACCCGGGAAGCGCCCTCGGCCGCCAGGGCCAGGGCGTAGCGGCCCGACCCGCAGCCGGCGTCCAGGACCTTCCAGTCACCGGGCAAAGGAGCGAGGTTGCAGACAAGGTGGAAGCGCTCGACAACCACTCGCCGGAACAGGTGGTCGATCACGCGCTGGTAGGGCGGCTTCCGCTCCTCGTACACCGCGTCGAAGCGAGCGGCCGCGCGGTCGAAGTGGTCACGTACGATGTTGCTCGAACTCATGCTCCATAACCTTCCCAAGCGGTTCGAAGGCGAAATCGGACAAGAGATGCTTGAGCTTACCCCGCGTCGACCGCAGATTCCAGTAGTGCGTGAGCCTCGGCTTCCAGTGGAACGGCACGCGAGGATGATCCGGATCCAGCTCCCACGGGTGGATGTAGAATACCATGGGTCTCCCCGCCCTCTCCAGGCGCCTCACGTGCCCCCGAGTGATGGCATAGGGATAGATCCGGAAGTACGCGCCTCCCGTGGCCGGCAGTCTGCGGCCCGGGTAGTCCACTACCGACAGCGGGAACTCGTAGATCGACCCCGAGGGTGTCTGGACGGGGCCGGGAGCCGTGGGGAAGTCGGGTATGCCGTACCTCCAGTTACTGACGGGGAAGACGCTCGAATCGCATCGGAATCCCAGTTCCGCAAGCACCTCGAGCGCCCAGAGCGATCGTCGTGTTATCGAGAAGTAGGCGGCGCGGTATGTCGTGACCGGCGCGCCTGCGATATCTTCGATGGCCTTCTTCGCGTCTGCGGTCTCAATGCGGAACCGCTCGCGCGTCATCGAATAGAGGAGATCGTGGGACCATCCGTGACAGCCTATCTCGTGTCCGCCGTCCACCAGGCTTCGCACAAGCTCGGGGTAGTCGCGCGCGACGGGCCCCAGGAAGAAGAACGTGCCTCGGGCCGAATGCTCTGCCATCGCGTCTGTGAGGGCATCCATGCCCAGGAGCAAGCGGCGTTCCGCGGAGGCCTTCAAGCCTGCGGCGATGGGTATTCCATCGAACCAGTCCTCGACGTCGACCGTGAAGCCGTGCAACAAAGCGCCCTCCTCCGTCTCAACGACCCGAGCCCCGTCAGGCCTTCCGCGGCCGGATCATCTCGTCGTAGAGGTTCTCGAGATCCAGAATCATCTGACCTTCAGAGAACGACCTGTCAAACTGCTCGGCCGCCGACCTGCTCATCGCCGCGCGCCGGTCCGCGTCCTCGACGAGGACGGTCAGTCGAGAGGCCATCTCCTCGACGGAGCCGCGCGGAACCAGATGGCCGTTCTTCCCCTCGACCACGGCCTCCGCGATGCCCGCGGTGTCGTATGCGAGCACGGGAACGCCGGTCGCCAGGGCCTGCAGGACGACGCGCGGCAGCCCTTCCCACAGCGACGTCAGTACGAACACGTCGGACGCCCTCAGCAGGTCCGGCACGTCATCGCGGACGCCCAGCAACCTCAATCTCTCGCCCACTCCGGCCGCCTCGGCCGCCTCTTCGACGGACGCGCGCATCGGTCCGTCGCCGACGTAGAGGAACGTGACGTTCGCGTGATCATTCAGGAGCGTGGTCGCGAGCTTCACGAAGTCCATGGGGTTCTTCTGAGGCGTGAGCCTCCCGACGGAAACGACGACAACGTGGTCCGCGGGGATCCCCATTCCCCGGCGGACCGCCTGCCCCCTGCCCTCGTCCGGGTGATAGCGGCGCAGCGGGATGCCGCTCCGTATGAGCCGGTAGTCGGACGGCGAGCCGATGCCCGCCTTGAGGCCCACCTTCGTCGTCTTGTTCGAGACCGATATCATCGGGTGCGTCCACGGCCCGAGTGACTTCTCGGCGGTTATGAAGAACCACTTGAGCAGCGGGTGCATCCGGTCGTGGAAGCTCCAGCCGTGGTGCGTGTGCGTGACGTGTGGCACTCCGGCGAACCTGGCCGCCACGCGACCGAGGATCCCGGCCTTCGAGCAATGAGTGTGGACGATGTCGAAGCGGTCGCGGCGGAGCAGGCGCGTGAGCTGCATGAGCATGAGGAGGTCCTTGAGCGGGTTGATCTCACGGACCATGTTCGGAAGCACGCGGACGACGATCCCCCGCGAGCGCGCGTCCGACATCAGCGAGCCCTCCGGCCCTGTCTGCGGGCCGGTCCACAGCTGCGAATCGTAGCGCCCGGGGTCCACCCGCTCGACCGACGCGATCGTGTTCTCCTGAGCGCCTCCCACGATGAGACGCGTGATGAGATGGAGCACGCGTTTGCGCCGGAGCGGCGCGTCGGTCTGAAGAAGTTCATCGTAGATGTTTCCCGTCACCGATGCGTAGTCCGGCCTCCGGGACAGCCACGCGAGGCCCTCGCGGGCCAACCCTCTGAAGTGGTCGGGCTCTCCGCAGATCTCGAGTACCTTCTCCGCCACCGCAACGGGTGACGATGAGTCGACGTAGCATCTCTCGAGCGCGCTCGGCAGTGCCTCTTCCGTTCCGGGGTTTCGACGTACAAGGGGGATCCTGCCGCGCGCGAGCGTTTCGAGAATCGTGAGACCCAACCCCTCGAAGTCCGACACCACGACCATGATGTCGATGTCGTCCATAGCTCCGGCCACATCCGACACGGCCGGGCGGAAGTCGACCGAGCCTGCGATGCCGAGCTCTGAGGCCAGCGCCCTGAGCGCTTCCAGCTCCTGGCCATCTCCGATCACGCTGAAGGAGAATCGCCCGGGGAAACGGTGCTCCAGCTCCGCCGCCGCCTGCAGGTAGATGTCGAGTCGCTTCGCCTGGTGCAGGCGACCGATGGCGGCCAGCCTCACGGGCAGGCCCTCGCGGAAGAGGGGCGCAGGCCGCGAGGCGATGGGCACGGCCGGGGGGCTCTGAAGGACCGGAGGCAGCATGCCCCAGGGACAGAGGTGGGGCCTTGAGAGCGCGACCGCGTCGCTGACGGCGAGCACGGGAGTTCCTCTCAGAATGTGCCGCTCGACCAGCCTCACGATCCATCCGAAGTTCGGGCCGACGTTGTGCTTGGTGGAGACTCTCGCCGCGCGGCCGCGGAACCCGACGTGAGCCGCCATGTCTCCGGGAATAAGATGCGAGTGCACGAGATCCGGCTCGAGGAGGGCGGCGTAGTCGGCGGCCCGCCTCCAGTCGGAGAGTCGCCTCCATCCTGAGAGGCCGGCGACGTGGACCGGGACGCCGCGGGCCCTGAGACCCTCACCTATCTCGCCGCAGTTGGTAAGGCAGAGGACCTCGAACCTGATGCGGTCGGACAACGGGCCGGTCACGATCGTCTCTACCAGTCGCTGAGCGCCTCCGTAATCCATGTTCGGGATCACCTGAAGGACCGTGGGACGAGCGTCGCACACGGGCTGGGAATCGGGGAACCGGAGGAGCCTCGAAGGGTGGCCGTTCTGCCGCCTCCGATCGGGGCGCCACGAGAACGATCTCATCTCGAGAGCCAGCAGGCGGTAGATCGCGGCCCGTCTGCGCGAGCCCGGACGCCCGCCAAGCACGCCCAGCAGCGCATCGGTCCTGTAGAGCCAGGACCTCAGGACGAGACGGATGCGCCAGAAACGGCGGATCTTGCCCGGTTCCACGCCCTCGCCCTCGCAGAAGTAGTGGAAGTCAGAGAGGACGCGCGCCGCGAACGCCGGACCCTCGCTGCCGCCGGTCGATGCTCCTCCCTCGTGATCGAAGATCGCTCCCGTGGCGACACCCACCGAGAGACCCTTCCGCGCCGCCCTCCGGCACCACTCGACGTCTTCATTGTAGAGGAAATAGTCCTCGTCCATTTGACCCAGGACATCCAGCGATTCGCGGTGGATGCCCATGACGGCGCCCGATATCAGCGGTGCCGAGACAACCGCGACAGTGGCGACTTCGCCCGAGCCGCGTCCTGTGACGACGCGTGGCAGGCGCGGCCGAACGAAGAGGGCCTCCCTCAGTATGTCCGCCGGTCTCGGGAGCATCCGCGCGGTGTTCTGCGACGGCCTTCCCTCCCGGTCGACGAGCGCGCCACCGAGAAGCGTGAACTGCCTGTTCCTTGCGATGGCATTGACGAAGACGGTCAGCGCTCCGGGCCTGGGAACAACATCGGCGTTGAGTACGACGATGATGTCCCCCGACGCCTCACGCAGACCGCGGTTGACCGCCGAGGCGTAGCCTCGGTTCTCGGGCTCGCAAACGACGCGCGCCGCGATATTACCGGCGGCAATGAGATCCGGACTTCCGTCGGTCGAGCAATTGTCGACGACGATGAGTTCCCACGCACTGTCGGTGATCTGCCCGGACAGGGCGCGCAGGTTCTCCACAGCCGCGCGGCCGCCGTTGTAGTTGACCACGACGATGCTGGCAGAAGTTGACATCAGGCGACACCTTTCGCTGCCAGAGAACTCTCACGCATGCGTTCGGCCAGACCGAAGAGCATCCACAGAATGTACGTGCCGGTGGGCTGCGCGGCCGGGAAGGTCTGCGCCTGGACGTAGAACGCGACACCGGCTATCAGTATGGCGGCCCTGGGCCAGTTCCTGTCCGGGAGTTCACCACGCGGCAGAACAGCGTTGCGGAAGAACAGAATACAGAGCAGAACCGACAGGACGATACCGGGCAGTCCGAGCGCCACTCCTCGGTGCAGGAAGTAGTTCTCGGCCGTGAACGCGACGGCGTCGGCCCGCGTCACGCGGTAGTCGTGCTCGAGCGCGCTGCGGGCTCCGCCCCAACCTACACCCAGGATGGGGTTGTCCCGAAGCACCTCCAGCGACTGCTTGTAGGTCACAAGGCGCGCGGCGCCCGTCGTGGCCTGGCCCGCGAGCGCCCGGCCGAGCTTGGCGGTCAAGGCCGAAGGGGCCAGGGGCAGCAGAGCGACGAGAACAATGGGGACCAGGAGGATGATGCGCCTCCTGCGCTCGAGGACGATCGTGGCCACGACCGCGGCGAACATCCCGAGCAGACCGCCGAGGGAAGAAGTGAACATGTTGCACAGGGCTCCCGCGGCGCCAACCAGGAGCAGGAACCACCTGACCCCCTTACCCAGGGAAGACGACGCGAGCCCGAGGGAAATTCCGAGCCCCACCGAGAGGTAGTGCGCCAGCTGGAGCGGGTGCCGGAACGTGGAGAAGACGCGCACGCTCTTGCGTCCCAGCGCGTCCCACGCGGAGTAGTGCAGGGACCAGTCAGGCAGGTTGGCGCCGTAGGGCAGGCTGGCCTGGTAGAGCCCGTAAGCGATCGCCGGTATCATGCCGACCACCACTGCGACCAGCACCTTCTGCGCGTCCCGGCCCGTGCGAACCATGCTTCGTGCCACGAAGAGGAAGCCCAGGTGAGCCGTGAGTTGGTACACGGCGTTCACGCCCCACAGGAGGCGCGAGGCCGTCACCAATCCGGGAAGACTCAGAACGAGGATGGCGAAGCCTATCTTGAACGACGGACTCTCTCGCCAGGTCGTCCTGAGACCCTCGCGCATGATGGCCATCGCAAGGAGGACGAAAAGCAGGACGTCTGTCGGGAACACGGAGGTCGTCCCCACGATGTCGATCGACAGCGGCTCGCGCAGCGGGATCGAGGCGAGCAGCAGGTACCAGAGCCCCTCGTGGGGGCCGAACTTCCACACCAACGCCGCCGCAGCTACCAGGGAGATGATCGTGAACGCCGCCCCGAGCGGGATCAACGCCACCGCGAGCGCCAGCACCACCGGTCCCAGCACGACCAAAGGCCACGGGCTTCTCAACCAGGCGCGCGCGTTCATACGCGGTCTCTCCTGTCGTCGGTCGCCAGTCTCGCGCCCGCACGCCACGCCGCGACGTCGGCCCGGAGCGCGGGATCGACGCCGAGCCAGATCGCCACGTAGCCCGCCGTTACGGCGACGATGGCCGCCCCTGCCGCCGGAAGGCTGCCTTCCTCAGGCAGCAGCCTCACTAGTCCGAGCGCTGGGAATATCAGCGCCGCGAACGCGATCATCGGCCCCTTCAGCGCACGAACGAACGCGGCGACGCCGCCTCCGATGATCCCGTTGACGAACCGCCACGCGAGTCCCAGCGACGGCACGGCCGCCACCACCATCGCAAGCGCCACTCCGGGAAGGCCCCCAAGCACCGCGCCGGCGTAGAGCCCGGCAGCAGCGAGAGCCAGCTGCAGCGCGTTGACCTTTCGGAACTGGACGGGATTGCCCGTGCCGATAAGCAGGTCTCCCGAAAGATCGGTGAGCGCCCGGAAGAACCCGAAGACCGAGAGCACCGACAGCGGGAGGACCGCCTCCATCCACTTATCACCGTAGAGCGTGTGCAGGACGTACCCGCTGCAGGAGAGGAGACCCAGCACGAACAGAGCCCCCATGCCGGACAAGTATGACGTCGCCCGGAAGAAGAGCTCACCCTGGTTCTTCCTGTCTTCGCCCAGCGCGCTGTACGAGGGGAAGAGCACCGTGTTCATCACTCGCGTGAAGAGCATCGCCGGCAGGTTGGCTATCATGAAGGCAAACGCGTAGAGGCCCAGCTCGTGTGTGCCGAGGACGCGGCTGACGACGACACGGTCGAGGCTCCTGAGCGCGAAAATGAGGATGCCGCCCCCGAGGACCACCCAGCCGAAGGTTAGGTCCTGCCGAGCCAGACCGAGGTCGAAGCGCAGCCTCGGTCGCCACGGCGATATGATCCAGTAGGCGATGCCCTCGGCGGAGGAGGAGACTATCTCGGCCACGACCAGCGCCCAGGCCCCCTTGCCCTTGTAGGCCAGTATGAGAGCGACGACCAGGTAGGTCGCCGACGCACAGAGCCCGGGGATGAACTTCCTCTTGAAGTCGAGCGCCTTCTCGAAGAGGTAGTAGGGCACGAGCTTGAGTGCTCGGATGACAAGGATCACCGACGCTGCCCTGAACAGCTCTACCAGCGCTTCTTCCCTGTAGAACGAGGCGACCACCGGAGCCAGAGACCACGCGACGGCCGCCAGGGCCACGCCCAGCACGGCCGAAACGTAGAATGCCGTGTTCGCCGCCTCGTCCGACCGGTCCTTCCGGCAGATGAGCGCCTGGCCGATACCGAACCCCTGGAGAAGGGCCAGCCCGGCAATGATGACGTTGAGGGCCGCGAACAGCCCGAAGTCCCGGGGGGCAAGAAGCCCTCCCAGAACAAGGAGGGCCAGGTAGCGAATCGCGCGGTCGAGAAACATGGTGCTCCCGACCCAGGCCATACCTCGGACGACGGCTCGCTTCATCTAGGAACCTGCGGAGGCGGGGCCTCCCTCCCCTTCGTCCGGTCCTCCCCATTCTTTCAGCCGCCTCGAGAAACGCAGAACCAGGCGCGAAGGCCCCGAATTCCCCAGGCCAAGCGACGCATGGGCGCGGGCCGAGTATTCGAGGAGGCTGTCAACGAGGAAGCAAACACCTATGGACGCAAGGAAGGCAAGCCCTGTTGTGAGGATCACTATCAGACTACGACGCGGGCGGCTCTTCTTGACCGGGGGGACGGCGTGATCCAGAACTTGCACGACCTCGAGGTCGCGGGTCTCTTGAATGCGCGCATCCTCGAGCTGACTGCCCAGGTAGGCTCGCACCTTCTCGAGGACGATGACCTCCCGGGTCAGGTCAGCAAGCCGGTATGCCAGGTCCGGTATGTCAGACAGAGGGATGACCACGCTCGCGTCGCCGCCGGCCATCTCCGCACTGCGCTTGGTGGCGCCCGTCACCTGTCCCAGCTTGCTCTCAAGCTCACGGAGTTCCGCGTCGATCTGCCGCATTCTCATCCCGTCCGGACGTGAGAATCCCTCGAGCACTCCCCTCTCGAGTTCCAGCCGCGTTCGCTCCGTCTCGAGCGCCGCGGCGGCGACGACGGTAACGCGCGTCTGCTCTGTCAGATCGATGGCCATGTGCTGCTTCTGAAAGTCCTTGAGCGCCTCGGTCGCCCCGTCGAGCCGTTGCCCGTTCTCTTCGAGTGCCGTCTCGACGTAGATCCGCGTCCGGGTGGCCCGCTCGACGCTGGTCAGCCGGTGGTAGTCGTCGAGAAACTCCATGAAGGCGTTCGCCAGGCCGGCGGCGCGATCCCTGTCCCGGTCCTCGACGCGAACCTCGATGAAGCCCTCCGGCGTCGTGCCCGCAACCAGGTGGTCGCCCAGGTCGTTGATGGCATGCTCGCGGGTCTTCGAGCTGTAGACGGTCATAAGGTCGAAGAGGTCGACGACCTGCCCCCTGATGCGCCGGCTCTTCAGGACGCCGATCATGGAATCCGTCACGGGCGTGGCCGAGAGCAGCCCCGCCGCGCCGAAGTCCATCCCGACCTGGGAGAACATGCTCAGCAGACCACCCCTTGACTCGCCTTCCTGAGGAGGCATGCAGGTGCTCGTGGCCTCGTACCAGTTCGGGATGATAAGACTGACCACAACGGAGACGATGGCCGCCGCAAGTGTGGCCCGGTAGATCAACTTCCTCCAGGCGAGGATGAGATCCGCTGCCGACCTCTCTGTCTCCATTGCCTCGACGCTCCCCGGCGACCGCGCCGTCCGCTATTTGGCCGTCGCCTGATCGACAACGATATACACGGTGGCCAGCGACGTCAGGAAGCTCGCGACCTCCCTGACGACCTTCCACCAGTCGGTCTCCTCACGCTCCGGCACCCAGATGATGTCGCCGGGCCTGAGAACTCCGGCCCTGCGCCCGTAGGTCCACCCACCGGTAGCGACGCTGATGACCCTGACCCGGTCCTTCCGCGCTGCGGGACCGTAACCGCCGGCCTCCTTGATGTAGTGGCCAAAGCGCTTCCCGGGCTTGTGCCTGACATCACCGGGCGTCACCACCTGGCCGATGACCTCCACGGTGGTCGTCCGCTTGGGCACAACGATGATGTCTCCGCTCTCGAGCAGCACGTCATCGCTCTCGTCGCCGCCGAGCGCCTTGACGAAATCGACAACTACCGGACTCTGGTCCCGCGACCTGGTCCTGAAGTAGTCGTACTCGACTTCCGCCATTTGGCTGATGCTCATTTTCTGAAGCCGCTCGAACTCGGCGTCCGGGCCTCCCGAGGGAGGAGGACGGTGCAGTCGCGCGTCTTCGAGCGTCGCCTCGCTCGTCGGGCCGCCGGCTCTCCGTATGATGTCTGACAGCCGGTCCACTCCCTCCGTGATGCCGTAGGGCCCGGGGCGTTTCACCTCCCCCTCGACCTCCACGCTCGTCGTGCGGCGCCACTCGTTCAGCTCCCGAACGTAGACCTGGTCGCCGTCACCGAGACCCGTGCCGGTGCCTGCGGGACTCATCGCATCCACCAGGAACGAGCGGGTCTCGACGTCACCCACGAACTGCCTGACCTCCACACTGTCGGTCACGGCGCCCCGCGCGAACCCCCCGGCCAACTCGATCAGCGAACCGACCGTCTCGCCCACAACGCGCTCGTAGCGGTCCGGCGCGGCGACGGCTCCGGCAATGTCCACGAACTCGACCGCGTGCGGCACGAAGATGACGTCGCCGTCCAACACGGGCGGATTCGACGTGACGTCGCCGGTGTTGCGATAGCGCGTAAGATCGACGCGGTGTTTCTGCCCGTTCAGTCGGGTGATTGTGATGTTCCTGCCGCTCGCGCCCGGGACGAGCCCGCCGGCTCTGAGCACGAACTCGCCCGCCGGGTCCATGGCGGTCCCGACGTAGCTGCCCGGGTACTCGACACTGCCGAGCACGTTGATCAACATGCTCCGGAGCTCCACGAGCGAAACGCTGACCTCAACGTTGTGGTAGAAAGACTCGAGGTTCCTGGCCACGCCGGCCTTTGCGTCCCTGAGCACTTCGCCGGCCACGGGGACGGTGGCCACACCCGGGATCACCAGTTCGCCCTCGGGAGTGACCGTGACGAGGTGACTCGCCACGCCCTGCCCCCAGACAGTGATGGAGAAGTGGTCGCCTGGTCCGACGATGTAGGTCGCATCGTCGATGGGGCCTCTCAGGGCGGAGACCGGAGGAATCGTGGGAACAGATCTGGACTCGAGCGAGAGCGTGTCCGCGGCAGAACCCGGGGCGGCGTCGGCGCTGCGTCCGTAGGCGCCCACCACAGAAGAGATAAAGAGCAACGCGATCAGGACGGGTATGAGAATGCTACGGCATCTTGGGGAACTGCGGTCCATCGTAACCCCGCTTCGAAAGGCGCCTCTAAGCAAGATCGTCGATTATCAGTCTCGGCGGTGGACGTGTCAAGAGGCCCGCCGGCCGGCGCGTCCCCGGCGCGGACTCTCTCCGGCCACCTAGCCGTCCTTGGTACCCCAATCGTAGGGAATGTCGTTGTCGTGCGGGTCCACGCGAAACTCGTCCGGCTCGTCGTAGCGGTACGGCTCGGTCGGGCAGTTGACGAGGTACGCGGGCTCGTTTCCCACGGCCTTCATCCCGTGCAGCACCCCGGGAGGAATGGTGATGAGAAGAGGGTTGAGCTCACCCATGGTGAACTCGTTGACCTCACCGTGCGTGGGCGAGTCGGGTCGACCGTCGTACAGCACCACCTTCATCATGCCCTTGACGATGGTGAAAAAGTCGGTCTGCACCTTGTGATAATGCCATCCCTTGACGACTCCCGGGTAGCCGACGGACAGGTAGACCTGCCCGAATTTCTCGTAGATGTCGTCGTCCGCGCGGAGCATTTCCATCAGATAGCCCCGCTCGTCCGGGATCAGTCTGAGGTTCTTGATGCGGACGCCGTCTATCAGCCCCCCGGCCTTGACGCCTCTGGGAAAACCGCCCGATGCCATTCTCCCCTCCTGAGATTGAGCCCTGGATTACCGAGCGCCGCGCCCGACACCGACGTAAGTGAATCCGTGCCTCTCGAGGTCTTCAGGATTGTAGACGTTCCTGCAGTCGATAACGACGGGAGAACGCATGAGCTTCTTCAATCGGTCGAAATCGAGCTGCCTGAACTCGTTCCACTCCGTGACCAGGACAAGCGCGTCAGCGCCATCCGCCGCGGCATAGGTGTCGGAGACATATTCCACGAACGGCATGAGCTCTCTGGCATTGTCCATGGCCACGGGATCGAACGCCCGGATGGTCGCGCCTCGCGCCGAGAGCCCCTCGGCGAGCACGATGGAGGCCGCGTAGCGCATGTCGTCGGTGTTCGGTTTGAACGCGAGGCCCAGAAGTCCGATGGTCTTGCCGGAAACGTCACCGCCGACCGCCTTGAGGACCTTGGCCACCATTCGCTCCTTCTGCTCCTGGTTGACGCCCACCGCCGCGTTGACGATGCGTGCGGCGGCCCCGGCCTCTTCGGCCATGTGCACCAGCGCCTTCGTGTCTTTCGGGAAGCACGACCCCCCGTATCCGGCGCCGGCGTGAAGGAACTTGGGACCGATCCTCTTGTCCAGGCCCATGGCGTACGAGACGACCTGAACGTCGGCGCCCACGTTCTCGCATATGTTCGCGACCTCGTTGATGAACGATATCTTCGTCGCGAGGAAGGCGTTGGAGACGTACTTGATGAGCTCGGCGCTCTCGGGAGCTGTTTCCACTAACGGCGTTCTGTTCAGGAAGAGAGGGGCGTAGATGCCGCGCATTACTTCCATCGCCTTGTCGCTGTCTACCCCGACCACGACCCTGTCCGGCCGCATGAAGTCCTCGACGGCCGACCCCTCGCGCAGGAACTCGGGATTGCTCACGACGTCGAACGGAATGGGCTCAGCCTGGTTCTCCTCTATGATCTTCCTGAGCCGCCTGGCAGTTCCGACCGGAACCGTGCTCTTCTGAACGATCACGAGGTATCCGGTCATGTGCTTCCCGACGTCCCGCGCGACCGCGTCCACCTGAGACAGGTCCACGCGCCCTTCCTCACCCTCGGGCGTGCCCACCGCGCAGAAGACGACGTCGTTGTCGGCTACGGCACCACCGAAATCGGTTGAGAAGCTGAGCCTGCCCTCCCGCACGTTCCGCTGGACGACCTCCGAGAGCCCCGGCTCGTAGAACGGGATCTCACCGTGCTTGAGCCGCTCGATCTTCTCGGCGATGCGGTCGACGCAAACGACCTGGTTGCCGAAGTCGGCCAGTCCCGCTCCCCCGACCAGCCCAACGTACCCCGTCCCTATCACCGCTATCTTGTGCATGAACCAGACACTCCTGTCGTGACCGTGTTGGTGGATTGAGCGTCACTACCCAGGCACACCGGGCCGAGGGGCCGATCCTGGTCCGCAAGATAGACGCCGACGTCGGCCCTGCCGGCCCTCTCGAGAGCGACCCTGGCGGTGGCAAGAGCCAGTTCGGGGACGTTGTTCTCCCTGGACAGATGAGCGAGGACCAGAGCAGACAAGGGACCGTCCGCGAGCGAGACCAGTTCCCTGGCCGCCGCGTCGTTGGAGAGATGCCCCTCGTTGCTCATGATGCGCTGCTTGAGAAACCAGGGATAGCTGCCGTCCAGGAGCATCCTCTCGTCGTGATTGAACTCGAGCACCACGCAGTCCGCCTCGCCGATGCGATGTCTCACGGGATGGCTGACGACTCCAAGGTCCGTGGCGATCACCACGCGCGTCCGCCCGTCCGTCAAGGCATAACCCACCGGTTCGGCGCAATCGTGGCTGACCGCGAAGGGAGAAACAAGGAGGCCGCCGATCTCGAAATCGGTTCCCGCCTCAACGACGATCCGTCCCGGGCACCTGCCCAGGCGGCGGTCGATGCCGGCGTGAGTCCCGGCCGTGGCGCAGGCGGGAATGTCGAACTTCCGCGTGACCGGACCCAGACCGCTCACGTGGTCGGAGTGCTCGTGCGTGACCAGCACGGCCGACAGCTGCGCGGTGTCCAGTCCCAGCTCTTCCGCGGACGCAGATATCCGCTTGCCGGACACGCCCGCGTCGATCAGCACCGCGGTCGACGCGCTCGACACCCAGACAGAGTTCCCGGAGCTTCCGCTGGCCAGCACTGCGACCTTCATGGACATCCTCCGACCGCGCTCGACGTGGACTCGGGTTGCACCGGCTCGTTCACGGTAACGTTGGAGAGTTCCCGGACGCCCCTCTCCTTCCGGTCCGCGAGCCTCAGCGTGGCCATGGTAGTCAGTGCTACAAGAACGATCAGCCAGGCCATCCACCGCCGGTTCATCGTGCCCCCCTCAAGAAGCGGCCACCCGAGGTAACAGGGACCGTCGAGTGGCCCATGGAAACGAGGGTGCAGGCAACGCTACGCGCGCTCCCCGGCTCCTTTCGGCCCGTCGATGTACTGAGAGATGAGCCGCTCGAATCTGCTCTTGTAGATGAGGTCGAACGTGTCCATCAGGTCGGGGATGATCTCGGACGCCTGTCGGCGGACGCGCTGGGCAAGGACGGTGGCCTCCTGACGGTCGAGCCGTCCGCCCATGATCTCCTCGCACGCGCTGTCGACCAGCTCTCTCAACGCGAGGAGTTTCTCTTCCTCCTCGGCCAGAAGTGTCTGCATTTCAGTGTCGTCGAAACTGTCGCTCATCAGAAAACCACCCATGGAAATCGCCATCGGTCAATGAATCGGGCACGTGAGGAGGATTCTACGGCCCACGCGGGCTCGGGTCAAGCGCGTTCGGCAAGCGGCTTGACACTCGTCACCTGCGGGGCGTAGGCTTATCTTCGGAGACCCTGACCGTGGCCCGGAACGCTTGGAGACCTCAATGCTCAGACTGTTTTCGTTCACGCTGGCTGCCGTCGCCGCGGTCGTCCTGCTACTCGGCATCGCCGTGAGGATGTCCAGCAGGGAATTCATCATGGGGATGGCGCCGGTCACCCTGTGGCGTTTCTCGGTGGCCTGCATAGGCTTCGCGATCTACTTGCACCTCTACGCCAGAGACGAGCACTAGACAGACGTGACGGTCAACAGCAGCGTTCCCCGAGGACGCCGATCGGTATTCGCCCGGCAAACGCCGGGCGGCACCGTTCTGGAAGTGAGGTGGGATCCGAGATGAGCCAAGGAGTTAGAGAGAGAGTCCTGCGGGCGTCCGAAGCCGTCGAGACTACCTCGATCACAGTCGGACGGTGGCTTCTCATGCTCGCCGCCATCATCGTCCTCAGGCATTTCCTGGAGCAACTCTCAGGACAGCAGAAGACACTGTACTTTCTCTCCTACTTCCTTCACTACCCATTGGCCTACGTGGCCCCTCTGCTGGCGCTGTCGGTCGTTCTTGCGGCGTTCGCACGAGAGCGTGTCGAGCGTGTGACCAAGCTGATGCTGTTCGCCTGGCTCCTGACGCTCCTGCCACCGCTTATCGACGTCCTGATGACGCGCACCGGCGAGGCCCCTGAGCTCATCGGCTACCTGATCCCGAAGAGCGGCACGCTCGTGGGCGCGTTCGTCAACCTGCTGAACCCCGCGTACCAGCAGTTCCAGGGTGCGACGGCCGGTATCAGGATCGAGGCTGCTCTCGGATGCCTGCTGGGCGCCTTCTACGTTCACCTCAAGACCAGGAATCTCGGCAGGGCGGTCCTTGCCTTCTTCGGCATCTACGTGACGATGTTCTTCTTCTTCACACTGCCGGTCATAGTCGTGGCGGTCAGTCGATTGCTGGGCTCCGACATCGAGAACGTCTACCAGCTGTTCTTCGCCAGGGCGAGCGTGCACAGGGCGTTCGCGAACGCCACTCCGTTCGCGCTTTCCGACCTGTCGAATGCTCTGATCGACCTGTTCGTCATAGCCCCGCTCCTGGCTGTCTGGTATCGGATGTACGATCGCGAGAAGTTCGTCCTCCTCCGGAGGGCAGCCGATCCCGTCACCGTGGTCTTCCACGTGCTCACCACGTCCGTGGGCGTGTTCCTGGGCGCCAGGCTGCTCATGGGAGCCAGCGGTCTCGCGTCGGTCGCTCATCCGTTCGATGCCATCTGCGTGGTCGGCCTGCTCACGGCCTCGTTCTTCACGGCGCTCACCGCTTCGGCCCTCAGAGAGCTGCACCGCGAGGGCGCCGCGCTCGCCGGCGATGACAGAACCCCCGTGCTCATGCTGGGCGTCTTCTCGTTCACGTTCGCCACGCTGCTCGCGCTCTCCGTGAGCTACGTGGCCCTGACCTACGTGCTGTCGATGATGGCCGTGTACTACTTCTACTACGCGCGTCCGCTGAGGCTGGCGCGATTCACGCCGCTCTCGGGGCTGGCGATAGGCGCGGTAGCGCTTTTCTCGGTGACGCTCGGCTTCGCGGCCTACGCCGGGGGCTCGGCGTCGCTCTGGCTCCCGAAGGTCGCGGTGCTTGCGTGCCTCGCTGTCCCGACGCTCGCGTTCCTCGCGCGGGACGTGTGGGAGGCCGACCGGAAGGGCGACGCCGGACGCTGGAACCTGAACAGCGTGCTCGGCGAGAAGAGGGCCCGCGCGGTCGCGGCGCTCGGGATAATCCTGGCCGCCATTCTCCCGGCGGTTATGTTCCGGCAGGCCGCGCTACTTGCGATCGGTGCGGTCGCAGGGCTGGCAGGGGCCGCCGCCGCGCTGACGCTCGGCGAACGGAGGATCCCGGCCGCGCTCACTGGGCTGGGTGCGCTCGCCCTCATCGTAGGGTTGGCGACGGGCGTCACCGAGGCCCCGGTCCTCACCTCAGAGCTCGCCGACACGGACTTCTCGAGAACGACCAGGAGTAGCGGTGAATTCGAGATGTTCAACCGCGATGCCGCGACGGAGGAGCAACAGCTGCTCGCGGACGGGATCGAGAAATTCAGACGAGGCGACTTCGAGGGCGCGATAGAGGCGTTCAAGCGAGTCACCGAACTCGACCCGGAGAACGCCCAGGCCTTCATCAGCGTCGGCAGCGCATACATGCGCATGGAACGCCTGACCGAGGCGGCCAACGCCTTCAGGAGAGCGTCGGTGCTGGCACCCGACGACGCGACCGCAAGGGTCGGGCTGGCGCAGGTTCACAAGCTGAACGCGAAGCCCGACAACGCCCTGGAGGAGCTGGTGGCTGCCCTCGAACTCGACCCGGAGAACGCGGACGCGCACTACACGAGAGCCATGATCTACCAGGAACTGGGCGATCTGGACCTCGAGCTCGAGTCTCTCGTGGCGACGACCGCGGTCGACCCGAGGAACAGCCAGGCCCAGTCGAGGGTAGCGGACATCTACTTGGCGAACGGGATGTACGACGATGGCGTTGCCGCGCTCAAGGCCGTGCTCTCGGGACGCACTCCGGTCGAACACACACACACACGGCTCGCGGGGGCGTACTACGAACTGGGTAACCTGGCCGCCGCCGAGAACGAGCTGCGGAAGGAGATCGCGGTCCGGCCCAAGCTGGCGTCTCCGCACGCGAACCTCGCCGGGCTTCTCGCGGAGCTGGGAAGGACGGACGAGGCGGTTCACGAGTATGAGACCGCCCTGTCGCTGACCAGCGATGGGCAGTTGACGGAGTTCCTGGAGAGGGAGCTCGGCGGTCTGATGGAATAGCGGTACCCGAGGATCGTGCGGGGCGGTGGCGGCTCACGGACTAGCCGTCATCGCCTTCGTGTATCATGACCTCGCACTGCGCCGCATCTTTCAGCTCCTCCGCCAGCGAACCGGACATCAGGCGAGACAGAGCCGCGCGTTCTCGCCTGGCGACGAAGATCACGGTCGGCGCCTCGTTCTGGGCCGCCATGAGCGCCATCGTGAGGAAGTCTCCCTCGACGAGATCGCTGCGGCAGGTTATCCCACGTTTCTCCGCCCGGCGGACGATGTCCGCGAGCTCGCCTGCCCCCTGCCGCTTGCGCTCCCTGCGCACGGCCCGCAGAAGCCGCCCGCTCGGCGCCTCGCCGAGGAAACCCTCGTCGGACATCCGCTCCTGCATATCGCGCGATCCCGCGGTGTCGAGGATGAAGAGCACGACCAGCTCCGCGCTCTCCTTCGCGGCGCTCTCCAGCGCGGCGTCGACGCAGGAGGTCGACACACGCGAGGCCGAGAGAATGAGAAGAATGCGTTTCACTGCCTTGCCCCCGTGCTACTCGCCAATGCCGATAAGTGGCCAGTACAGCTTCACGACCAGCATGAACAGAGTGAGCGCGATGATCTTGAGAACCGCGCCGGCCAGGAACGAGTCCCGCAGCCTGTAGTACCCCGCGGAATAGGCGATCGCGTTGGCGGGAGTGCCCATCGGCAGCGAAAAGGCCAGCCCCGCGGGCACCGCGACCACAAAGACGACGGAGATGGGAGACACCCCACTCCCCTCCATGAGTCCGAAGCAGATGGGCAGCATCAGCGCAACTGCGGCCACGTTGCTTATGGCCTCTGTCAAGAACGTCGCGGCCATGGCGAACACCATGAGCATCCAGAACGGCGGCAGCCCGGCTATCCGGTCCTCGGCCACGTGCGCGATCCAGCGGGCGCCACCAGATTCGTGGAGGGCCGTCGCAATCGCTATGGCGCCACCGTACATCAGGATGACGCCCCAGTTGACGTACTCCTCAACGCTCTTCCACTCGATGAGATTGAACACGAAGAGCGCAACCGCAGCCAGGATGGAGATCGAGGCCAGCCCCACAACCCGGCCGCTCACTACCCAGGCGACGATCGTCAGGAGCATCACGATCCCGACGCCTTTCTCCCTCCTGCTG
>JBDRFG010000024.1:0-20632 GCA_043819135.1 Candidatus Eiseniibacteriota bacterium | reverse complement strand
GTCGGTGGTCATCCGCCGGAAGAACTCTATGGCCTCGGGCTGCTCGCTCACCGGGCTCCTCTGGAAGTACTCAAGAGCGTAAGGCTGCGACCACACCGGGCTCCTGCGGAGCTGCGCCAGCTTCGGCTCGATCGACATCCTGTTGAAAAAATCGAGTCCGTACGGCTGCGACCACACCGGGCTTCTTTCGAGTAACGATGCCTGGTCCTCTACCGACATCGCATCGAGCATCGCGACCTTCTCCTCGAGGGGAGCGCGATTGAAGCTGGCGAGGTCGTACGGCTGCGACCACACCGGGCTGCGCTCGAGAATGCCGGTCAGGCAGTCGAGAGAGCACTGCTCCAGGAAGAAGAGGCGGTTCTCGGTAGTCATCCTGCCGAAGTAGGACGCCTTGTCGGCAACGTCCATGCGCTGGAAGAACTCGAGTCCGTACGGCTGAGACCAGACCGGACTTCTCTCCAACACGCTCACGTGGTCCTCGAGAGACATCGCATCGAGCATCGCGACCTTCTCCTCGAGGGGGGCACGATTGAAGCTGGCGAGGTCGTACGGCTGCGACCACACGGGGCTGCGCTCCAGGATCTGACTCAGATCCGTCTCGGGCAGGCGCTCGAGAGCCTCCATCCTGTCGTCGGTGGTCATCCGCCGGAAGAACTCTATGGCCTCGGGCTGCTCGCTCACCGGGCTCCTCTGGAAGTACTCAAGAGCGTAAGGCTGCGACCACACCGGGCTCCTGCGGAGCTGCGCCAGCTTCGGCTCGATCGACATCCGCTGGAAGAACTCGAGTCCGTACGGCTGAGACCACACCGGGCTTCTCTCGAACGCCATGGCCTTCATCTCGACCGGCATCTTCTCGAAGAAGTCGAGGCCGTAGGGCTGACTCCAAACGGGGCTCCTCTCGAGAGCCGCGACCCTCTCGTCGAGCGGAACGAGGTCGTAGCCGATGGCCTTCATCTCGACCGGCATCTTCTCGAAGAAGTCGAGGCCGTAGGGCTGTCTCCACACAGGGCTCTTGCGGAGCTGCGCCAGCTTCGGCTCAATCGACATACGGTCGAACATCGCGATCTTCTCTTCTTCGGGCATGCGCTGGAAGAAGTCGAGACCGTAGGGCTGGCTCCACACGGGGCTCTTCCGGAGCTGCGCCAGCTTCGGCTCGATCGACATACGGTCGAACGCGGCGACCTTCTCTTCTTCGGGCAGTCTCTGGAAGAAGTCGAGGCCGTACGGCTGACTCCAGACGGGGCTCTTCTCAAGCACGTCGAGCCTGGCGTCGAGAGGCATCTCCTTGAAGAGCGAGGCCTTGTCGTCGACCGACATCCTCTGGAAGAACTCGAGTCCGTACGGCTGAGACCATACGGGGCTCTTTTCGAGCAGATCCTTCTGCATCTCGAGCGGGAGAGCGTTGAAGCAAGCCACCTTCTCATCGTGGCTCATACGCTCGAACATGCCCGCTTTCTCCTCGGCCGATGCGGCATCGAGCAGTCCCACGAGCTCGTTGACGTCGCTCTCGGACATGGACTCCTCGCCAGCGAGGACGACGTCATCATCGGTCATCTGCTCCGCTCTGTATTTCTGAACGGCGCCGATCGTGCCGGTGACGTCCTCACCAGGCGGAGGTGGGAAGAAGAAACCGAAGTAGACGACCGCGGCAACGGCGATGACGACAACACCGGCCAAGATTGCCTTCGTCTTACCCATGAGCAGAACCCCCTTTCCCTTCTTGAGCCTTACTACTTGGTGATATCGCGAAACCGGCAGCGGGATGGCGCTCTGTCTTAAGAAACCTGTTCTACTCTCGCCCCGGCGGGACAGCACTCTCGAACACGGTCCGACCTGCCTCGAGCACGCTCATTCGCATCGGCAGGTGAGACTCGGTATGGTCAGTGAAGTGGAGGTCGTAGTCGCGCATTCCTGCGTGTGTGAGCTCGACCCTGTGGCCGGTCACTCTGATCGCATGATCTCCGGCCTGGAGCGCTCTTAGTCCGTCGAAGTCGACCTGCTCGTCGTAGGAGAGGACCACCACGACTTCCGAGTCGGACGACAGGCTCAGCTCGAGCATCACGGTCTCCGCGCAGTAGCTAACGCCGGCGCTTCCCGTGGCCCCGGGCACGTTGAATGACACGGGATCCGCCGCCACGAAGCGGCGCTCGCCGCCCCCGACGGTTCCATACAGGTCTGCTGCGTCACCGGGAAGCATCTGGGGGAGGGTGACCGACAGCAGCGCGAAGAGACCGAGCCCAACCGCGATGCCGCCCGTGAAGGCGTAAGCCAGCCTCATTCTCGGCGCGGGACTGAGAGCCTCTCTCATCCTCTCGAGGAGTCCGGCACCAACCTCCCCGCTCCTGCGCGCGGCCACGGCTCTCATGATCGCGACCTTCAGCTGCGCGGGCGGGGAGACCTGGTCGGATTCTGCGAGAACGCGCCCGACCTCCTTCAGCTCCTCGAAACGACGACGGGCGTCCGGACAGGCATCGAGGCAGTCATGGAGTTCGCGAGATGCCTCGGGGGAGTTGACCCCGTCGATCTCCGCGTTCATCAGCTCTATGTGCCGCCTGTCGATCACCTTGAGTATCCCCTTTGGACCAGCTCTTGTCTGAGAAGCTCCCTGCCCGTGAACAACCGCGACTTCACCGTCTTCTCAGGAATCCCCACGATGTCGCCGATCTCCTTGTAGGACAGCTCCAGGAAGTACTTCATCACCACCACCACTCGGTAATCCATCTTGAGCGCGCGAAGCGCTCCCTGAATCAGCTCATCACGTGCAATGCGAGCAAGATGATCGACAGAATGACCTTGACGCGCAGCGAGAGCATCATCGAGCGGACGCTCGCGCGTGCGGCGCTTGCCGAAGTTGATGGCCTCGTTGACGGCGATCCGATAGATCCAGCTGAAGAACTTGTACTCGGGCTTGTAGCTCCCGAGCTTCTGGTGAACCTTGAGGAAGACCGTCTGAGTGACATCCGCTGCATCTTCATAGTCGGCTACTATCCTGTAGGCTGCGTTGAAGACCGGTTTCTCGTACCTCTCGAGGATCGTTTCGAAGGCCCCGCTGTCGCCCTCTCTGGCCATCTCTATGACACGCGCTTCATCTATCATAACTACAGTCCGGGAGCCTCGAATGTTGGCGGGAATCGGTGGCGAAGCCACCCGGCCCCCCGGGGCAGTGGGGGACCGGAGGCCGAACGCGGGTTCGGCTATCTGATCTCGAAGATCCGGTCGAATCCCGCGAGCTTGAACAGGTCCGCGATATGCGCGCTCAGATTGGTGATGATCAGGCCTTGGCCCGCATCGGTCAGACGCTTCTGCGCCTCGAGAAGCACGCCGAGACCCAGACTCGAGATGTACTCGAGCTCGGAGAAGTCGAGCGTGCACGATCCTGTAACAGTACCGAGAACGGTCCTGACGCTCTCGACCTGAGAGGCGTCGAGCCTTCCCGACAGGAGGATGCGTCCGTCGTCGGCCAGCCTGATGTCAAACATCCACCCCCCCGATGCTCTTGGTCGCCGTGACGCACGCCGTCCCGTCGGAGTACTCGTACGACAGGCTGTCGAAGAAGCTCTTCACAAAATGCAGTCCAAGACCACCCGCCGTGCGCTCGCTCAGCGGCCGGCTCACGTCCACCGGCCCGCGGTCCGCGATGTCGAACGGCTCGACACCGAAGTCCCGCAGCCTGAGCGTCAGCAGACCCGCGTCCATGCATAGACTGACCTCGATGCGGTCCTCGCCACCCCGATTGTGCCTGACGAAGTTCGCGAACAGCTCCTCCGTGACCAGCCTCGTCGCGAAGGCGGTCTTGCCGCTCAGACCCTGCTGCTCGGCGAAGACGTCGACGAACTTGAGGATCTCTCCGAGGGAGTTCAGGCTTCTGTCGAACGCTCTCTGCATGGCGGACGCGCCCGTGCACGGACTCGGCACTCTCCCGTGCGCGCCACTCCGCACGCTCGCGGTGCGCCGCCCGGACACAGTGCGGGGTCAGGATTGATATTCAGTCATTACGAGTGGGAGTGATGCTACGCGATTCCGAGGAGGATGGGAAGGGAAATCCCTGCAAGAGTGGCAGAAGTGCAGCAAAGATTGCTGCTCGCGGGACCGACGCGAGGCGCCGGTGGTCCGCGGGCGGTCAGCCTTCCAGCCCCATCCTGGAGAGGAGCGCCCTGAATCTGGGATCGGACCGGACGTCGTCGTAGACGGGATAGACCTTGAGGCCCAGGACTCCCTTGTCGCGCTCCTCGAACGCGGCCTCGAGGCACTCGAAGGCACGGTCGCGCTCGCCGAGCGAGAAGAGCACCTCGGCGAGGTCCGAGGGCTTGACGAAGGCCTCCTGCGCGTGGACGGCCAGGCGGCTCAACACCTCCTCGGCCTCGTTGCGCATGCCCAACCTCACGTAGGCGCTGCCGATCCGCGTATCGACGCCGGGACCGAATTCACCGGAGAGCTCGCGCTCCTTCCGGAATTCGGCCAGCGCCTCCTCCTTCATACCCTTGTGCGAGTAGGCCTCTCCAAGAAGAACGTGCGCCACCGGGAATCGTGGGTCCATCTCAATGGTCCGCTTGAGGGCTTCGATGGCCTCATCGTACCGCCGCGCGAAGATGCACATCTGCGCCAGGTTCCTGTAGATGACGAGCGAGAGCGGGTCGAGCTCGCGCGCCTTCTCGATCCTCTCCAGTGCCTCGTCCATGCGCCCCATCCACATCAGGTGCAGCGCGAACCAGTAGTGCGCGGTGGCGTAGGAGGGAGTGATCTCGATCGCGCGCCTGAATTCACGCTCGGCTCCGGACCAGTCCCAGTCGTATGTGGTGCGCACGAGAGCGAGCGAGGCGTGAGCCTCGGCAAGCGAGTCGTCGATCTCCAGGGCCCGCATGACGGCGTCCTTCGCCTTCGGGCAGGCCGTCCGCGGAGCGACAGAACTGTAGTCCGGAAGAACGATGTAGCAGTCAGCGAGTCCCGCGTACGCGAGCGCGTACCCGGGGTCGCGGGCGATGGCCTGCTCGTAGTGGTCGATGGCGCGCAGAAGGTTGTCCTCTGTCCTCTTGTTCCAGAAGAAGCGTCCCTTGAGACACAGATTGAGGGCCTCTGGGTCCTCCGTGTGCCTTCTGAGGAGCTTCTCCTTGTCGTCCGAGACGAGCCTGAGCCGGAGCTTGTCGACGATCGCGAGCGAGATGTCGTCCTGTACGGCGAACACGTCCTCGATGTCGCTGTCGTATCGCTCCGACCAGAGACGGAACCCGTCCTGCACGCTGACGAGCTCGGCCGTCACGCGCATGCGCGAGCCCGACTTCCGCACGCTTCCCTCCAGCAGAGTGGCGACCTTGAGCTTCCTGCCGATCTCGCGAATGTCGTCGTTCCTGCCCTTGAACGCGAACGCCGACGCCCTCGCGACGACGCGAAGCCCCTCGACGTGAGTGAGCGCGTTCATGATCTCCTCGGCCATTCCGTCACAGAAATACTCCTGGTCGCCGTCGGCGCTCATGTCCACGAACGGCATGACGGCTATCGAGGGGTTGGGCCTCGAGCCCGCCGCGGTCGCTGGAGCAGATACGGACGTCCTGCTCCCGTCGGTGGTCCCAAGAGCCCGGAGAGCCAGGAGAGCCCGGAGGTCCCGCACGACCTCCGCCGCGTCGTTGAATCGCTCGGACGGGTCCTTCGCCAGCATGCGGCCGACGATGCGTTCGAGGTCAGGGGGCACGTCTGGACGCTCGCGGCACATCTCGTCGAGGTCGCTGTTCATGATCGAGTACATGACGGTCAGCTCGGTATCGCCGCCGAACGGCGGGCGGCCGGTGATCATCTCGTAGAGCACGGCCCCCAGCGACCAGACGTCGGACCGGTGGTCGATGTCCCTGCCTTCGACCTGCTCAGGTGACATGTAGGCGGCCGTCCCCATGGTCGTTCCGGTGCGCGTGATCCGCGTGGCGCCCGCCAGCTTGGCGAGTCCGAAGTCGACTATCTTGACGCTTCCGCCGTCCGTCAGCAGGATGTTGCCGGGCTTGATGTCCCTGTGGACGATGCCCCGGGAGCTGGCCTCGGCGAGGCCCTCCGCCACCTGGAGCGCGATGCCCAGAGCCTCGTCCATGTCGAGCGGTCCGAGGGCTATGCGCGCACTCAGCGGCTCGCCTTCGTAGCAGGCCATGCAGATGAAAAGCTGGCCGTCCTCGGTCTCGTCGATCTCGTGGATGTTGCAGATGGAAGGATGTTCGAGCGCGGAGGCGCTTCTGGCCTCGTGCATGAACCTGGCCTTGGCGTCCGGGTTCAGCGTCATCTCGTGCGGAAGGAACTTGAGCGCGACCGTTCGCCTGAGTCGCAGGTCCTCCGCCTTGTAGACGACGCCCATGCCGCCCTGGCCTATCTTCTCGATAATCCTGTAGTGTGAGACTATCTTGCCTATCATGCAGTGTACCCCCGGCGCCTTCCCGTTGCGGTCGTCGCAGTCGGTGGCTCAGAGTCATTCTAGAGGACACGTGCGGCCCGGCAAAGCGGATTCCTGCACGGGCTCCCGGCCCGCGCGCAGGCCGCTCGCGGAGCCCACGTAGTCCAACCTTGAGGCTCGCCCCCGGATGTGGTAGCAGAGTGGATATCGATACGGAGCCGTACACCGCCCCGAGCCCGGGAGACGGAGAAATGAGAAGAAGCAGTAGACTCGCAGTCGCGGCCGCCGTCACGGCCGCTCTGCTGTGCGGGGCGCCCATCTGCCGCGCCTGCACCAGCTTCGCGGTGTACTCGGAGACAGCGCTCTACGGCATGAACTTCGACTACGACCCCGCTGTTCCGGTGAGACTTACGATAGAGGAGTCGGACGGAACGAGGGCCTTCCACCTTGCCTTCGTCAGAGGACCCAGGAGGATACCCAGGACCGCAGGCATGAACGAACACGGGCTCTTCGTGGCGCAGCAGGAGCTGAATCCGATGGTCCCGGATGCCCCGGGACGCGGCCCCGGGGAGCAGTGTCCCTGGGAGCTGTACGCGCAGGCGCTCGCGGACTTCGCTGCCGTCTCCGACGTCGAGGAGCACCTCTTGACCCATCAAATGGTCGACTGCCCCAGCGTGACGCTCCACCTCCTGTTCGCCGACCCCACCGGGCGCGCCATGATCGTCGAGCCCGGCGAGGACGGCACGGCCGTCACGCCGATCGAGCGCGACCGCATCGTGATGACGAACTTCGCGAACTGCCGGTTCGTCAATGACGACATCGACCACGTCCGCGGCGTGGGCGCCGACCGGTACAAACTCGCACACGACTACATCGAGGAGCACTTCGAAAGCTTCGATGTCGCCAATGGACTCGAGCTGCTCGAACGGACCTCCTGGGAACTGACGCGCTGCTCGATGGTGTTCGACCCGGAACTCGGCGAGATCTACGTGGCCCTCGAGCGCGACTTCGACCGGATATTCAGGGTGTCGCTCGAGGACGGGACCATCGAGACCTACTCGGGATTCGAGGAGCACCTGTCGTGGCGCCTGAACAGGTGGGGCGTTCCGACGACGGCGCTCCAGGAAGGCAGACTGGGCTTCTTCGAGCGGATCAGAGGATTCTTCGGACGGTAGCGCGAGGAAGCGACGCCGCGGAGGAACATGCGATGCCACCACACGAGAGCGCGTCCGTGAAAACGCTCTACGTCATCCACCACACGCACACCGACATCGGCTACACCGAGCTTCAGGGCCGCGTCGCGCGCTGGCAGTCGGACTTCATCCGGCAGGCGCTCGACATCATCGAAAGCACGCGCGAGCGGGTGGTCCCGCACTTCGACGGGTTCAGGTGGACGTGCGAGACGTTCTGGGGCGTTGAGCGGTTCCTCGAGCAGGCGACCGTGCAGGAGGCGGAGGCGTTCGCCGCCGCGGTCCGCTCGGGCGCCATCGGCATCTCGGGCAACTACCTGAACTCGAACGAGCTTCTGGGCTACGAGACCCTTTCGAACATGCTGGCGCGCGCCGCCAACTACGGAAACTCGATCGGGGTTCCGGTCGACTCGGCGATGACCGCGGACATCAACGGGTACAGCTGGGGCTACTCCCAGGCGCTCCACGACAACGGCATCGCGAATCTCTTCACGTGCATACACACCCATCACGGGATGTACCCGCTGGGCGCGAAGCAGGTCCCGTTCTGGTGGGAGACGCCGGGGGGCGACCGCGTCCTCGTGTGGAGCGGCGAGCACTACCACTTCGGGAACGAGCTCGGTATCGTCCCGGACGCCGTCTCTTCGTACCACACCAAGGACGACTGCGACGCGGACATGATCTACCACAACCACTGGGGCGTGGCCGAGAGGCGCATCCCGCGCTACTTCGATGGTCTCGAGGCAGAGGGCTACCCGTACGACTTCGTTCCCGTGATGGCGTCGGGCCTGCGGTCCGACAATGCGCCGCCGTCGCCCGGGGTCGTCGACTTCATAGAGCGCTGGAACAGCGAGCACGGAGACCGCTACCGGATCAGGATGGTCACGCTCTCACAGTTCTTCGAACGCCTGAGGGAATCGGAACGCGACATACCGGTCCATCGCGGCGACTGGCCAGATTGGTGGTCGGACGGCTGCGCGGGCGACCCGGAGAGCACGATGCTCTTCCGCCGCGCGCAGCGCGCGCTTCAGTACTACCGCAGGCTGCTCGAGCGGTACCCTGACCTCACGCACGCCGACACGCGCGCCGTCGAGGACCAGCTTGCTCTCTACTCGGAACACACGTTCAGCCACAGCTTCTCGATGATCGAACCGTGGCACTACATGGTGCACGCGATCTCCGAGAGAAAGAGAGGCTTCGCGGCGAGCGCTCACGACGACGCCCGGGAGCTGGTCGCCGACGCGCTGGAAGAACTCGGCGCGGCGCCGCTGTCGGCCGTCGCCGGTAGCCGCTATCGGGCCATCAATCCCCTCGACCACGCCGTGAGCGGTGTCGCGAGCCTGCTCGTCAGACACTTCGAGTTTCACGAGCTGGGTTTCGGCGGCGGCGCGGTGGTCAGGGACGTCGAGGCGGATGCCGAGCTGCCCTGCCAGCTCTTGCTCACGCCGCCCGGCGCGCAGTTCTTCGTCCACCTGGAACTGGAGGCGGGGGAGGAACGCCAGCTGGAACTCGTACCTGCGGGTGGACGTGCTGGTCGGGAAGAAGCGCCGAAGCCGTGCGACTCGAGCGACAGCGAACCGGCGGCCGGACCGGCGGAGCCGCGCGAGGAGGGGGTGCTCGAAACCCCGTTCGTGCGGATAGCCTGGGCGCCCGGCGACGGCATCGTCAGTTGGTTCGACACAGCGCTGTCGCGGGAACTCCTGCGTCCCGACCGCCGCCACGCCGCGTTCACGCCGGTCCACGAGGTGACGCCGGTGCCGGGGCCCGACGACGTGTGGCCGGTCCGAGGGAAGATGGGCCTCAACAGGAAGGGCGAGGACGCCGTTCGCTCCTCGGGCTGTCTCATCGGGTCGGCCGGCGTCGAGGGCGGGGACGTGTTCGTCTCGACGTGGCTCGACTACGGCGCGCCCGGGATCAGTCTCTTCACCGTGGAACTCAGGGCCTACCTGGACGAACCGCGCGTCGACGTCGCCGTGAGGATGCACAAGGACAGCGTGTGGGAGCCGGAGAACGTCTATCTGTCGCTGCCCTTCACGACCGGTGTGCCGGACGCGCAGCTCTGGCTGGACAAGGCCGGTGCCGCCGTGCGTCCGCGCATCGACCAGATACCCGGAACGCTCACGGACTTCTACAGCATCCAGGAGGGGTTCGCGATCGTGTCCGAGGGATACGGCGTCGGCGTCGCGACTCTGGACAACCATCTTCTTCAGCTGGGCGCGCTCGAGCACGGTCCCAGGCTCCTCGCGGGCGACCCCGCCCTCGCAGGCGATCCTGCGCTCCCGTACGCCTGGCTCATGACCAACTACTGGGAAACGAACTTCTCGGCCGAGTTGGGCGGCTTCTATGAGTTCCGCTACTCCGTCCTGTGGGGAGACGAACTGGCGGACCAGGCGGCAGCGCTCGCAGAGTGCAGAAAGGCGAGCTGGGGCATCCGCTGCTTCAGGCTCAGGAACGACTAGGGCGACAGCGCGGGCGCACTGGACCGGAAATGATGTATAATCCGCGGAACACGCACGGTGCGCCGGCCGCGGCGTCGCCGCAGCACCCGAGGATCGGGAGGGACGCATGCAACGTGTACCGCGGAGCGCCGGGCGCTCCGGGAACTGGGTCAGTGCGCTCGAACTCATCGGCTTCGTCCTCCTGCTGCCGGGAGCGGCCGCTCCTGACGTTCCGCTCTATGTGTTCCCCAAACCCTCCTTCGACGGAGATCCGAGAAACTACGTGTGCTACCGGACCGACGCGCCGCCTGTTATCGACGGTCGTCTCGACGAGCGCGCCTGGCAGTTCGCGCCCTGGACCGACGAGTTCGTTGACATCGATGGCGACCGTCTGCCGGCACCCCGCTTCTCGACCAGGGTGAAGATGCTGTGGGACGATGACTTCTTCTACGTGACGGCCGAGATGGAAGAGCCGCACGTCTGGGCCAAGCTGGACAAACGCGACTCCGTCATATTCTACGACAACGATTTCGAGGTCTTCATCGACCCCGACGGTGACACGCACGAGTACTACGAACTCGAGGTCAACGCGTTCGGGACCGAGTGGGATCTACTTCTTACGAAGCCGTACCGCGACGGCGGCACGGCCATCGACTCCTGGGACATCCAGGGACTCAGGACGGGCATTGACGTTCGCGGCACGATCAACGATCCGGAAGACACCGACGAGGGGTGGAGCGTAGAACTGGCCATTCCCTGGTCGGTGCTCGAGGAGTGCGCTCACGGACCCACGCCTCCGGAGGACGGGGACCAGTGGCGCGTTAACTTCTCGCGCGTCGAGTGGAAGACGGAGGTCGTCGACGGCGACTACGTCAAGCTGACAGACCCCGAGACCGGACGACCGCTTCCGGAGGACAACTGGGTGTGGTCGCCACAGGGGCTCGTCAACATGCACTACCCCGAAATGTGGGGATTCGTGCAGTTCTCGGGTGTCACGGCGGGTGTGGCGGAGACGGCCTACGCGCCCGACCCCTCGGCCGCAGACCGGCGCACCCTGATGCGGCTCTACTACGCAGAGAGGACGTTCTTCGGGAACAACGGCGGCTACACGGCCGACCTCGATGCGCTGGGTCTGGGCGGGGCGCCCCCGGGAGCGAACTGGCCGCCCGCCGTCCACGTGTCGCCGAGCGGTTTCGAGGCGTCGGTGAAGCGGCCGGACGGAACGACGCTCCGCATCTCTCAGGACGGGCACATCCGGTAGACCGGCCCGGGTGGCCGAGCGTGACCGACGCACCACACGGCCGAGCGTGACCGACACACCGGACCAAGGAGAGGATCTCGTGAACATGGCGCCCGTAGATTGGACGATCCTCTTCGTCGTGCTCGGTGTGCTGGTCGGCGGCGTTCTTCTGAGTCGCGGCTACATGAGGAGCGTTGCCGATTTCCTGGCGGCGGGCAGAACTGCCGGCCGTTACCTCATCAGCATGGCCGCCGGCATCGCGGGCTTAGGCGCCATCACCATCGTCGGCCTCCTGGAGATGAACTACATCGCCGGGTTCTCGATGACGTGGTGGGGCTTCACGATGAGCGTGGTCATTCTCATCATCACTGTCTCCGGCTGGGTCATCTATCGCTTCCGGCAGACGCGGGCGCTGACGCTCGCGCAGTTCTTTGAGACGCGTTACAGCAAGAAGTTCCGCGTCTTCGCGGGCATCATCGCGTTCCTGTCGGGGTTGATCAACTTCGGCATCTTCCCGGCAGTCGGGGCGCGTTTCTTCATTCACTTCTGCGGCCTCCCGGCGGCCGTCGGGTTCTTCGGCCTGGCCATGCCGACCTTCCCACTCGTCATGATCGTGCTCTTGGGTATCGCGCTCTTCTTCGTCTTCTCCGGCGGACAGGTTGCCGTCATCATCACCGATTTCGCGCAGGGGCTCTTCGTCAACGTCGTCTTTGTGGCCATCGTTCTCTACCTGTTCCTCCAGGTCGACTGGACACAGATTGTCGAGGCCTTGGCAGCGGCGCCACAGGAAGCGTCGCTCATAAACCCGTTCAAGACGAGCCACATCGAGGACTTCAATCTCTGGTACTTCCTGATAGGCATCGTCGGCGTCCTCTACGGCGCCATGTCGTGGCAGGGCACGCAGGCCTACAACAGCTCCGCGGTGAGTGCGCACGAGGCCAAGATGGGCAGCGTGCTGGGCAACTGGCGCGGGTTCCCACAGGGGCTCTTCCTGCTGTTCGTGCCCATCATCATCTACACGGTAATGCACCACCCCGACTTCTCACAACTGGCCGCCGGCGTAGAGAGCGCAATATCCGGTGTCGGCAACGAGGCCATCCAGAGCCAGATGAGGGGTCCGCTGGTGCTCGCGCGACTGCTTCCGGCGGGGCTGATGGGAGCGTTCGCCGCCGTCATGCTGGCCGCCTTCATCAGCACGCACGACACCTACCTGCATTCGTGGGGCAGCATCTTCATTCAGGACGTCGTCATGCCGTTCAGGAAGAAGCGATTCTCGCAGAAACAGCACCTGCGACTGCTCCGGTGGTCCATCTTCGGCGTGGCCGTCTTTATCTTCTTCTTCAGTCTCCTGTTCCAGCAGAGCGAGTACATCTTCCTCTTCTTCGCGATCACCGGCGCCATCTTCGCCGGAGGCTCGGGCGCCGTCATCATCGGGGGGCTCTACTGGAAACGGGGCACCGCGCCCGCCGCGTGGGCTGCGCTCATCACGGGCTCGAGCATCGCGGTCGGAGGCATTCTCATCCACAGACTCCCCGAGGAGATGTTCCTCGCAACGCCCGAGAACCTGTCACAGATCGCCGTACACGGGTGGAGCGTCCTCAGGTGGCTCTACCACATCAACGGCCAGCAGTACTGGGCGATGGCCATGGGGGCGTCCGCCGTGCTCTACGTGCTCGTGTCGCTCCTGGGGAAGCGGCGGTCCTTCGACCTCGACAGGCTGCTGCACCGCGGCAGGTACGACACGGCCCGTGAGACGACCGTCGTCAACGCTGCCCCGTCCAGGGGGCTTCGCGTGCTGGGCATGGGGAAGGAGTTCACGAGGGGCGACCGCATCATCTACATAGCGAGCTACGCCCACACGACCTTCTGGATACTCGTGTTCATCGTGGGGACCATCTACAATCTGCACCACGACGTGCCGAGCGAGGCGTGGGCGCGATTCTGGAAGTTCTACTTCTTCGTGCAGGTGGTGGTCTCGGTGTTTGTCATCGTCTGGTTTGCGATAGGCGGCTTCAGAGACCTGGGCGCCATGCTCGGTCGGCTCAGGGTGATGCAGCGCGACGCGGACGATGACGGCGTAGCCGAGCACGTCGACGCAACGGCACGGGAGGAGTAACAGTGGCGCTCGCGAGGAGCCCCGAGAACCCGATAATCACGCGCGAGGACGTCCCCGACGTCCCGCCCGAGATCGTCGACGCGACGTCGGTGTTCAACCCGGGCGCCGTCATGCACGAGGGGCGCTATCTCCTGATGCTCCGCGTACAGACGCGTGGCCGCGAGACGTTCTTCATGATGGCCGAGGGCGACGACGGAACGCACTTCGAGGTCGAGAGGCGCGTGGTACAGATTCGGGGCATCGACAGCTTCGGGGGGACCGTCTACCACAGCTACGACCCCCGGATCACCAGGCTCGGGAACACCTTCTACATCATGTTCGCCATGGACACGGACCACGGCTGCCGGCTGGGACTCGCGCGGACGGCGGACTTCACGACCATCGACTTCCTGGGGGCGAGCGGCGAGGACGACGTCCGTAACGGCGTGCTGTTCCCGGAGAAGATCGACGGGAGCTACGCGCGTCTCGACCGGCCCAACAGGGTGAGCTTCGAGACCGGAGTCACCAGTGGGGATGAGATAGTGCTGTCGCGGTCCGACGACCTCCTCAACTGGCGACCCGTGGCGCCGGTCATGCGTGGCAGGCTCCACTACTGGGACGAACTCATCGGCCCGGGACCGCCTCCGGTCAAGACGCGGGAGGGATGGTTGCTCGTCTACCACGGCATCGCGACGCACCTCGCGGGTGCATGCATCTACCAGGCGGGCGTGGCGCTGTTGGACCTCGACGATCCCTCGAGGGTGCTCGCGCGAAGCCGCAACAACATGCTGGAGCCAAGGGAGCCGTACGAGATGACCGGCCAGGTCCCGAACGTGATCTTCCCAAGCGGCATGATAGTGGAGGAGTGCGACGTGGAGGGTTTCGCGGACCCCGAGAGCAAAGCGCTCATCTACTACGGCGCCGCCGACACATCGGTCTGCCTGGCTACCGCATCGGTCGGAGAGCTGCTCGCCGCATGCAACGACTAGCCGCGCCGGCGAGTCCCGACCACCCGGCGCGACCCGCGGGCCGGACACCGCTTGAACAGGAGACACGCGTGTCACCGAAGAAACGAACAGCCTACATCGTTTCGCACACCCACTGGGACCGTGAGTGGTATCTCCCGTACCACCGCTTCAGGGTAAGCCTGGTCCGGGTGGTGGACCAGGTGCTCGACGCACTGGAGAACGACGAGTCGTTCGAGCACTTCCTGCTGGACGGTCAGTGCGTGGCCCTGGAGGACTATCTCGAGGCACGCCCGGAGGAAGCGGGGCGCATCGAGGCGCTGGTGCGCAGTGGCGCGCTGTCGATCGGCCCCTGGTACGTCCTGCCGGACGAGTTTCTCGTGAGCGGGGAGGCGACCGTCAGAAACCTGCTCGTCGGACACGCGGTCGCCGGCGCCATCGGACCCGTGCAGAAGGTCGGCTACATGCCCGACTCGTTCGGGCACATCGCGCAGATGCCACAGCTGTTGCGGCGCTCCGGCATCGACTCGTTCATCTACACCCGCGGGAACGGCGACGAACTGGAGGAACTTGGACTCGAGTACACGTGGCGCGCGCCCGACGGGAGCGAGGTGCTCGCCGTCAACCAGTGGGGCGGCTATTGCAACGCCTCGGCGCTGGGGTTCGAGGAGATGTGGCACGCGCTCACTCGGCGGGACATCAACACGCAAAGGGCCGTCGAGCAGGTCGGGGACCTCCTTGAGAGGATGGGGAAGCGCACGAACTGCGACGCGCTCCTCCTGAACAACGGATGCGACCACCACCCACCCCAGAAGGGATTCGGAACGATCCTGAAGAGTCTGAGGGAGGCGTTCCCGAACGTCGAGTTCGTGCACGGCACAGTAAGCGACTACGTAGCCGCCGTCCGGGAGTCCGGCGCGGCGAAAGGCACGTACGAGGGGGAGATGCTCGGCGGGAGGTACCACCACATCCTGTCCGGCGTGTGGTCCGCGCGCATGCGCCTGAAGCAGCAGAACGACGCGGCTCAGACGCTGCTGGCCGGTTACGTAGAGCCGGTCGCCGCGTACTCGCATTTTCTCCTCGACCGCCCGTACCCGCACGGTCTCATCGACTACTCCTGGAAGCTCCTGATGAAGAACCACCCGCACGACTCCATCTGCGGTTGCAGCACGGACGAGGTCCACCGCGAGATGGAGCCGCGTTTCGCCGGCGTGCGCGACACCGGCGAGCAGCTCCTGAGCGCCGAACTCGAGTACCTTGCGCCCGCCTTCGCGAGAAAGGCCGCGGACGACGCCGAGACGGTCATCTGCGTCGTCAATCCGCTGCCCTTCAAGCGAACCGAGCTGATAGAGCGGCTGGTCGTGTTCCAGCCGCCCGGCATCGACAGCCACCGCCTCCATCTGTACGACGAGGAGGGCCTCTCGGTGCCGTTCACAATCGTGTCGAAGAGGTACGTCGAGCGGTTCTGGGCGATAGACTACAGGAGCGAGCTCTTCTCCAGCAGGCAGGGCGACATCTTCCGGATGTACCTCGACCACTTCGGCGACCGCATCGTCAGGACCGAGGCAGAGAGAGACGAATCCGACTGCTTCCTGACCGTCCAGTTCGTCGCCCGCGACCTGCCGGCTCTGGGGCACGCCAACTACTACTTCAGGCAGGAGACCGGCGGTGATGGAGATGAATCGTCGCACAGGCCGCCGTCCGTGTGGGCGGTTCGTGTCGTCGGGAACTCGCTCGAGAACGACCTCGTGAGGGTGACGCTCCATCACAACGGCACGTTCGATATCGAGGACAAGAAGACCGGGCGCGTCTACCCCGGCCTCAACCTGTACGAGGACACGGAGGACATCGGGGACGAGTACGACTATGCACCCGCCGGCCACTCGCTGACGCTGACCTCCGCGGATACCTACGGGGACACGCGGGTGATCGAGGACACCGGTCTGTCGGCGCGGCTCGAGGTACGGTACGACCTGCACCTGCCGTCGGCGCTGGAGAAGAATCGGGACCACAGGAGGCCGGACACGGTCGCGTGCCGCACGACGACCCGCGTGAGACTCAGGACGGGCAGTCCTGTGGTAGAGGTCGACGTGGACTTCGAGAACCGGGCGAGGGACCACAGGCTGAGAGCGCTCTTCCCGACACCGGTGGTCACGGACACGGTCCTGTCCGACGGTCACTTCCTGGTCAGCGAGCGCCCCATCGACAAGCCCGACGGCGCGGAGTGGGTGCAGCCTCCGCCAACGACGTACCCGCAGCAGGAGTTCTCGCTTGTATCCGATGACCGAGGTGGCGTCGCCGTCCTCAATCGAGGGCTGCCGGAGATCGAGGCCACGCGAGACGGAACGGGGGAGGCGACACTCGCGCTGACGCTCCTGCGGTGCGTGGGGTGGCTCTCGCGCGACGACTTCGCCGTGACAAGGCGCGGGAACGCCGGCCCGACGATCCACACGCCGGAGGCCCAGTGTCTCGGAGCGCAGAGGTTTGGGTACGCGGTCGTGCCGTTCGCGGGCGACCATATCGCCGCGGGCATCAAGAACCTGTCGCTCGCCTACAGAACGCAGGTGCTCACGAAGCAGGGGGTGCGCGACCAGTGCGTGCCGGGGGGAACGGGCCTGCTTTCGAAGACGAGCGACGCCGTGTGCGTTTCTGCGGTGAAGAAGCACGAGACCAGAGACACGCTCGTGGTCAGACTGTACAACCTCACGGGGTCGGCGGTCCGCGAGGCGCTCACGCTTGGGGCGGACGTGTCCGGAGCCTGGCGCACAACTCTGCTTGAAGAGCGGCTGTCGAGCCTGTCCGTGGACGACGGGCGCGACTTGTGCGTCGAGCTCGGACCGCACGAGATAGCCACACTGGAGATCGAGTTCTCTGGATCCGAAACGACGTGATCCTCTGCAGGTGATGAGCAACCGAGGGAAGAGACGATGACACGAAAGAGAATGCCGATCGTCGCGTCGGTGGTCGCGACACTGCTGGCGGCCACGATGCTGACGCCCACGACGCCGGGCGTCGCGGAGACCGCGACGCCCGATGAAGCGACGCCACCTGTCGCCCGAAAGATCCCAGTGGCCGACACGCTCTTCGGCGACGTGCGCGTGGACGACTACCGCTGGATGCGGGACAAGTCGAGCCCTGAGGTGATCGCCCACCTCGAAGCCGAGAACGAGTACACCGCGGACATGACGCGCCACATCGAGGGATTCCGGGAGACCATCTACGAAGAAATGGTGGCACGCATCAAGGAGACGGATCTCTCCGTGCCCTATCTCGACAACGGTTTCTACTACTACGAGCGCACCGAGGAGGGACAGCAGTACCCGATCCTCTGCCGCGCGGAGGGAAGCCTGGACGGCGAGGAGATCGTGCTGCTCGACCAGAACCAGCTCTCAGAGGGGCACGACTATTTCGAGATCCGGACGACGAGGGTCAGCCCGGACAACGGGCTGCTGGCGTACTCGGTCGACACGACGGGAGCGGAGACGTTCACGCTCTTCATCAAGGACCTGACGACGGGTGAGCTCCTGCCTGACGTCATCCCCGAGATCGACTATGCGCTCGAGTGGGCCAACGACAGCAACACGCTCTTCTACACGACCATGGACGAGACGCGAAGATCCGACAGGCTTTGGAGACATGCTCTCGGAACCGACCCGTCGGCGGACGCTCTCATACACCACGAAGAGGACCCGGGCTACGGCGTCTGGATCAGCCGCACCAGAAGCGACGCGTTCCTGATCATGGACATCGGCAGCAGGGACACGGAGGAGCAATACCTGTTGAGCGCGGACGATCCGTTCGGCGAGTTCGCCCTGGTCCATCCCAGAGAGAAGAAAATCGAATACTACCTCCCGCACCGGGGCAACGAGTTCTACATCAGGACGAACGACGGAGCGAAGAACTACAAGGTTATGAAGACCCCCGTTGGTGCGCCATCGAAGGACAACTGGACGGAGGTCATACCCCACAGAGACGACGTCAAGATCGAGCGCGTGGAGACGTTCGCGAACCATCTCGTCGTCGCGGAGCGCGAGAGGGGGCAGCGGCGCATACGCGTGATGGAACTGGACGCGCGAGAAGAACACTACATCGAATTCCCGGAGCCGGTCTACGCCGTGTACCCGTCCGAGAACATGGAATACGAGACCGCGACCATACGCTTCTCGTACATGTCTCACGTGACGCCGACCTCCATCTAAGACTACGACATGAACACGCGCGACAGGGAACTCCTCAAACAGAGAGAGGTGCTGGGAGGCTACGACCCATTGCTCTACGCGTCCGAGCGCCTCTTCGCGACGGCGACGGACGGCGCCGAGGTGCCCATCTCCGTGCTCTACAGGCGGGACGCGAGGCGAGACGAGGGGAACCCCGTCTACCTGATGGGCTACGGCGCGTACGCCTCCAGCATGGACCCGTGGTTCTCGTCGAACCGCCTGAGCCTTCTGGACCGCGGGGTCATCTACGCCGTCGCCCACGTGCGCGGCGGCGGCGAGATGGGCGAGCAGTGGTGGGAAGAGGGCAGCATGCTAAACAAGATGAACACGTTCACCGATTTCATCGCGTGCTCCGAGCACCTTGTCCGTGAAGGATACGCCACGCCCGACGGCCTGGTGGCCACGGGCGGGAGCGCCGGCGGCCTCCTGATGGGCGCCATCGCGAACATGCGCCCCGACCTCTACAGGATCATCGTCGCGGACGTCCCGTTCGTGGACGTGCTCAACACGATGCTCGACGCGTCCATACCGCTCACGGTGGGCGAGTACGACGAGTGGGGGAACCCCAACGAGGAAGAGTACTACTTCTATATGAAGAGCTACTCGCCGTACGACAACGTCGGCGCGCTCGACTACCCGGACATGCTCGTGACCGCGAGTCTGAACGACCCGCGCGTCCAGTACTGGGAGCCCGCGAAGTGGACGGCGAAGCTGCGCGCGCACAAGACCGGCGACAACCTGCTGCTACTCAGGACGAACATGGGCGCGGGACACGGGGGCGCCTCAGGGCGCTACGAGAGGTTCAAGGAATGGGCGTTCGAGTACGCCTTCGTGCTGGACCGGCTGGGACTGGGACCCGACGTCGGGGAGGAGTAGCGATGCCACGGACCCACGCAACGCCCTTCTCTCTACTTGCCACCATACTGCTTACAGGAGCGATTGCTTTGACGGCAGCACTCAATGCCGACGCCGCGCCCGACTCGACCGAGACTGTCCTGTCACCCGACGGCCGCGTGGAGGTAGCCATTGAGCTCTCGGCGGGAGTGCCCGCCTACTCGATCACGCGCGACGGCCGGCCCGTCATCCAGCCGTCGACGCTGGGGTTCCGGTTCAAGGACGACCCGCCGCTGACGGGAGGTTTCGTCGTGGCCGGGATCGAGCGGGACACCATCGACGAGACGTGGGAGCCCGTCTGGGGAAGTGCCGCCGAGGTGACGAACCGCTGCAACGAACTCGAGGTCCGGCTGAGGGAGGCGGGGGGGCTCGGGCGGATGATGACCCTCATCTTCCGGGTCTTCGACGACGGGGTGGGTTTCCGCTACGTGCTTCCGGAGCAGCAGAACCTGGGAGCCATCGACATCGTCTCGGAGGAGACCACCTTCCGGTTCGCCGGAGACCACACGGTCTGGTGGATCCCGAACGACTACGACAGCTACGAGCACCTTTTCCGGGAGACGCCGCTGTCGGCCGTCGAGGGCGCGAACACGCCCGTGACCATGGCCACGTCCGAGGGGCTCTACGTCAGCGTCCACGAGGCTAACCTGACCGACTACTCCGCGATGACGCTCGTGCCCGAGGACGGAGTCCCCAACGCGCTTCGCGCGGACCTCGTACCATGGCCGGACGGCGTCAAGGTCATCGGACGCACGCCGCTGGCCACGCCCTGGCGGACCATCCAGATCGGGGAGAGCCCGGGCGACCTGGTGGAATCGCACTTGATGCTCAACCTGAACGACCCGTGCGTCATCGAGGACACGTCCTGGATACGGCCAATGAAGTACGCGGGCATCTGGTGGAGTCTGCACATCGGTAAGGAGTCGTGGCACGTGGGCCCGACGCACGGTGCGACGACGGAGAACGCGAAGCGCTACGTCGACTTCGCGGCCGCGCACGGGCTCGACGCCGTTCTGATCGAGGGATGGAACACCGGCTGGGACAGGTGGGGCGCCAGGGGCGCGTTCGACTACGTGACGCCCTATGACGACTTCGATCTGGAAGGGGTGGTGCGCTACGGGCGCGAGAAGGGCGTCGCCATCATCGGGCACCACGAGACCGGCGGGGACGCGGCCGACTACGAGATGCGCGTCGACGAGGCGTTCGACCTGTACAAACGAGTCGGC
>JBDRFG010000023.1:0-37572 GCA_043819135.1 Candidatus Eiseniibacteriota bacterium | reverse complement strand
ACGTGGTCTACCTGCTGTCGCTCCGCAGGCGAGGCGAGGCAGTGGAATAGCGAGGAAGACGGCATGAACTGGCTTCACATGCTCTTCAACGGACCTCCCGGAACGCCGCCGTCGGTGGTCTGGGGCTATTGGGTCGCCGCCATCCTCACCATCAGCATCTACAGCTTCCTCTACAAGGACAACCCGCTCTACAAGTTCGCGGAGGCCCTGTTCGTCGGTATCGGCGCCGCCTACTGGATGTGCCTGCTCTATCACGAGACGCTCTTTCCGAAGTTGCTCCAGCCGCTCTTCTTCCCGACCGAAGAGCAACCCTTCATGTGGATCCGGATATTCCCAGGTGTGCTCGCCATCTTCATGCTGCTCAGGTTCTATCCGAAGCTGTCGTGGCTGTCGAGGTGGGCTCTGGGGTTCATCGTGGGCATGTACTCCGCCGTCAACATCACCGGCTTTGGTCAGGGCGACTTCGTCGCTCAGATATACGCGACCATGAGCACGCCGCTCAGAGGGACTCCGACGAGCGAGATCATACTCAATCTCATCGCCATCATCGGCGTCTTCGCCGTGCTCATCTACTTCTTCTTCTCCAAGGAGCACAAGGGCGCTCTGGGCGGAGTGGCGAAGCTCGGCATCTGGTTCCTCATGGTTGCGTTTGGGGCGTCCTTCGGCTATACGGTGATGGGTCGCGTGTCCCTCTTGATCGGCAGGATGACCTTCATGCTGAGGGACTGGCTCCACCTGATAGATTGACCCCGACGCTGTTCCGACCGGGCCGGCCAGTCACGGCCGGCGGCCTCCCTGCGATGCACGGACCATCTGTTTGCGGACGACACCGGCTCCGCGCGCAGCCGCGCGCGAGCGGGCGGTGCGCCCGGCGGGGATTGCTGTGAACTCCTGGCGTTTTCTCAATTCGGGGCCGGCTGACGGTGCGACCAACATGGCCGTGGACGAGGCGATCCTCGAGGGAGTGAGTGAGGGTTCGTCGCCCCCGACCCTGCGGGTCTACGCCTGGGAGCCGCCGACCGTATCGATCGGCCATTCGCAGAAGGCGTCGACCGAACTCGATCTGGAGGCGTGCAGGCGGGAGGGTTTCGGCGTCGTCAGGAGACCCACGGGAGGCAGGGCCGTTCTGCACGCGGGGGAGCTGACCTACTCGGTGGTTGGACGGGCAGGCGTTCCGCCACTCGGCGGGAGCATAGCCGAGTCGTACCGGGCGATCGCCAGCGGCCTTCTGCTCGGGCTCACGGCGCTGGGCATCAGCGCGGACCTCGCGCCGGTCTCCGCCGCATCGAGGACCAGAGGAGAGGTGGCTCCACCGTGCTTTGTCAGCGCGGGGCGGTTCGAGGTGGTCGTCGCAGGCAGGAAGCTCATCGGCAGCGCGCAGAGACGCGTCGGAGCCGCCGTGCTCCAGCACGGTTCGCTCCTGACCGACGGGACGCACGTGCGGATCGCGGATGTTCTGCGAGTCCGGAAAGAGTCGGAGCGCGCGGCCATCAGGCGGACGCTGGCCCTGAAGGCCACTGACCTGGCAGCGCTGATATCGCCGCCGATCGAATTCGAGGTGCTCGCCGGCGTCATCCGAGCGGGATTCGAGAACGCGTGGGGGATTACGCTTTCTGACGGCACGCTCACCCAACGCGAGTCGGAAGCCGTTGTGGGACTCGCAACCGACCATTACACAGAGGGTTAGGTGTGACAAAAATGCGATTGACAACGCGTCTTGGCATGTGGTTAATTGATAGGTGTGGATAACGAGCGACTGGCCCTCGTCTCACTGGGACGAAGAGGCGGATAGCTATATGTCGGAGGACCCCCGAGGAGATGAGAAGACCATGAGACTACCGAGACGGCTGTCCCGGGAGAACGGGTTCGCGTGCCTGACGTTGCTGGTCGCGCTGGCCGTGGTTCTCGTTGCCGCGCCCGCGTTCGGGCAGGCGACTGGACGCATCACGGGCAAGGTGACCGATGCCGGGAACGGTTCTCCGCTGGCATACGCGAACGTGTCGATCATCGGCACGGCCTACGGGAACATCACGAATCAGCTTGGCGAGTACGTCATCGACTACCTGCCCGTGGGTACCTACGTTGTCCAGGTCTCCTACATGGGGTACAAGGCGAACCGCGTGTCGGACGTCGTGGTTGAGCGCGACCGTTCCACCACGGTGAACATCTCGCTCGATGAGGACTCGTTTCTGGCGGACGAGGTCGTCGTAGAGGCCGACCGGCCCCTCGTCGACGTCGAGAAGACGACCACGACGCGCCGCATGGACGAGGAAGAGGTCAAGGTTCGTCCTATCAGCACAGTTGCGGAGGCGGTGGCTACTCAGCCGGGCGTCGTTCTTGTGGACGGTGAGCTGCACGTCCGCGGCGGGCGCGCCAGCGAGGTCAAGTACTACGTCGACGGCATTGCCATTACGGACGCGGCCAGCGGCACCGGCGGTCTCGAGGTCAGCCTGTCGTCGCTGTCCGGTTTCGACCTGCTCTCGGGAGGGTTCGACGCCGAGTACGGCAACGTTCAGTCGGGCGTCGTCAACCTGCAGACGCGGGAGGGCGGACGGCAGTTCGCCGGTGAGCTCAAGTACATGACCGACGACTACGGCGCTCCCGAGAGGACGTACGACAACTACGACAACATCCTGTTCGGGTTCGGCGGTCCGCTGTTCACGGAACGAGTGCGCTACTACGTGTCGGGCGAGGGGCGCTTCAGCGACACGTACCTCCCGACCACCGAGGAGAGAGAAGCGCGCGATCTCTGGGGCAATCTCCTGGGTCTCGAGGTGCACGACAGGCAGTCGATGCTGGGCTCCGGTCAGGCCAAGGTCTCGTTCATCGTCACTCCCACGAGGAAGCTGACGGCCGAGTATCTGATCTCGAGGACGGTCCGAGACTTCTACTTCCACAATTACTCGAGGACGGGCTACTGGTCCAAGGAGCACGAGGACTGGTCCCACGTGCCTCTCGACGACACGTACGCGTACTACAACGCGGCCGAGCACACTCCCTCGTCCGATAATCAGTTCTCGACGCGGAAGCTGGTCTGGCGCGACAACGTCAGCCCGACGATGTTCTACACCTTGAAGCTGGCCCGCTTCGACTCGGAGGAGCAGTACTCGTTGCACGATGACCCGAACGACTACTGGTGGCGGGCCTACGTCGGCGGCGCCACGACTCTCGACGAGGACTCGGACAACGACCTTAACCCCGAGCCTGGCTATTACAGGACCTGGGGCGACAACCTCGGCTGGACGCGCAACGTCACGAGCGCGACGACCGTCAAGGCCGACCTGACTAACCAGCCGAACGAGACCCACCAGATGAAGAGCGGCTTCGAGGTCGTCTACAACGAGCTCAACGTCAAGGAACTCAGCCTGGGTACGCTCATCCCGAGCGCGGGGGACACCACTTGGACCACGCCCGAAGGTGTCGTCATGAATCCGGACTTCCAGTTCTTCGATTGGGACCGGGCGCTCAACACCGATGAGCGCTACCAGCACAACATGTTCAGGGGATTCCCGACACACGGTGCGATGTATCTGCAGGACAAGATGACTCACGAGGGCATGATCGTTCGAGCGGGTCTCAGGCTTGATTGGTCCGACCCCGGTCCCGCGTCCGACGTCGGCCAGAGCGCGATCTGGCGGGAGAGGATCAACGCGGTTCTCTCGCCCAGGCTCGGCATCGCGCATCCCATCTCAGACAGGGACGCCCTGCATTTCCACTACGGACGGTTCTACCAGATGCCCCACCTCACGGCTCTCTACGAGTCGGGGGAGAGCATCGACGAGGCGCCCGCCGGCAGGGTCATCGGCTATTCCGGTCTCCAGCCCGAGGTGACAACATCGTACCAGTTTGGCGCCGAGCACCAGTTCTCCCAGAACCTCGCCATGGACGTCACGGGATTCTACAAGGACATCTTCGGCCTCCTGGCCACCGAGGAGTACTCGCGAGGCCCGACGGAGGGGTCGGTCTACCCGTACGTCAACAAGGACTACGCCTCGTCCAAGGGCGTGGAGTTCAAGCTGACGAAGCGTTTCGCCAACTATTTCATGGGCAACTTCAGCTACACCTGGCTGCAGGCCACCGGCGTATCCTCGGACGAGAACCAGGGCGCGCAGGCAGAGGCCATCGGACTGCCCAGGCAGCCGCTCAAGGAGATTCCGCTTAACTGGGACGAGCGGCATTCGATGTCGGGGTTCCTCTTCGTCAGTGACCCGGGCAACTGGGAAGTGACGTTCGACTACAACTACGGCAGCGGCACGCCGTACACTCCCAGCGTCCTCGGTCAGAAGGTGATCGACCCCGAGTCCGTGAACTCCGGAAGGCGGCCGTCGCACCAGAACCTCGACGTCAGGGGCACGAAGAAGTACAAGCTCTACGGCCAGGAGTTCAGCCTGTTCTTCGAGGCTCACAACGTGTTCGACAAGAAGAACCTGCGAGGGCTGGGAAACTACGGGGCCGAGTATTACACGATGACAGGCAATCTCGGCGGCGCATACGCTGAGACCGGTGCTGACGGTCGCGAGCAGCTGGAGCCCCTGAACGATCCTTCGGTCTTCTCCGAGGGGCGCTACATAAGTGTCGGTATCGCCGTCGACTGGTAGCTCTGCGGCGCGCATGGTGTCGGACTGCCCATCCATGCGAGACGTCAGGTCTCTCATCGGTGGCGGGCGGAAGCACCCGTACGGAGGTGGTTGATGATTCGTTTCAGATGGATGACGCACGGAATGTCTGGCGCTCCCGGACGGGCGGAGCGTCTTGTCACTACGGCCGCGCTCTGTGCGCTCGTGGCCGCCCTGGTGGTCTCGGTCGCGGGGGTTGCCGTGGCCCGCATGGAGACCTCGAACCGGAAGGACCAGGACGAGGTGACGGCGCCTCCGTCGCGCTCGATCAGCTACTACGGCTGGTACCACAACGTCGGGCAGCTCCTGCTTCACGTGTCGAACCTTGGCTACTTCGGCGACTGGCCGGGTTCCAGCCTCGACGACCTCACCGCACCCTCGGCCGAGTGGCCGGCGGGCAGCGCGGACAACTACGTCTACGCCGCCGGCATCTGGGTGGGGGGGATAGTCACGGACAGCGAGACCGGCGAGGTAGACACGCTGGTCTCGGCGGGCGTCTACCAGAGGGAGTATCGCCCCAATCTGACGGACCCGCTCAAGGTTATGTACGAGTCGTGGGAGGGTGCGGCGAACAGCGGGCGGTGGTTCGACGACGACGACGACTGCGACGATCCGAACAACGACGGCCGCTTCGAGGGCTTCGACGAGGACGTCCTCGACGGCCTCGACAACGACGACGACGGGCTTGTCGATGAAGACTACGCCGCGATCTCTCAGCAGATGTTCCGCTGCGAGTACGAGGACACGAACGAGGAGGACGTCAACGAGGGGCTCTCTTCGGACTTCCATCGCAGCATGGGGCTCACGATCGTACAGGAAAGCTACCAGTGGACGAGCGAGCAGACCGACGACTTCGTCGGGATCAACTTCACGGTCACGACTACGGACACCATCAGAATGGCCTACATCGGATTCATGGTGGACGCCGATGCGGGCCCCGAGGCAATCGAGGGGTACTACGGCGATGACCGCGGCGGGTTCATTGATACTCTCATCATCAGCGTCAACCCCAACGATCCAACCAAACTCGACACACTGGACATAACGCTTGCGTATATGTACGACGACCCCTACGGAGTGGACGGCAATGAGGCGCGTGGCTACTTCGGATGCATGTTCCTGGGGCACCCGACGGCCAACGCGGATACGCTGCAGCCTGGCAATCTGCCCAACGCTCCGACCAAGGTCAAGGTTCACTCGTTCGAGATCTGGTCCAGCTCCGGCGAGGACCCCGACAACGACATGGACCGCTACCGCTTCCTTCGGGGAGAGGCCGACTACCCGCTGGTAGATGGGATCGACAACGACAACGACGGTGAGGTGGACGAACCGGACGAGTGGCGCGTTAACGTCGACAGAAACGCCGACGCTCCGCTCGACTGGCGATTCATGCTGTCCGCCGGCCCATTCAGAAAGATCGTCCCCGGTGACACTCTGTCGGTCCAGTACGCCTTCGTGATGGGCACCGGACTGGACGGCATGCTTCAGAACGCGGCCACTGCGCAGCAGATCTACAATGGCGTCACACAGGAGGTTCCCAACTGCTCCGGCGAGCCCGACAGCGTGCTGATCCACTGGGTGGCAGACACGCCCCCGCCTCCGCCCAACCAGGAGATCACCGCGGGCGACGGCTTCGTCAGGATCGAATGGGACGACTTCCCGGAGGATGTGGAAGACCCGCTGACACGCGTCAGAGACTTCTACGGCTATCAGGTCTGGAAGGCGGTCGGTTGGACGAGGGAATCCAGCGAGCCGAGAGACCGGGACTGGGAACTCGTACTCGATGCGGACCGCGGAGACGGCGGAGCGGAGCTGGACACGCTCGATACGGGCCTCGAGGGGATCGGGAAGTACGACTATGTCGACCACCACGTGAAGAACGGTTTTGCCTACTGGTACTCGGTGACGGCCTACGACAGCACGGCCGAGGGGTACCACTTCGGCAAATACACGCAGAACAAGACGCTCGTGGTGCCTCATTCCGGCGTGCGGGGCGATCTTGACGAGATCAAGGTCGTGCCCAACCCGTACGTGAACCACGAGTATATGGCGCGCTGGAACCTGGAGCCGAACGAGGCGGACCCCACCGGCGAGAAGATCTGCTTCCAGAATCTTCCGAGGGACGCCATCGTGAGGATCTACTCGCTTGGAGGCGAACTCGTCCAGACTCTCTATCCCGACGCGGAGGCGGTCGGCGGGGATGCCTGTTGGAACATGATCTCCAGGAATAACCAGATCGTTGTGAGCGGCGTCTACCTCTATCACGTAGACTCGCCGGTTGGAGAGCAGGTCGGCAAGTTCGTCATCATCAAGTAGTTTGGGCTCCCGCCGTTGTCGGCGCGAAGGTTCAAGCTCCGACCGGTGGAAGGAGGACGGCCATTGACTAGGAAGCTTCTGCTGGGCCTGCTTGTAGTCCTTGTTCTGACGTCTCAGGCTTCGGCTACGGAGGTATTCGAGAAGGTAGGTACTGTCGGGTGCCAGTTCCTCGAGATCGGCGCGGGTCCGCGCGGGGTGGGGATGGGGGAGGCAAGGGTGTCCGCGACGGAGGGTGTGGAATCGGTCTACTGGAACCCCGCGGGTCTTCGGTCCATCGTGAGGCCCACGGCGCTCTTCAGCTACGGCACTTGGCCCGCGGATATCTCGCACCAGTTCGCGGCGTACGCCATGAGGCCGACCTTCATCAGGGGCGTCGTGGCCGTCAGCGTGACGACGCTTCAGATGGACCCGATGCTGGTCAGACCGGCTGACACTCCCGACGGTGTGGGAGTGCAGTTCGACGCCGGTGACATCGCGTTCGGCCTGACCTACTCCCGTGAGTTCACCGACAAGTTCGCCGCGGGCGGCACACTCAAGTGGGTCCACTCCGGTCTCGCGGACCTCTCGCCCCTGGGCGTGGCAGGGCTCGAAGACTACACGGTCGAGGGCTTCGTCGGCGATTTCGGAACGCTCTACAACACCGGCTTCCGTTCGCTCAAGATCGGGCTGATGATCCAGAACATGGGGCCCGAGGTCACGTACGTCAACGAACCGGTGCCCATGCCGGCGTCGTTCAAGTTCGGTATTTCTATGAACCTGATCGAGACGCCGGGACAGCTCGTCAAGGTGGCGGCGGAGTTCAGGCATCCCTCCGACACCTCAGAGAAGGTCAACGTCGGCGCGGAGTACGCGCTGAATGACATGTACTTCGTTCGCGCAGGTTACAAGATGGGCTACGACGAGGAGTCGTTCACGGCGGGCGGCGGAGCCCGGCTGACCGTGGGAACTCTCGGCAACCTGGGAGTCGACTACAGCTACGCGGCATTCGGGTACCTGGGTGGTATCCACCGCGGCGGAGTCACCGTCGAGTTCTAGGTCAGCGAAGATGACCGTGTTTCCCCTGCAGGGAGAAGATACCCGCTGGCCTGAAGTTTTCCTGGCCGGGGAAGGTGAAAGGAGAACCTACTTGCGAAGGTACCTGTTGATCGTGGGCGTGCTCGCGATGCTTCTCTCTGTTCCTCAGGCGGTGCTCGCCGACGGGTCGGGGACCTACCTTGCGTCGTTCCTCGAGGTGGACGGCGGAACCAGGCAGATCGGCATGGGTGGGGCGTTCACGGGTATGGGCGACGATGCGATGACGATCTACTACAACCCCGCCGGACTCCGCTTCCTCAAGGGAAGCGAGGTGCACTTCAGCGGGTCCTCCTGGCCCGCGGGGCTGTCCTATCAGCACCTGGCCTACGGATTCCGTCACAGCGTCATGCCGGGGTATTTCGGGATGAGCTGGACCATCATGCAGATGGGGCCGTTCACCGAGAAGACCGAGTATTTCGATCCCGAGAGCGAGTTCGGTATCGGGGCCCTCGAAAACGTCGACGCGGGCGACATGGCCTTCGGCGGTTCCTACGCGTGGGAGTTTTTCGACGGACTCTCGGTCGGCGGCACGTTCAAGTGGTACCATCTCGCCATGGCCGACGCCTTCTGTGAGGGTGTCTGCGGCGACCTTGGTGTTCTCTACGACACGAGGTTCAGGAACCTGAGGGTGGGCGCCACGGTCCAGAACGTTGGTCCCTCGAACAGATGGTCGGGGACTGGTATCGGCACGGGATTCGGTGAGGAGTTCCCGATGCCGATGATCTACCGCGCCGGAGCGTCCATAAGGGTCTACGACGTCGTGACTCACCGCCTCTCGGTGGCAGCCGACTACAAGCGGCCACGCACGGGCGACAACCAGTTCAACTTCGGCGGGGAGTACACCTTCAACAAGGGTAAGATCTTCGCCTACGGGCGCGCGGGGTACAGGCTCGGGTACGACGAGCAGGGGATGACGCTGGGGCTCGGATTGAGATTGCCGAGCAGCCAGGAGTCGGACGCCCGCTTCGACTACGCCTACGTTGACATGGAGAACCTGGAGCACGTCCACAGGTTCTCTGTCGCGTTTTTCTTCTAGGCGCGGCGACGCCCCGCTCCCCCAACGGGGGAGCGGGAAGCAGGTGACAGAGCCGCCCGGTGGCACGGGGCCACCGGGCGGCTCTCCGTCTGGGATCGTGGGGATGGGCCGTGGGTCCTCTCGGGAGAAGGTCCACGGCAGGAGTCAAGGGGAAGGCCTCCAAGCGGCTCACGCGGCCCTCGGCGAGTGTTCGTGCTCGTGCCTGAACCCCCGGTCCAGCGGGGGGGGGGGGGGGCGCCTCCTCAGCGACAGGGCTCACAGGAGGCCCCTGGAACCTCCTGCGAGCCTCCAAGGCCCAACCCGAGAGGCTCCAGGGGTATTCCCGGCGCCGGCCGTCCTCAGTCTTTCGCTTATTGGCTTGACAATTCCGCGGGCAAGAGCTATCTTTGTGTGGAGCAGGTATGCCACGTAGGGATGGCAGGATCTGCGGGGCCTCGGTGGGCCTCAGTGTGCAGAAGTCGGGGGCGGCAGTACGGCCACCGACGAGACCAGGGTCGGACCGGGCGTTGACGCGCTCGCCGACGGAACGAGAGGGGTAGAAGTAAGTGAGTACGACCGGAGTAGTGAAGTGGTTCAATGACGGCAAGGGCTTTGGCTTCATCACGCCCGATGACGGATCCAAGGACGTGTTCGTGCATTTCTCGGCTATCAGCGGCGACGGCTTCAAGACGCTGAACGAGGGCGACCACGTACAGTTCGACATCGTTGACGGAGATAAGGGTCCCGCCGCAGAGAACGTAGCTAAGATCGACAGCTAGGCGGCGGGAGACGACAGTCTCCAGTCTGAAACGACAGCAGGGCCGGTCCCCAACGCGGGCGGCCCTGCTGTTGTGTGTGGCCGGGTTCCCGTCCGCTTCGACCGTTTGCCCCACACCGGGAACGAGACAGAAAACGAACGCGCCCGGGACCGTAAGTCCCGGGTGCGTTCGTTGTTTCAGCGTGAACGTCGAAGGAGGCCGGTCCGCCTCGAGATCGCTTCCGCGGTCAGCGCCCGCTCCCTCCTACTGGACCTTCTCCTCACCGAAGAGGGCCATGATCTTGCTCATCATGTCCCTGACCTGATCTTCCTGGCAGTAGTAGAGCGGGAAGCCGATGTAGCAGGCGTTGCCGCGGTTGTCGCCGGAAAGATAGAGAACCACGCTGGTCTCTCCCTCGAAGTTCATGTTGAGGAAGGCCTTGGTTTCGTAGATCTCGAGGCCTGTGCCCTGGAAGTTGATGAGGCTCTCCACGTTCAGGCCACAGTGGAAGTACTGGGGCAGCGGAGGCTCACAGTAGTAGAACCACTTGCCCACCTCTCCGTCGCAATCACCGGTGTCGACGTAGACCGGCTCGAACCCCAACGCCTCACCCTGGGCGGTCGGGACGGCTCCGTGCATGCAGTATCCGTAGCTCCACGGGGAAGCTGGGTTCGCAGCCTCGCCGCTGTTCCGGATCCGGCCGATGTGCAGGTAGTCCCTGATGAAGATCGCCGCCGCCGTCGTGTCACCTTCGTCGATCGAGATCGGGTACAGTTCGTCGGCGATCTGCGTCATGACCTTCCAGCCGCACAGGATGATGTTACCGCCCACGCGCAGATAGCCAGAGAGCGCGTTGTATGTCGGCAGCCGCGGGTTGAAGACCTCCTTGATGGTCGCACCGGCGTCATCGCAGTACCAGATGACCGTGGATGCCCCGCGCAGTGCGTCGACATCCGGGGCCATCGGCATGCCCGATTCTATGTGTTGAGAGGGTTCCCATTCCGACCTGTCTCGGACGTAGCCGGCCAGGATCCTGTTGTAAAAGCCGTTGCGGTCCTCGTCGGTGCCCCAGGCGGGCAGGCCCTCCCGCCTGTCGTAGTCATCCACCACGAGGATGTACTCGTCGAGGCTGGCCTCAACCACGTCAAAATACATGCGGCTCCGCGTCATCACGTTGGCGTTGTCGAGCGCGCTGACGTAGAGAGAATGGCGGCCGATCGTCGGCACAACGCTGAAGCGCCGATCGAAGATCGACCACGCAGGCCACGTCGATGTATCGTCGTAGGCGTGTCTGTACCCCACGACGTCTCCTCCGTAGTCCGAGGCGTTAGCGAGCCAGAAAAACTGGAGCCGCTCCCCGGCGAATATGGGCCACGGGATGTTGTACCTCGCAGGCCAGACCGGGCCTCGGAACGTATGGGTACCGAACACGTTCGTTAATGTGTAGAGCTTCGGCCCCGCGAGTTCCGGATTCACGATGAACACGCTGACCGCGGGCGTCTGATCAGCGGCGCCTGCATCGTCGGTAGCCCAGACCTCGAACCTGTGCTGGCCGGCCAGAGGACCGAACAGCACCGATGTCTGATCGGGGCCAACGGTGATGCTCTCGGCGACACTCGGGTCGGGCGCCACCTGCACCCACACGCCGGCCGCCCTGGCGAACAGGCGGTAGTCGTAGGCCACGATCACCCCGTCGCGGTCCCTGGCGGTCCACTCGAACGTCACCATCGGTCCCGTGACCGACGCCGGACCGCGAGTGATCTCCGTCTCCGGAAGAACCGTCGTGGCTGTGAAGACCAGCGACTCCGGCGTTGCGTCCCGCGCTCCCTCGTTGTCCACCGCTCTAACTGCGAAGGAGTGCACGGCATAGGCGTTCGCGTCGTCGAAATTGTCCGCGGCCCCCAGGTAGAAGATGCTGTCGGTGTTCACCACCGTGCGCCCGGCCGTGTCGATCCAGTTGCTCCATCCCTCGATGCTGTCCGGTTTGTCCCAGGCCGTCTGGAAGTGCGCGATCTCCCCGTCAGCGTCCCACCCAAACCAGTTCATCCGGACCTTGTAGTTCGTCGTGCTTCCATCGTCGGGAGAGAAGGAGAGTGTGGTCTCAGGGGGAATGTTCGGCTTGCGTGTCCCCGCATCGAACTTGCCGCAGCCGAGCACAAAGCCAGAAGCCAGGACGGCAGCGAACATTGCCAGTACCATCAATTTCTTGAACCTGGTCATCGTGTCGTGTCCCTCCTCGGAAGGCGTCCCCGGTGGGACGCTTCGTACGGTTGGCTGTCCGGCGCTACCTGCTGTTCGTTACGTAGAATCGGATTGTGTTCCAGTTCTGTTCCCAGCAGCCCGCGTTGTCCTGGGCTCTGACCCTGAATTCGTGGTACTCCAGGAGAGGAGGCGGACCCGTCGGCTCAACGTCCTCGAAGAGCCAACTCGTGCAGGGCTCTCCGATGCCCACCTGGCAGACCCTGTAGGCGTTGGCCCGGGGGTCCAGGACGAACTGGAATGCCGCGACCTCCCCGTCGACGTCGAAGCCGTCCCACGTTATCTCGATGTCCGTGCCGACGACGGTCGCCCCGTCTGCGGGGAACGTTATCTCCGACTCCGGAGGCTCGTTGTACCAGAATATGAACGTCTCACGGTCCTCGGGGATAACGCTGGGCTGCTCGAACGTCCCCTCGACATCGCGAGCCCAGACCTCGAACAGATGAGGAGCGTTGCCGCCCTGCGGCGAGTTGCGACTCGAGATGTAGTGCGAGTCGGCCGGCGAAGTGTTCGACGTGAAGTACCATTCGCTCACATAGTCGCCGGTCTCGGGGTCGACCAGGAATGCCTTCAGGAAGTCATTGTCAAGGCTTATCCATATCTGCGAAAGCCCTCCACCCTGCCCCTCGAGCTCCTCCTTGTCGTGCGCGGTCCATCTGAACGTGATGACGTCGCCGTCAATCACCATCAACGTTCCGGTCTGCTCCGGCGGGTCGATGATGTGGCTGTCAGGTTCGAAGTTCATGACGAACTTGTAGTTTTCCGGGAAGTTCTCCGCCCCGGTCTCGTCCTGCGCCTTGACGTAGAAGAAGTGCGTTCCGCTCGAGACCGTCGGGTACGCAACGTGCATGCTGTCGCCGAAGGGAGAGAACGGGTTCGAGTCCAGTCTGTAGCTGTACTGAATCGGCGCTCCCAGACCGTCGGGGTCCCAGCCGCTCCAGACGAACTCTGCCGGCGAGCCCATGAGCACCGTGTCCTTCACGTCCGGGTCAGGTGTTCCCACATCGGGGTCCAGTGGGCCGCCGACCCTGTAGAGATAGTCTATCTGCGGGACCACGGTCCAGGCGTCGAACCTGACGCGGGCGGGGGATGGGTCGAGCTTGCCCTCGTTGTCGATCGACCGGACGTAGAACGTGTGTCGTCTGGTCTCTCCGGCGCTGTCGATCAGCGCCTTGAAGAGACTGTCGGTGTTCGATGTCTGTCGCCAGGGTGAGTTCTCCGCGCCGTGGTTCGGCACCGTGTCGTCCCAGGCGAAGTGATACGCAACCACGAAGCCGTCCGAGTCGGTCCCGTCCCAGTAGAGGTGAATCCTGTAATTCGTCTGGGAGTAGGGCCCTGGCGCGCTGGTCAATCGCGTGTCAGGTGCGAGGTTCGAATCTACAAACAGCTTCTCCTGCCTCCTGCATCCGGTCAGGAAGAGCGTCGCCGCGAGTGGAATTGCCAAGAGGGCCACCGCGAGCGCACCTGCAGCCAGTCTCCTGAACGACATCATGGTTGTACTTCCTCCAGGCTCAAGGTATGACGATACATCACAGGCAGGACCCCGGGACGGGCGCGACCCCTCCGGTACCGGATGGTCGTGCCCCCCCACGAAGGGTTGACCTTCTGATGGGGGGTTCCATTAGTGATTATACCGCCAGCCCAGGACATGTCAATACATAAAACGCCCACCGGTAGTGGGTGTTGCGCGCCCGCAACATCTGTGCTAGTCTGGAGTTGGAACAAAACCGGTTGACAGTGATCAGACCTGCGTGTAGACTCCCTGCGAAATGGCTTGAACAGACGCGGCCGGGCTCGCCGCACGCGCCGCTGCGTGCGGGACGCGGGGTTGGGTCGATGAGTCCGTCCCCCCCGGGGCCTGGTGAACAGCAAGCGCAGGAGGTGGACACACGGAGACCTGTTGTCGGTAGCGTGTTTGAGTAGTCAGAGGGAAGTTCCACTGAGGAACCGCGATCCGTCCGCGACTGGACCCATCGCGGCAAGGGGGAGGAGAAGCAAGGTAATGAGAAGAGTCTTCTTGACTGTTTCGGCGGGGCTGCTGGTGCTGATGTTGGCAGGCACGCTCAGCCCGCTGGCAGCGCAGACCGAGGGCATGGCTGCTATGGTCGAGGGCACCGTCGTCGACACGGCGCTCGTTGACACGACGGCCGTCGACTCGCTCGCGGCGGTTGTGGAGGAGGAGCCGGTCGAGCCAGCGCCCGTGCCGAAGGCAGGGTTCCAGAGCGGCCTCATCGAGTTCTTCAATAAGGGCGGGAAGTTCATGTGGGGCCTCCTGTTCCTGTCCATCGTCGGCGTTGCGGTCATCATCGAGCGGGCCGTCACTCTGCACAAGGCCCGTGCCGACGTCCGGAAGCTGATGGAGCAGGTCGTGGGCGCGCTCAAGAAGGGTCGCCTGGACGAGGCACTCGAGGTCTGCGCGAACATGCGCGGTCCGATCCCGCAGATTCTGCACGCGGGCCTCAGGCAGGCGAAGAAGGGAACCGTGGCTGTTGAGAAGGCCATCGAGACCGCCGGTATCGTCGAGATGTCGTTCCTCGAGAGGGGACTCATCATCCTTGCTACCGTCGCGAACGTGGCGCCCTTGCTCGGGTTCCTCGGGACGGTCTCGGGCATGATCTCGGCCTTTGAGGCGATCGCCCAGGCGGAGCAGGTCAGCGCCAAGCTGGTCGCGAGCGGTATCTCCGAGGCACTGATCACAACGATGTCCGGTCTGACCATCGCTATCCCGACGCAGATCGCGCACAACCTGTTCGTCCAGCGGATCGACCGGTTTGTGGTCGAGATGGAAGATAGCGCGGCGGAGCTGATTGATACGCTCGCCTCGATGGACGAGTAGGGAAGACTGAGAGTAAGCGGAGCGGGGTCTCGCGAGGCGCCCGCACCACAGGGAAGGCACTGGAATGGCGAAATTCAAGAGAAGATCGGGGATATCGGCCGAGCTGGTCGGCGAGTCGTCGATGTCGGACGTCGCCTTCCTGCTCCTCGTCTTCTTCATTGTGAGCACGACGTTTCCCGAGATCGGCCTGCCCATGATCCTGCCCAGCAGTCAGGGCGACGTGAAGCAGGTCAAGCGGGACAACGTCATGCAGATCGTAACGGCGAGGAGCGGCGCGTATTTTCTGGACATCGACACCGAACCAACGCCGCTCTCCGAGCTCAGGAGCATCGTGCGGCAGCGACTCACGGACAATGAAAACCTGATCCTGTCCCTCGAGACGCACCCCGAAGCTCCTTACGGGAGTATGATCAATGCGCTCGATGAGGTAACGCTCGCCTACGATGAACTGGAAGCGGCGAAGATCTCCCGAGAGCACAGAATCTCCCTCAAGATGCTCGAGACAGAGTAGGCAGGCTGGAGGTAGTCAATTGGAGCTGAGGAGGAAAGCGGGCACCGGGGCCAGAATCCCGACGTCCTCGATGGCGGACATCGCGTTCCTGCTGATCGTCTTCTTCATGGTCACGACGATCTTCAAGCTGGAGCAGGGCCTGGCCATCACGCTTCCCAGGTCGACGGCCGGTGATAAGATCCCCAGGGAGAAGGTCGCCCACATATGGATCGACCGGACCGGGATAATCTCCATCGACGACATGGTGGTCAGCGTGCCCGACATAGAACCTTTGGTCATCGCGAAGATCCGTGAGAACCACGGCCTCATCATCTCGTTCAACACGGATGAGAAGGCCCCGTACAGGATGGTCAACGAGGCAATGGAGAGGCTCAAGCTGGCCAACGCACTGAGGGTTTCCTTCACCACGGTGCCGGTGGAGCAGTAGGCGAGAGACGAGACCGCCGTCGGCAGGGGCCGACGCGATTCGCTGATTCGAGGCGAGGGATAATGAGTCCATACACTGCGGTACAAACGACAGCAGAGCAGGAGCTCAAGAACCAGTACCCGAAGATATTCAGGGTGGCCGTTCTTGCTGCCATCGGCGTACACCTTCTTGCGTTCGTGCTGACACCGGAGTGGAAGCCGAGACCGTACCAGCTTCGCGAGAAGCAGGTACTGGAGGCCATCAACATTCCGGACCAGATCTCGATACCGCCGCCTCCAAAGGAGGAGGCGAAGCCCATCGTGCCGACCGAGATCGAGCCCAGCGAGGACGCTGACGCGGCTGAGACCATCGCGTCCACGGAACTGGACGTCGAGGCACCGCCGGAAATGCCGCCGCCTGTGTCCAGGGCCGAGTTCTTCACGGCGTTCGACGAGCCTCCGCAGGTCGTCGTGCAGATCCCGCCGGAGTATCCGGACATGGCGAGGATGGCCGAGCTCGAAGGCGTGGTGATGGTCCAGATCGGCGTCAACGAGTTCGGTGACGTCGTGGAAGCGACCATCGTGCAGGGTATTGAGGGGCTCAACCAGGCGGCGATCGAGGCCGTCTACAAGTGGAAGTTCAGGCCGGCGAAGCAGCGGGACATTCCCGTTCCGGTTCGCATCGTTGTGCCGATCCGGTTCACGCTGCGCGGATAGATCGGGCGGCTCAAGGCCGGCGTTGCCCCCCTTGGTGACGATCCCGGGCTCGACGAGGCCGCGCGTGCGGCGGTCCGACGGTGGAAGTTCGAGCCGGCCAGACAGAGGGACATTCCGGTGCGAGTGCGGGTCTTTCAGGTGGTTCGCTTCCGGCTTCGCGGCTGACTTCGAGAAAGCGGGGTCCGGGGAGCGGCCGGGCGGGTTCGGATTTTGACAGAATCCGCTAAACATGACCACGGAGAAGGGTGTCTCAAGGGGCAGCGCGGGCCTTAACGCTGCCCTTTGGGTTTGAATAGCGCGGCCACTACCGCGTATAGATGGAAAGGGACCCGCTGGGCGGTTGGTACGGAGCCCACAGGAAAGGGGATGTGGCAATGGCGGAAGTCAAAGAGAGCAGGGACGCAGGGGCGCCCACGCCTCGAGATCCCGAGAGTGCGAGAAGCGGAATCAGGGGCTGGATAACGGGTGTCTTCATGGATCCCAGCGGCACGTTCTCAAGCATAGCCGAAAGCCTTGAGCGGCCGCACCCGACCGACCCGAGCAAGACGAAGGATACGTCCAAGTGGTGGCTTCCCGTCATCATCACGATCGTCGTGGGCATAGGGATCGCTCTCTACACCGTTCCGACCTTCATCGCCCCCGTGCAGGCGGACGCCGTCCGGGAGGCCGTGATGGAGCGCGGCGGAACGGAGGCCGACGTGGAACAGGCGATGAGCATCTCAGGCGCGATGATGGTGCCGATGTCGCTCATCGGGGTGGTAGTCGTCACCTTCATTCTTGTCTTCGCTGCCGCAGGGGCGGTCCACCTGCTCATGAAGATGCTCGGCGGCAAGGGCAAGTTCAGACACGCGAGAGCCATCGTCGCTTGGAGCATGCTGATCACGACTCTCGGAAGCCTCGTCAAGCTCCCCATGATGATCGCCAAGAAGAACATGGTCGTGGAGACGGGGCCGTCGCTCTTCTTCAAGAACCTCGAGCCCTCCGATCGTCTCTTCAAGTTCCTTTCCAGCTTCGACATCTTCACCATCTGGTGGATGGTGGTGCTGGCCGTAGCGATGGCCGTCGTCTACCGGGTCTCCCGGGGCAAGTCGTGGGTGGCCGTCGCGATTCTCTGGATCGTCATAATACTGATCTCGACCTTTACACCAGGAGGCATGGGTGCAGGCATGTAGCAGTAGGGGCAAGCCCAACGGCGCAGCGCTGGTCCGGGTCGCGCTCGTGTGCGTTGTCCTCGCGGTTTCGTTTCACTCTGCGCAGGCACGTGTCTACACGCTCGATGAGTGCATAGAGATCGCGCTCACGGAGAACACGACCCTGGCCAGGGCCAGAGAGGATCTGCAATCAGCGAGAGCGAACGTTCTGTCCAGCTGGTCGAGCGTGCTGCCGCACGTCTCGGCGGGGCTCTCGCAGAGCGGCCGCACCGACGTCGTCGAGGGCGAGGACTCGACGTCGGAGAGTTTCGGCGGCAGCCTGAGTCTCTCGCAGACGCTTCTGGACGGCGCTTCTTTCGCTCGCATCGCCGGGGCTCACCGCGGCCGCACGGCGACCGAACTCTCACTCGAGGATAAGAGGCGGCGGACGGTCTTCGAGACGAAACAGGGCTACTACGGCCTCCTGAGGGCCGTTCAGCTCCGGGGTGTTCAGGAGGAGGCCGTCGAGCTCGGCAGGGAGCAGCTCAGGAAGACTCAGAGTCTGTTCGACCTGGGCTCCGCCTCTAAATCCGATCTCCTCAAGGCCCAGGTCCAGGTGGGCGAGGCGGAGCTTGCGTTGATCGCGGCGGAGAAGTCGGCCGCGACGGCGCGGGCCGGCCTGGCGTTCATCCTGGGTATCGACGTCACCACCGAGATCGAGGCCGTGGATACGCCCGAGGACAGGCGGGAAGAAGAGGTCACCAGCTACGACATGGAGACTGCCATCTCGTCGCGGCCCGACATACGGGCATGGGAGGAGTCGGTCGTCGCAAGCAGGCGGTCGCTCCTGGCCTCCAAGGCCGCCCGCTGGCCGGACCTCGGTCTCTCCGTTTCGTACTCCAGAGGTGCTGCGACGTTCGAGGAGTTCAGGGACGACATGAGCGACGACTACTCGCGCTCGGTCAGCCTGAGCATGTCGGTTCCCATCTTCAACGGGCTCTCGACCAAGGCGAGCATAGACAACAGCAGATCGGCGCTTCGTTCGTACGAGGTCTCTCTGCGGAGCGCGAGGCTGCAGGCGGCCTACGAGATCGAGATCGCCAGGCTCTCTGTTGACGAGGGCAGACGGAGCGTTGACGTGGCCGAGCAGTCGGTCATGCAGGCCGAGGAGGATCTCAAGGTCTCGGAGGAGCGCTTCCGGCTGAGGGCCGCGAGCATGCTCGAGCTCATCGATGCAAGGGTAGCTTACTCGCGCGCCCGCGCCTACCTGGTTGACGCGCGCTACAACTACGAAATCGCTAAGGCAGAACTCAAACTGGCGCTCGGGCTCTAGGCTCGCGAGAGCGTTGGGGGGCTGGCTCTCATGGTCAAGAAGCGGAGGAACATCCTCATTGCCGTTGTCGTGGTGGTGGTCATCGCCGCTGCGGTCGTCGGCAACCTGGGGTTGGACAGGAAGGACCGGACGGAGGTCACGGTCGACGAGGTAGAGCGCGGAACGTTAGTCGCCAAGGTCTCGGGTCCCGGTCGCGTGCGTGCCGAGACCAAGGTCCAGATCAGCTCCAGCGTCATGGGGCGGATCGTCGACCTCGGTGTCGACGAGGGCGATGTGGTGGAGGCAGGGCAGTTCCTGCTGAGGCTGGAGGACATTTACTACCGATCGCAGGTCGAGCAGGCGTTCGCGCGGGTCGAGCGCAACACGGCCGAGTGCGCGACGACGGAGCGTGAGCTGTCCGACGCCATCGAGCAGTTCGGGCAATCGCTGATCTCGGAGAAGGAGAAGGCAGACTTCGAGGCCCGGGCGATCGCCGCGAGGCAGATATGCGCGGAGGCCAAGGCGTCCCTCAGAGCCGCGAGCGACCAGCTCGACAAGACCGTGTTCCACTCGCCGATAGCGGGTGTGGTGACTCGCCTGAGCGTCGAGGAAGGCGAGAACGTCGTCACGGGCACGATGAACGCCCCGGGCACTGTGATCATGACCATCTCCAATCTGGCGAATATGGAGGTCGAGGTCGAGATCGACGAGACGGACATCGTCGACGTCGAGATCGGGCAGGACGCCGAGATCGAGGTTGAGGCCCTGACCGATACGCTGTTGCCCGGCGTCGTTACCGAGGTCGGGAACTCAGGCATAACCAGCATGGCAGGCACGCAGGAGGAAGTGACTAACTTCCTCGTAACCGTGCTCGTCGGTGACACGCACGAGGCTTTGAGGCCCGGCATGACCGCGACGGTCGAGATCGTGACGGCCGAGCACGTGGACGCCCTGAACGTCCCCATCCAGGCCATAGTGTCCCGCACCCCGACGGAACTGGCCGAGAAGGCCGGCGACGACGAGGCCGAGGAGGAGAAGAAGCCGAAGAAGAAGCGGAGCGAGCGGGACGAGGAAGAGGAGATAGAGGGCGTCTTCATCGTGGACGAGAACGACCAGGCGCAGTTCGTGCCGGTCACGACCGGCATCGCCGACGAGCTGTCCATAGAGGTGGTGGGTGACCTCGAGGAAGGGCAGAAGATAGTGTCCGGTCCCTACAAGGTGCTCCGCAAGCTGAAGAACGGGGAGGATCTCAAAGTAGACGAGGAAGAGACCGACGAGATGGAGGAATAGCGGGTGTTGATCGAACTGCGCGACATCGCCAAGACCTACGAGGTCGGCACCCAGGAGGTACACGCTCTCCGCGACATCGACCTCACGGTCGAGGAGAACGAGTACCTCGCGATCATGGGACCGTCGGGCTCGGGAAAGTCGACCCTCATGAACATCGTGGGCTGTCTCGACACGCCCTCCGATGGTTCGTACCTTCTGAAGGGCACGGAGGTCGCCTCGCTCGACGACGACGAGCTGGCGGAGATCCGCAGCGCGGAGATCGGGTTCGTCTTCCAGACATTCAACCTGCTGCCCCGAATGACGGCGTTCCAGAACGTGGAGCTTCCCCTCATCTACGGTCGCGCCGCGCGGAACGTGCGTGCCGAGCGGGTGTGGGAGACCATGGACGCCGTGGGCCTGAGGGAGCGCGCCCACCACAGGCCGAACGAGCTCTCCGGCGGGCAGAGGCAGCGCGTGGCCATCGCCAGGGCGCTCATCAACAGGCCCTCCATACTCCTCGCGGACGAGCCGACCGGCAATCTCGACTCGAAGACCGGCGAGGAGATAATGCAGATCTTTCGTGACCTGAGCAACGCCGGCAACACGATCATTCTCGTGACGCACGAGCAGTACATCGCCGAGCACGCCGCGAGGATAGTCAAACTGCTGGATGGCCGGATCGCCAGCGACACGCTGAGCTGACGCGCGGCCGAGCGCAACTACTATGGAATTCCGAGAGACACTCCTGAGCTCCGTCCGGACGCTCCGATCGCACAAGATGCGCTCGGCGCTCACTATGCTTGGCGTCGTGATCGGCACGGGCGCGCTTGTCGCCGTCATGGCGCTCATCGCGGGGTTGAACAGCAGCGTGTCGGCGCAGTTCCAGTCCGTGGGCACCGACATCATCTCCGTCAGCCGCTACCCGTGGGTCCAGATGGGCGAGAACGAGGACTACCAGGACCGCAAGCTCATCACGAGCGCCGACGCGGAGGCCGTGGGGCGTCTGTCGAGCGTCGGCCTGATGTCGCCGAACATTCACACGAGAAGGCACATCGCCCACGAGGGAAGGACGGTCCGGTACACCCTCGTGACAGGGACGACGGCCGAGTACGAGACCATCGACAACTTCACCGTCGAATCGGGGCGGTTCATCACCGACCTGGACGTCGACCGGCACAGACAATCGGTGGTGCTGGGCTCGGCTGTCGCGGAGGAGTTGTTCCCCGTGCGAGACCCGCTTGAGAAGGACGTCCGCGTCGGCGGGAAGCGGTTCACGGTCGTCGGCGTGCTGGAGTCGAAGGGTGATATCTTCGGTGAGAGCATGGACGACCTGGTCCTGATACCCATCACCTCGTTCGAGAAGGCGTTCGGTTCGCGGAGGTCCGTGGTCATCGACTGCTCGCCCGCCGATGGAATGCCCATCGAGCGCACGATGGACGATATCCGACAGCTCATGAGGATTCGGCGCGGAGTCGCGAGAGGGGCGCCCGACGATTTCGCCATCAACACGCAGGACGACCTGATGTCGGCCTACAACAGCCTGACCGGGGTGCTGTACTTCGCGATGACCGGTATCGTCGCGCTCGCGCTTCTCGTGGGCGGCATCGGCGTGATGAACGTCATGCTCGTCTCCGTCGCCGAGCGCACCCGCGAGATCGGCGTTCGGAAGGCCATCGGCGCCAAGAGAAGAGACATCGCGTCGCAGTTTCTGATCGAGTCCATAATCCTGACCGGACTGGGGGGCATCATCGGCATCATAGGTGGGTCCGCGATCGGGCTGCTCGTCAAGGCCGCGACGCCGCTGCCGGCCTCCGTCACTCCGGCGGCGGTCGCTCTGGCCGCTGGTTTCGCCGTGGTCACGGGCCTCGCGTTCGGGTTCTATCCGGCCCTTCGCGCCAGCAGGCTCATACCCATCGAAGCACTGAGGTACGAATGAGCGCATCGCTCGACAGGACGGCGCGCCCGAACTCGGGCGTTCGGCGGCGAGCGGGGTCCGGCGGCGTGCCGTCCAACCGGCTGCTCGAGAGCATGCTGGCCGCGTTCAATGCGATTCGAGCCAACAAGGTGCGGGCCACACTAACCGCGCTCGGCATCATGATCGGCGTGATGAACGTAGTCGCCATGGTCGCGCTCATATCGGGCATCAACGAGAGCGTGCTCGACCTCTTCCGCTCGATGGGAACGAACACGTTCACGGTCACGAAGATGCCGGCGGGGAACGTCAACTACGAGCAGTACCTTCAGTACATACGGCGTCCGGACTTCACCTACAGCGACGCCGAGGCGGTGGCCGAACTCTGTCCCGACGTGGAGGCCGTGTCGCCTCAGACGTTCGTGATGAGGAAGATCAAGCGCGGATCCGAGTCGACGCGTTCGGTTCCTGTGATGGGTGTGACTCCCGAGTATCAATACGTCGCCGACAGCGACGTCGGCGATGGGAGGTTCTTCGCGTGGCCCGAGGCCGAAAGGCGGCGCCAGGTGATCGTCTTGGGCGCCCCGGTGGCCGAGCACCTGTTCCCGGGAGAGGACCCCATCGGGAAGAACGTGCTCGTCGGCGACCGCAGGTTTCGGGTCGTGGGTGTGATGGAGCAGATGGGCCAGCTCTTCGGACAGGACCTGGACAACTACGTCATAGTACCCTACAAGACCGTCAGCAAGCTTTTCGGAGAGAGGCTGACGACCCGGCTTGCGGTGAAAGCGGCGAACTCCGAGGTGATAGACGAGGCGATGGAGCAGGTGACGCGCGTCCTGCGCTCGCGGCGGGGACTCCGTGCGGAGGACGACGACAACTTCGAGATGATCACTCAGGAACAGCTGGTTGAGATGTACGAGAACCTGACCAACGTCACCTGGATCGTCATGATCGGCATATCGGCCATCGCGCTGATCGTGGGTGGCGTGGGCATCATGAACATCATGATGGTATCGGTCACGGAGCGTACGCGGGAGATCGGGATCAGGAAGGCCGTGGGCGCCCGCTCGCGCGACGTGCTGACGCAGTTCCTGGTCGAGGCCACGGTGCTGTCGGCGTTGGGTGGACTCCTCGGTCTGTTGGCCGCCGCCGGTCTCGCCGCGCTCATAGCCTCGGCGACGCCGATGCCGGCGAGCATACAGCCGTGGTCGGTCTTTCTTGCGCTGGGGGTTTCGACCACAGTAGGGGTGTTCTTCGGTTACTACCCGGCCTCCAAGGCCGCGAAGCTGGACCCCATTGAAGCATTGAGGTACGAGTAAATGCGGACTTCGCTGCTCAGCACGTTTGCGTCCGGCACACTGATCCTTGCGGTCTGCCTGGCCGCTAACGGCGCTCCGGTGGACGTGGGCACCCCGGCGAGCATGGGGGGCATGCGGTTCTCCGCGGACGTTTCCGTCGCTCCGGCGGCGAACGGAGAGGGCACGATCACCGTGGACTACTCCGTGACGTACGACGCGCTGCACTTCCTGCGACACGAGGGTGGCTATCGCGCGAGGTTCGAGATCACCGCCATCCTGTACGACACGAACGGACGGCAGGTGACGGGCGACTCGTGGCGCAGGACCGTTCGGGCGGCGACCTACGACGAGACCAACGAGCGCCGGACGGCCGCAACGGATGAATTCCTGTTCGCCGTTCCGCCCGGGCGCTACACACTCAAGCTGGAACTGACGAGCATCGACACGCGGGCGACGGGCCAGATCGAGCGCACGGTAACCGTTCCCCGGATGAAGCCGGGCGAGCTGACGCTGGGAACCGTGCTCTTCGAGACCAACGGCTCCGACGCGACTCAGGGCGAGGTCGAGACGGTTCCCAATCCCTCGCGCGTGTACGGCGAGGACAAGCCGGACGTCAGGGTCATAGTCCCCGTCTACGGCACGCCCGACTCGCGCTACGCGATCCTGATGACCGTGAAGGACGAGCGGGGCCTGCTGAAGAAGAGCCACAGGGACTCCGTGGTCCAGTCGGACTTCCTTCGGGAGTACGTGTTCGAGTTCAACGTGCTCGACCTCGATGTGGGCCCGCACGTCCTCGAGGTTGAAGTGTTTCCCTCTCCGCAGGGGCGAGCGGTCAGCGCCAAGTCGAGGTTCCGCGTCGTCACGTCGCCGCTGAGCTGGGGCGAGGACGAGGAGAAGATGCTCGCACAGATCAGCTACGTCGCCACGAGAGACGAGATGGACATGCTGACGAGCGTGCCGCCCGAAGAGAGAGGTCCGGTCTGGGACGAGTTCTGGGCCGGGCGTGACCCGGACCCCGCGACTGCCGTCAACGAGTTCAAGGCGGAGTTTCTCAGGCGGCTGGGCTACGCCAACGGGCAGTTCAGGTCGATCGTTGATGGCTGGCAGACCGACATGGGGCGCGTCTACATACAACAGGGCGAGCCCGACGACGTAGACTCGCAGCCGGTCGGGCAGATGCTCAACGCCTGGGAGATCTGGTACTACTACACCGACCACACGAAGTACGTGTTCGTCGACCGGGAGGGTTTCGGCGAGTTCGTACTGCACGAGGTCAGCAGGATCTGAGGAGACAGCATGAGCGACAGACCTGTTCTCGTCAGGGGGCGCGCGCGCCCCATGGACGGTCCCGGGCGTGTTCTGGACTGGATGCTGATGGACTCGGGCCGCATCTCATCGACGGGTGAAGGGGAGCCGCCGGCGGGTCTGTCGGACACCGCGACCGTGCTCGATCTCCGCCCGAACACCATCATCCCCGTGCTGCACGACTGCCACGTTCATTTCCTGCAGACCGGTCTCATGGAAGTGGACGTCGATCTCTCCGTCGCGAGGCGGTTCGACGACGTGCTATCGATCCTCACCGACGCCGTCGCCTCGTACGAGGGCGCTCTGCTGCGTGCGCACACGTTCGACCCGGACCTCCTGCCCGACGGGAGGTATCCCACGCGGCAGGAACTCGACGGTGTTTCCTCGACAGTACCCGTACTGGTCAAGCGCCGCGACGGCCACTCCGGGGTCGTCAACACGGCGGCGTGGGAGCTCATCGGCGTTCCGGACGGCCTGGACGGTGTCGAGCGCGACGAATCGGGCGGCGCAACGGGCACTCTTCGCGAGGAGGCATACACTTTCACAGTTCGGAAGTCCGAGTCGTTTCTGACGCGCGAGGAACGGATCGAGTGCTTCCGTCGCGCGGCTGCGCTTGCGGCGAGCAGGGGCATCGGAGTCGTACACGCGCTCGCCGGCAGCAAGGTCCCGGGAGACCGTGACGTGGAGATCCTGCTGGACCTCCAGAGTGAGCTGCCGATAGACACGGTCATATACTCCCAGTTTGAAGACGTCGATCGCGTGGTCGACCTCGGGCTTCCCCGGATAGGCGGATGCCTGCTCCTGGACGGTTCGTTCAGTTCGGGCACGGCGGCGCTGGCCCAGCCCTACGAGGACAGGGAGGGGACGGGCGTTCTCTACTACGACGACGACCACTTGATCGACTTCTTCCGGAGGGCGCACGCGAGACGTCTTCAGGTCTCGGTGCACGCGCTGGGCGAGAGGGCGATCGATCAGGCGCTTCGCTGCTATTCTGCCGCCTGCGGAGGAGAGACGGCCGCCGCGAGGCACAGGATCGAGCACTGCGAGCTTCCGAGCGAAGAGCACATCGCGACCATCGCCGGCACGGGTGTATGCCCCTGCGTGCAGCCGACGTTCGAGTTCCTCTGGGGCGGACCCGGCGGCATGATAGAGAAACGGCTGGGAGCCGCACGCGCGAACCGCACCAATCCCCACAGGACCATGCTCAGTTCCGGGATCCCCCTGGCGGGAGGCTCCGATTCCTACGTGACCCCGATGGACTCACGGTTGGGCATCCACTCGGCCGTCAACCGGCCGAACGAGTCGGAGCGTCTGTCCGTCTTCGATGCTGTCGCGCTCTTCACGAGCGGGGCCGCGCGGATATCGTTCGACGAATCGACAAGGGGCACTCTGGAAGTGGGGAAGGAAGCCAGCTTCACCGTACTGGAGGATGACCCGTTCGAGGTCAGCCCGGACGCCATCAGGGACATCCGCGTTTCCGCTCTATACATCAGGGGAAAGAAGGTCCAGGCCTAGCGGTCCTTACCTGGCCGATGGAAAGAACACCTCGTGGAGCGCCTCGAGGATCCGGCCAGAACCTTCCGGTCTTATCGCCAGCACCGTCGATCGCCCTCCCGAGACCATAGCAAGGAGTTCTTCGCCTGCGCCTACGACGGCCGACATGGCGGCCGCCGCGGATGCGGCCGACCCGGCCTCGCGGCCGACAGCGCATACGAGATCCGCCCGGCGGACAGTGACGCTCTCATCGTTCCGCTCGAGAAGGTCTCCCATCGCCGCTCGCTCGACGGCGGCAATCGTCCGATCCCCCAGCGTTGTGACGAACTTAACGTGTTCCCTGAGTTCGACGATGCGCGCGGCGACAGCGGCGGCCGGCGCGGTCTCCCACGTCACCAGCTCGACGTCGCCCAGCAGTGAGAGCCCGGCGACCGGCGGACTCGGCCGCGTGGGTTCGCCCAGAACTATCGTGCCCACGGAGTCCGACGCGCTCCGGCGCACGTGCAACGAGATGCCGTTCTTCTCCGCGAATCGGACGGCGTCCTCCTTGAGCACTGTCGCACCGTGCCTCGCGAGCTCGCACATGTCCTCGAACGAGATCTCGGCTATCTTCACGGCCGCCGGCACCACGTTCGGGTCGGCGGTATAGACCCCGTCGACGTCCGTCAGTATCTCACAACGCTCGGCGTCCAGCGCCGCCGCCAGGGCGACGGCGGTCGTGTCGGACCCCCCTCTGCCCAGCGTCGTCACGTCCTTCGCCGTGCTCACGCCCTGGAACCCGCCGACGACCACGACGCTGCCCGATGCCAGCTCGCGAACCACCCTGTCGGGCCGCACCTCCAGGATGCGGGCGTTCGTGTGCCTGGTGTCCGTGATTATGCCCACCTGAGAGCCGGTGAAGGAGACCGCGGGACAGCCGATCGAGTTCAGCGCTATGGAGAGAAGCGACATCGATATCCGTTCGCCGGCGGTCATCAGCATGTCCAGCTCGCGCTGGTTCGGCTCGGCGGCCAGCGCCCCGGCGTCCCGGAGGAGCGCGTCGGTCGTGCCTCCCGGGGCCGAGACGACCACGACGACGTCGTGTCCGCTCTTCCTGAGCGCCGCGACCCTACCAGCGATCGCGAGGATCCGCTCGCGGCCGTCGATCGAGGTTCCCCCATATTTCTGAACGATCGTTGCCATTGAACTCCCGTGTGTCGTTTGCCGCTCTGCAGCGCGCATTCCCGCGCCGGCGCTGTCTCGTGTGTGCCTATCCATCTACCACATCACGTCTGACGGGTCAACGCGTCCGTTGCTTCGACCACGGCTTGACAGCCCCCGACCCGCCCGGCTACGCTCATTGCGGCACAGCTGACAACACACATCCGGGGCCCGCGCCCACGCGTTTCCCGGAGTCGCGGAGGGTTGAGATGGCGGAGCGATTCGATCTAGTGGTGGTCGGTGGAGGGCCGGGAGGATACGTTGCGGCGATAAGGGCGGCCCAGCTCGGGCTCAGGGTCGCGCTCGTGGAGAAGGAGGAGCTGGGCGGGGTCTGTCTCAACCGGGGGTGCATCCCCACGAAGGCGCTCCTGGCGAGCGCCGGGCTTCTCGAGGCCGTGAAACGCGCGGAGGAATTCGGCGTGACGGTCGATGGCGTCAGAGCGGACGTACCAGCAATGTTCAGGCGAAAGGACGAAGTGGTCGCTCGCCTGCGCGGCGGCGTCGAGACGCTCCTGAAGAAGCGGAAGGTGACCGTGTATTCGGGCGTAGGGTCCGTCCTGGCGCCCGGCGAGGTCAGTGTCGAGGGGCCCGACGGCGAGGTCGCGGTAGAATGCGAGCGTGTCATACTTGCGACGGGATCGACGCCGATCGTTCCCGGTGCGTTCCCCTTCGACGGCAGGGTCGTCGTTACGACGCGCGAAGCGCTCGAGTCGTCGGACCTGCCGCCCGACGTGCTCATCATAGGCGCCGGCGCCGTCGGCTGTGAGTTCGCGGGATTCTACTCGTCTCTGGGACTCTCCGTCACGCTCGTCGAGATGCTGCCCGAGATACTGCAGGGGGAGGATCCGTCGGCGGTCAGGCTCCTCAAGGCGGCGATGAAGAAGAAGGGCGTGGACGTGCGAACGGGAACGAGGGTCGAGTCCATCGAGATAGAGGGCGACGCGGCGCGGACGACGCTCGCGGACGGAACGTCGATCGAGACGGGACGCGTGCTCCTGGCGATGGGCCGCGCCCCAAGCTCGGGAGGCTCGGGCATCCCGGAGGCCGGCATCGGTGTCAAGGGCCGGGCCGTCGCCGTCAACGAGAAGATGGAGACCTCGCTCCCCGGCATCTACGCGGTCGGCGATCTGGTCGGAGGCTGGCTGCTGGCGCACGTCGCTTCCAGAGAGGGCATCGTGGCGGCGTCCAACGCGGCCGGCCGTGACCTCGCGATGGACTATCGCGTCGTACCCAGGTGCACGTTCACCAGGCCCGAGATAGCGAGCGTGGGCGTGACCGAGAAGGACGCGGGGGAGAGCGGCATCGAACTCTCGTCCGGGAGGTTCTCGTTCGCCGCCTCAGGCAAGGCTCTGGCCGAGGGAGAAGGGCGGGGTTTCGTTAAGATCCTGTGCGAGGCCGCGAGCGGTCGCGTGGTCGGGGGAGTCGTGGTCGGACCTCACGCCTCGGACCTGATCCACGAGGTCGCGCTGGCGGTCGAGGCCGAGCTCTCGTTCGACAGGCTGGCCGGGATGATACACGCACATCCGACGCTGGCGGAATCGGTCATGGAGGCCTCCGAGGACGTCGAAGGGCTGAGCATCCACTCCGGATAGCGCCGGGGGCTGCCCGGCCCGATGACGGGCCGGTTGACGGCGTCCTCCGCCTGCAGACACCCGAACGCCGGGACTTCCGTCCCGGCGTTCGGGTGTCTCATGAGTCGATCGGTGGTCGTTCCTACTCGATGCAGCCCTTGCGCCTGAGCAGCGCCACGCGCGACTCGAGGCTGTAGAGCTTGACGATGACGTCCGTGATCGGGTCCAGCCTGATCCTCTGCACGCACTTGCTGTAGAGACCGTGCTGAAGTGCGGACGAGCTCTCCTTGAGGAGCACGTTCTCCATCACCAGCTCGTCGGTCGGCGGCACGAACCACAGGTCTATCGTGACGTCGTTGCCGTAGTCGATCAGCTCGGTGAACTCGAAGGCGCCGTCTGACGATGTCAGTTGCTCCGTCACCAGAAGCCCGCCCATGTACAGCTTGACGTTGACGTCCAGCATGGGCCGCCCGTCCTCGGCGACCACCAGTCCGGTGATGGTCGTCTCGCTCTTCCCCGCGAAGCCGCTGCGCACTGTCGTCTGCGCGCCCGTCGTCTGCGTTGGAACCGTGTCGGCGGGACCCGCGGCCGCCGCGGGAAGCGACATCACCAGGAGCGTCGCCACGACGAAAACAAGAATCCTCTTCATACGCCGTTCCACCTTCCCTTGTGCTCAGAGTCCGTTACTCTCAGAAAAACCCTAGCAAGGGCCCCGTGCTCTTGTCAACGTCAAAAGGCTCCGGGAGCCGCTTGTTGAGGGTCCCGAGCGGTGCTATACTGCCTGTCAGTGAAACCTGTCTTGCACAGAAGCCGCGTCGACGCGCGACGGTCGCTGTTCATGGCCGCCGTTCTCCTGGTCGTTCTGCCATCGTCAGCGCTCTCCGTCGGGAGCGTCAGCACCGTCTCTCCTCGTCCGATGGCGATGGGCGGCGCCTTCATGGCGGTCGACGATGAACTGGCCGCGATGGTCTGGAACCCCGCCGGTTTCGTGCCGGCGACCTGCGGGTCGGGGGTCGGCTTCCGCCTGCACGTCAATATTCTGGGCGCCCCCGCGATCGCGCGCGAGACCGGCCTCCTGACCGGTGTCGAATCCGAGCCTTTCGCGTTCCTGCCCGCCATCGAGAAGCTGTCGATCGCGCTGGGCAGCATCGTGAAGGGGGCGACCGTTCGAACGGGCGGACTGGCCGTGGGCGCTCTCATGCTGGAAGAGCACTTGGATTCCGCCGGGTTGGCCGACTCCAAGGGACTCGCCGATGCGAGCGACCTTCTGGGCGCGTACTACACGACGTTCGCGTTCGCGTTCCAGCTGGCGCCGAGCGTGACCATCGGGGCGAGCGAAATCGTCCTCTCCGGATGGGACGCCCCGGGCAGGCGGAAGAACGGTACGGGTCGCGCCTACGGGGCGCTTATGCGCCCCAACGACAAGGTGACGGTCGGACTGACGTACCTGGACCTGCCGAACGACTTCGAGCACTACAGGCTCGACGTCGAGGGGCTCGGGTCCCGAACGATGAATGCGGGTGTGGCGTATCGCCCCGTGGAGGACGTGCTTCTCACGTTCGATCTGCGTGACCTCTCCGAGAAGCACCCGGAGACCTCGCTGGAGCCCCGCGTCGGCTTCGAGTGGAATCTCTGGGGCCGGGGCGCGCTCAGGGCGGGCGCCTACCGTGAAGACGGCGGCGAAACCAACGTCCTAACGCTGGGGATGGGTTCGATCCGTGCGTCCGCGTGCATGCGGGGCGGACGGACGCCCGGCGGGGACTCGTTCGTCCTGAACTACACGGTTCTTCTCAAGCAGGAGGGTACGCCGAGACACCTGCTCTCGGTGCTCCTGCACTTCTGACCCGGGTCGCGCGTCGGGTACCCTGTTTGAGGACCCGATTCCGCTTGACACTACGTCCCGGAAGCGTTGTATCCTCTGGCAAAACTATATGTTAGGGTGCCCGCTCTCGTTGCGGAACAAAGGGGAGCCAGGATGTCCAGAATGAACCCGGCACGGCCGGTCACGGCGGTCCTTGTGCTCGTTTGGGCGCTGGCCGTCCCGGCCTCAGGTGGGCTCATTTTCGACGTTGGGGTCATTCCGAGCCCGTTCTCGCCGAACGCCGACGGGGTCTTCGACTCGACAGCGGTCTACTACTCGCTCTCGGAGCGGGCGGCCATTGTCATCTCGGTCGGCGATTCGGTCGGCAGCGCGCCGTGGCCGCTGTGGTGGGGCTGGGAGGACGAAGGGGAGCACAAGCACTGGTGGGACGGGTGGTTCGGGGACACTCTGGCGTCGGACGGCGAGTACCGGTTCCTCGTCGAGGCCATACCGCAGTCCGGCCCGTACGAGGAGGCCGACTTCCCGTTCGTAGTGGACACCGTTGCGCCGCCGCTTCACAGCGTGGACGTCGCGCCGAGCCGCTTCTCGCCTGACGGCGACGGCGTCGGCGACAGCCTGATGATCTCGTTCGAAGCGGGCATCTCAGAGCCCTCGGAGCAGATTCTCGTGACGGTTCTCGACGCCAACGACGAGCCCGTGCGGCAGGTCTACTCGGCCAACGGCGTCGCCTCCGCCGTTCTCTTCTGGGACGGGACCGACGGGGACGGAGCCATCAGCGAGGACGGCCTGTTCTTCGTCAGCGTCGAGAGCAGGGACGCCGCGGGGAATCTCTCGGAGTCCGGAGCCCTGGTCGACCTCGATACGGCCCCGCCTCTCCTGGGCGTAGACTACCCCGACAGCAACGTTACGGAACTGAGGTTCGGAACGTCGGTCGCCGAACTGACCGGGTGGGCGCACGACGGCGCGGGCGTGGTTGGGGTCGAGATGTCGCTCGACCAGGAGGATTGGGACGAGATCGCGGTGGGACGCCCCGACTCGGTCAGCTGGGCGGGCAGCGTTTCGTGCGCGTCCTGCATCCCGGGCACTCTCGACGAGATCCTCGTGGTCTTCGTGAGGGCGCACGACGGCATGCCGACGGCGGACGGCGAGGGCCACGTCAACGGCCCGTCGACCTCCGTGCCCGTGCTGTCGTTCGACGTGATCTTCGATGTGGCGCCGCCGGAGCATGTGTCCTCGACCGTCAGCGGCGGGGACGTCGTCTTCGAAGCGGGAGAGACCGTTACGATCACCTCGAGGTGGGACGACACCGGGTACGGCGTCGTCGCCGACTTCAGCCACGTGGACAGCGAATTTGATCCGTCCGACGTCGTAGTGACCGAGACCACGGCCGGACGGTACACCGTGACGTACGAGATATCCAGAGCGAACTCGTTCGTGCCCGTGGTCGACGCGCCGGTCATCATCACCGCGACCGACTCGTTCTCGCGATCTGTCTCGGACACGACGCTGTCCGTCACCGTTCTTCCCAAGACGTCCGATGGACCCACTGGCCTGGGCGTCGACGTCAACTCGTTCCGGCCGCTGCTGGGGGGGGAGGCGGTCATCTCCCTGGGGTTGTACGAGGGCGCGGCCACCGTCAGCGTCTACAACATGGCAGGAACGCTCGTGAGAACGCTCGAGAGTCAGGGCAGCGACACAGTGATCTGGTACGGTGACAACGACGATGGCGGTTCTGTCGCCAGCGGCGTGTATTTCCTCAGGATCCAGACGGGCGAGAGCGAATCGGTCAGGAAAGTGGCCGTAATCAGATAGCGAACAACCCTGGAGGGTTCAGCATGACGTCGAAGAGACTCGCGGTTCTCGTGGCGGTTCTGGTGGCGGTGCTGCCGGCCTCCTCGCCGGCACAGGGGACGTCCGGTTCCCAGTTCCTCGGCGTGGGCGTCGGGGCTCGTGCCGCCGGCATGGGAGGGGCATACGTCTCGGTCGCCGACGACGGGACGGCGCTCCATTGGAATCCCGGATGTCTCTCGCAGGTCGAGGGGCACAGGTTGACGCTCTCGCACGTGTCCTGGCTCTCGGACGCCACGTACCAGTACGCGAGCTACGCCGCGCCGCTCGCACGGGACGCGGCATTTGGTGTCGCTCTCGAGCAGGGTTCCGTTTCCTGGGACAACACGGGCGAGGGCTCGTTCGAATCCGGTGACTTCGCCGGCATCGCGGGATACGGCAGGCGCGTGTCGGACGCGTTGGGCGTCGGCGCGGGGCTCAAGTTCCTGTCGAGTTCCCTCGGCGATCAGGGAGCGTCCTCCTTCGCTGTTGACCTTGGTGTGGTCTACAGGGTGAGCGACGCCGCCAGGGTAGGAGCGGCCGTTCGGAACCTGGGTCCCGGGTTGACCTTCGAAAGCGAGGCCGACCCGCTGCCCGCGACCATGACGGTCGGCGGTTCATGCGTCTGGCGCGGCGTGCTGCTGTCGATGGACCTGGAGAAGGTCAACGACCTTGGCGCGACTCCACGCCTCGGCGCGGAGTACGCGCCCGTGCCGCACCTGGCTCTGAGGGGAGGCTGGATCGGCGGAGACGAGACCGCGCTTTCGGGCCTGACCGGCGGCGTCGGAGTCAACTGGAAGGAGCAGTGGGCGCTCGACTACGCCTACAGGTCTTCCGATCTCGGGGGGACGCACCAGTTCGCGTTGTCCACGGGGTTCGGAGGAGGCGGAGGCCTTGCGGCCGCGTCGGCCGTGGGCGGCGATGAGAAGCTCCCCGTCACTGCGGTCCCAAAGTCGAATCTGGCCGTCATCAGCGAACTGACCACGGAAGTGATGGCGGAGGCGGTCGCGAAGATGGGACTTCCCGAGGGCTCGCAGCTGCTACTCCGGCAGGTTGACACACACGACGCCAACTGGCTCGTCAAGTCGATCCTGCTCGAGCAGCTGACCTCTCGCGGGCACGTTGTGAGGGCCGGGCAGATGACGGCGCAGACGGACCCGGACGACGAGGGCCCGTACGAGATCGCCTATCGCATCGTCTACTGCCAGACGTCGCTGCCGCGGTCGTGGCGCGAGTGGGTCGTCGGCGCGCGCAAGTTCGAGCGCAGGACCGCCGTGGACATCCGATTCGAGCTCTCCGATGCCACCAAGGCGATCGTCTGGGCTAGTGGCGTTCAGCGCGAGCGCAGGGAGATAATCCCCGGCGCGCGTCTCGGTGAACTGGAAGCACCCGGGCAGGGGTTCGCCTCGCCTGAGGCCGAGCCGGGCGGATGGGACAAGGTCTTCGAGCCGGTGATCGTGGCCGGCATCGTCGGCGGGCTCATCTATCTCTTCTATACGAGCAGGTCGACCGACTAGATCGACCTCAAGTTCACACAGGAGCGGAGGGTTCCACGTGATTCGCAACAATGCGTCCCGGCTTGCGGGCGCCCTTCTCGTCGTCGCGCTACTCGCGGCAACGGGTTGCTCAACGGTGCCGGAGTTGGGCGAGACCACGGCAGAGGACACATACGAGATCGGCATGGCCGCGGCGGAGCGGGGGGATCACCTTCTGGCCATCGAGGCCTTCAAGCGCATCACGCTGAACTCGCCGCTTCACGAAATGGCTGACGATGCGCTCGTGGGGATCGCCGACGCCCATCGTGCGATCTCGGATTACGCATCCGCCGAAGAGGAATACCGGCGGCTTCTGTCGGACTACCCTCACTCACCGCTGGTGCCGGAGGCCGAGTACAAGCTGGGGGTGACGTTCCTCGATCAGGCGCTGCCCGCGGCTCTCGACCAGACCATGACCGGGCAGGCCATCAGTCAGTTCGAGTACTTCCTGGCGGCGTACCCGGAGAGCGGCCTCGCCGACGAGGCGCGCGCGAAGATCCTCGAGCTCAGGACGAGGCTCGCGGCCAAGAGCTACGACAGCGCGACGTTGTACTTCGACCTCGGAAGGCCGAAAGCGGCTCGCGTCTATCTCGAGGCGGTCGTCACGGAATACCCCGACACCGCGTGGGCTCGCGTGGCCCTTCTCGACAAGGCGCGGAGTTTCGCGGCAGAGGGCTCTCGGGCGCTGGCGGAGAACGAGTACCAGCGACTCATCGAGCTGTATCCCGGGACGGAGGAGGCCCGGACGGCAGCCGCGGAGAAGGCGGTCCTCTCGGGCTAGCCGCATACACCAGGGAGGAGCTGACCACTTGGCCACCGGCCTCATGGGCGGGACCTTCGACCCGATCCACATCGCACACCTGATAATCGCCGGGGAAGCGCTCGACCTGCTTGAGCTCGACCGGGTCATCTTCGTTCCGTCGGCTCGCCCTCCGCACAAGCACGGTGACGACGTGACTTCCGTCGAGCACCGCCTGGAGATGGTCCGACTCGCGATCGAGGGGAACCCCAGGCTCGCGCTGTCCGACATCGAGGCCAGGCGGCCCGAACCCTCCTACACGATAGAGACCGTCCGTCAGTTCAGGCGTGAGTTCGGTGAGGACGAGAAGCTCTATTTCATCATGGGCGCGGACAGTCTGGCCCAGTTCTTCACATGGAAGGAACCTATCGATCTCATCGCCGCATGCGAGTTCGTCGTCGCGCCCAGGCCCGGCGCCGGATCCGACGACGGCGACCCGAGGATCAGGGCGAAGGCGCACCTGCTGGACACGCCGCTCATCGGGGTGTCGTCCAGTGATATCCGCGAGAGGGTCCGGACGGGACGTTCCATCCGGTACCTCGTCCCCCCGGCAGTACTCGCCTACATAGAAGAGAAGAACCTCTACTCATGACCAGGAAACGCTCGTGCGGCCCGGGCGATCCCGTGCTCTGTCTCGTTGACGGCACCGCCCTGGTCTACAGATCGCACTACGCCTTCATTCGACGCCCGCTCGTCAACTCCAGCGGGAAGAACGTCAGTGCCGTCTACGGCTTCGCGTCTTCCCTCATCAAGCTTCTGGACGAGCTTGGGCCTTCTCACGTCGTCGTCGCGTTCGACCGGCCGGAGCCCACGTTCCGCCACGAGGCGTACGAGGACTACAAGGCCACGCGCGAGGCGATGCCGGACGAGCTGGTCGACCAGCTGCAGGCGATCCACGAGCTGGTGGAGGCCTTCGGAATACCGATCATCGAGGAGCCCGGGTACGAGGCGGACGACCTGATCGGCACGCTCGCCGTGGCCGCGAGAGGGACCGGCTTCCGGACCGTCATCGTGTCGGGAGACAAGGACTTCTTCCAGCTGGTCGACGAGTCCAGCACGGTTCTCGATCCGGCCAGGAACATCGAGTACACCATCGACGGCGTAGAGGAGAAGTTCGGGGTCCCGCCCTCGCAGGTAGTCGAGGTGCTGGGGCTCATGGGCGATTCGTCCGACAACGTCCCCGGAGTGCCGGGCATAGGCAAGAAGACGGCCGTCGATCTCATCGCACGCTTCGGCACGATAGAGGGCGTGCTCGAGCACATAGACGAGATCGCTGGGAACAAGCGCAAGCAGAACCTGAAGGAGTTCAGCGAGCAGGCGTTCATGAGCCGCGACCTCGTCACCATCGACCTCGATGCGCCGGTCTCGTTCGACGAGCAGGCGCTCAGGAGGACGCCGCTCGACGGAGAGCGAGTCGGCGCGTTCCTGCGCGAGAACGAGTTCCCGTCTCTGCTCAAGCTGCTGCCCTCCACCGACCAGGCGCCCGACGCGTCCGGGTACGTCGTCGTGACGACGAAGAAGCTTCTGGGGGTTCTCGTTGCCGCGCTCGAGAGTTCGGGCGGGTTCGCGGTCGATCTTGAGACGACCTCACTGGACCCGCACTCGACCGAGATCGTGGGCGTGTCCGTGTCGTACGACGAGGGGGAGGCCTTCTACGTGCCCGTCGGCCACGCGACCGGCCGGTCCCTGGACCGGGAGTTCGTGCTCGGGAGCCTGAAGCCGGTCCTGACTGACGCCTGCGTTCCGAAGTACGGACAGAACATCAAGTTCGACTACGAGGTGCTGCTGACGCACGGCATCGAGGTCGCGCCCCTGGCGTTCGACACGATGATAGCGTCCTACCTTCTGGACCCCGGGCGCCGGCAGCACGGTCTGACCGCGTTGGCTCTGGAGCATCTCGGCGTCCGCATGACGCCGATAGAGAGCCTGATAGGGAAGGGAAGCGAGCAGCTGTCGTTCGCGGACGTCGACGTGGCTGAGGCCTCCGACTACGCCTGCGCAGACGCGGAGATCACGCTGAGGCTCACCAACGTTCTTCGCTCCGGCATAAGGGAGGGGGGGCTCGAGAGCCTGCTCGCCGATGTGGAGATGCCGCTCGTGCCCGTGCTGGCGGGCATGGAGCTCACGGGTGTTGAGCTGGACGCCGGCATCCTCTCTCGCCTGGCCGGGGATTTCGGGTCCGAGATCGAGGGGCTCAGGACGCGCGTCTGCGAGTTGGCCGGCGTCGAGTTCAATCTCGATTCACCCAAGCAGGTCGGTTCCGTGCTGTTCGAGAAGTTGGAGCTGCCGCGCGGCAGGCGCACGAAGACCGGGTATTCGACCGACACGAGCGTGCTCGAGACGCTCCGCGACGACCACGAGGTCGCGGGACTGATCCTGGAGTACCGGCAGCTGCGCAAGCTGCAGACCGGATACGTGGAGGCGCTTCCCAAGCTCGTGAACCCGGTGACGGGGCGCGTGCACACGTCGTTCAATCAGACGGTCGCCGCGACGGGCAGGCTGTCCAGCAGCAACCCGAACCTGCAGAACATTCCCATCAGGACGGAACTGGGAAGGCAGATCCGGAGGGCCTTCGTGGCGGGCGAGGGCAA
>JBDRFG010000022.1:0-2553 GCA_043819135.1 Candidatus Eiseniibacteriota bacterium | reverse complement strand
TCGGACCATGGGGTCGGTGCCTGTAGTGGTCTCCGCGTGGAGGGTCACGTCACTCTCCGACGGACTGGAGGAGGGGTCGTTCCTGGCCGTCGCGCTCCGGGTGAGCGGCAGCATCACGGGCACGAGTTCCTACACGGCCGGCCTGACGTCCATGGCATCGCACGGAACCACACCGCCGTTCGTCCAGTACGAGCCCAGGCTTCCCGGCGAGTTCGGGCTAGCCTCCTTGAATGCGCAGGGAACGAGGTGGTATATTCGCATCCAGACGGGGTTGCCCGCAGGATGGGGTCTGTCACTCAGGCTAAGCGGGGGCCCCGAGCGAGGACAGACGCAGTTTGGCCTGGGTTTGGATGCAAGGGGCTAGTGACATGACCGATCGCGCACAAGGGGTCAAGGAGATGAGCGAGTCGGGGCGGACCTACTCGCCGCACGAGGCCGTGCTGGAGGCAACGCGATGCTTGATGTGCGACGAGGCTCCGTGTCTGGACGGGTGTCCGGCCGGAGTGGACGTCCGCAGGTTTATAAGGAAGATACGGTTCGGCAACTTCCGCGGCGCAGCCCGCCTGATCCGTGAGGCGAACCTGATGGTAGGGATCTGCGGGCGCGTCTGCCCGCAGGAGATCCTGTGCATGGAGAACTGCGTTCGCGGCAACCTGGACACACCGATCGACATTGCGGGGCTCCAGAGATTCGCGGGCGACGTCGAGCTGGGCACGCTGGCGCCGCTGCCTGAGCCGGTCGAGGAGAGGGGAAAGAAGGTCGCCGTCCTGGGCGCGGGACCGGCCGGACTGGCCGCCGCCGCCGAGTTGAGGAAGCGGGGATTCGGCGTTGAGGTATTTGAGCGCGCCGATTCGATGGGCGGGGTTCTGACGCAGGGCATTCCTCCGTTCCGGCTGGACCGCGGGTTCGTCGAGAGCGAGCTCGACTACGTCAGCAGGCTGGGCGCGGAGGTTCATCTCGACAGGGACGAGAAGGACGTGGCGGGGTTGCTCGGGAGCGGTTTCGACGCCGTCGTCATAGGTGTCGGGCTCTACCGTCCCTACACCATCGGCCTCCCGGGTGAGGATCTGGAGGGCGTGCACGTTGCGGCGGACGTTCTTGCCGCGGTGGCTCGCGGAGAGAGACCCGATCTGGGCGAGCGTGTGGTCGTCATAGGCGGAGGCAACGTGGCCATCGACGCCGCCATGACGGCGCTCCATCTCGGCGCCGAGAGGGTCGACATGTGCAGCCTCGAGTCCTACGACGAGCTGCCCGCCTTCCGTTCCGAGGTCGACTTAGCGCAGGGCGAGGGCATCGAGTTCCACACGCGGACGAGGCCCGTGCGGGTTCTCGGCGTCGACGGGAGGGTGTCCGGCTACGAGGGCATCGGTATCAGGTGGAAGCAGCCCGGGCTCCTGGTGCCGTCGAACGCAGAGGACGTCCCGGGGACCGAGTTCAAGCTGTCCGCGACCGCGGTCATCGAGGCCATCGGGCAGGGAGTGAGGGATCGCTACGAGGGCGTGGATGCCGACGAGCGCGGGCGGATACGAGTGGACGCGGAGACGATGGCCACGTCCATGCCGGGCGTGTTCGCCGCCGGCGACGTTGTAAGTGGCGGCGCGACGGCCGTGCAGGCCTTCGCCGAGGGGAAGCGCGCGGCAGCGGGAGTTGCCGCCTTCCTTGGGGACGCTGCCCGCGGCGCAGCCTCCACGAAAGGAGGTGGGCGCTGATGGCACGGACCGACGTCAAGAAGAAGGTGGACCTGTCCGTCGAGTTCTGCGGAGTGCGATTCCCGAACCCGTTCGTCCTTGCCGCGGCCCCTCCGACCGACAAGGGCGAGATGATCGCGCGTGGGTTCGAAGCCGGGTGGGGAGGCGCAGTGGTCAAGACCCTCGGGCTCGAGCACGTCGAGGTCAATCTGGTCTCTCCAATGATGGCCGGACTCTCGTACGAGGACAAGAACCTCATCGGGCTCGAGAACATCGACCTCATCTCGGACCGCGATATCAACGAGGCGCTTGCGGAGGTTCCGGGCCTCAAGCGCGACTATCCGGACAACGTCGTCATAGTCAGCATGATGGCGGGCAACGAAGCCGAATGGACGGAGATAGCGAAGCGCGTGGAGGACTCGGGCGCCGACATGATCGAGTGCAGCTTCTCCTGCCCGCACGGCATGCCGGAGCGGGGCATGGGCTCGGCGGTCGGCCAGGACGCGGACCTGACGTTCGAGCGCGCACAATGGGTCGTCGACGCGGTCGACATACCAGTGCTCATCAAACTGACGCCTAACGTCGTGGACATGCGTCCCATAGCAGCGAAGGTGAAAGAAGCGGGGGCGGCGGGCATAACGTGCATCAACACCGTCAAAGGTCTCATCGGTTTCGACCTGGACACGTTCGCTCCCCTTCCCTCCGTCAACGGGAAGTCGACCGAGGGCGGATACTCGGGCCCGGCCATCAAGCCCATCGCGCTCAGGTTCGTCGCAGACGTGGCGAAGGACGTACAGATCCCGGTCGCGGGCGTCGGGGGCGTGGTCACGTGGAAGGACGCGGTCGAGTTCCTTCTGGCGGGCGC
>JBDRFG010000021.1:0-4641 GCA_043819135.1 Candidatus Eiseniibacteriota bacterium | reverse complement strand
GTCACGATCGATTTCATGGTCCGCCCGTTTCTGCGACTGGCGGTGATCAGTCAAGGCCTGAGACCCATGTGTGGTGCGCCGGGTCGCTGATGCCGAGGGGTCCAGCACCGGAGCGTTGCAGGTGTTTTCGCGGACGATGGGGCCGTGGTGCTGCCCAGCAGACCAACGTGCCCACGACCCCTTCCCCGTCCACCTCGGCAGAGAAAGTAGCCCTGTTCATGGACCTCTTTCGCGGCAGGACCGACGTGTATCCAAAGCGCTGGGTCAACACCAAGAAGGGCACAACGGGGTACTCTCCGGCGTGCGGTAACGAGTGGGCTCTCGATGCTCGCCCAGGGCTTCGATCCGGTCTGTCTGTTGTTCAGAGTGGCCTTGTTGCCTTTTTTGTGCAACAAACCTCCTTTGGGCAACGATAAGGGGCCAGCCCCGCGGTCCGCAGAGATGCCATCCGCCGTTTCTGCGGGTCTGCGGAGCGTGACGGAGAGGGTTCCTTTCGAAGCCAGGACTGTTCTGATGACACGTCCTGTCCGAAGCGACGTTTCAGGTCCGCCCCCGGTTGAAGGCAACCCAGTCGTTACCGGTTGCTGCTCGCAACAGTGCCGACGGTAACGGGATCAGCGTGGCACCCCTGCCTTGTCGAGCATGTCGTGGAGATTCTCATCCGCCAGCTCCCGAACTGCCCACACCTCCATCAACGGCGGAAACGCGGAGTCAGCCGTCTCGACGGCCTCTTTGAGGAGACGGACGGTGCCGAAGCGGTCACCGCGAGACAGCGCGGCCATCGCAGCCAAGCCCAACCAGAGGCCTCGTGCAGGAGCGGGTCCGTCTCGACCGCGCTGCACGACGGTTTCCGGAGCCACCAAGCCCCTTTCGACGAGCTCGATCGCGTCTGAAGCGTGTTTCGCGTCCGATGATAGAACACCTCGTTCGGTGTGAACTGCATCAACCGCTCCCAGGCATCAACCGAAGGGTCGGCCGCGAATTCAAGGACCGCCTTTTGCCAACCATCCGGCGGTAAGCTGATCGAATCGAGGGCAGCTTCGAGCCGGGCTCGGTCTCGACAGTCGGGCTTGCTCAAACAATAACGCGCCACGACAGCCGCCATGTGGTGGCGTCCAAAGCGGACCAGAGCCTCGACATGACCGGCAGCGCTCGCTCCGTGATCTCGCCACTGTGCAAGCAACAGATCGAGCAGCTCATCCGGACGGTCGAGTCGAGCAGCCGCCTCTGCCGCGAGCCAACCCAGGACCCTCCGACGCCGGTCGAGATCGGAGCGCCCATCTGGGAACAGCGGTGTGGGCAGGGCTCGGCGTGCGCCGCGAGCGCAATCCTCGACCACGGGCACGTCAACTGGCTCCTCCAGCCGCTCTCATCGCCAGTAGCCAGATCATCGACAAGCTGGGCGATCTCATCAACGATATCCATTGCCTATCCTTTATTGACCTTGACGAGGTGTTTGGTCCGCGCACTTGTCGCCGTTCTTTCCCTTGTTCCGCGGCCCGTCGGGGGACTGCTTTGAGCAGACGTCGCTCTCGACGTGCGGGTCGCATCACCTGCCACAACAGCGCTTGCGCTTCTTGCCCGAGCCACAGGGACAGGGCTCATTGCGCCCGACCCGCGACGGAGCGCGGGAGGGTTGCGACGGCGGTGGCATTCGAGACGACTGGCTCCGATCACTCCCTTCGAGAAGCTGGTATAGCTCGAGACCCCGCCGTCTCGTCATGGCGCGAAGCTCAGCCATTCGCTCCTGCGGGGGGAAGTTGCGACGTCGCCAGGCCACATAGAGGTGGGCGAAGGTTGCCCCTTGCGGGTCTCTCCAGAGAGGTTGTCAATGAAGTTCTTGGCCACCAAGACCTTGATACCGTGCACGAACTTCTCCGACGAGACCGACTGCTGCGACAACACAATGCGCTCCTTCACCAGATGGATCTCGACGTCGAGCTCGTCGAGGGTGACCCAATCCTTGAGGTTGCGGTACAGGCGGTCGGTCTTCTCAACGAGAATCGCTCGACAGGTCGGATTCTCCCGAATGTGTCGGATCAGGGCGCCAAAGGCCGTTCGACCGCTGCGTCCAGCGGCTTCGACGTCACTGAACTCCTCGATCAAACTGAAACCCCGCTCTCGGGCGTATCGACGTAACAGGTCTCGCTGAGCAGGAATCGAGTATCCGCCGCGTTCCTGCTCTTTGGACGATACCCGGGTGTAGATCACCGCCTGCGGCTGGAGCCGGTCGGGCGGGTGTGGCATGTTTGGCGTTGGTTCGAGCATGTCGGACTCCCTCCCATTCTCGGTCAATAGGCCCCCAAGTCCTCAAGGAAGTAGAGCCCGTTGGCTGCTCAGATGGGACCGCTGCCGGTTCGATGTGTCGGGTTATCCGTGAGGCGCTATCAGCGATCGAGGAGCCGGTTTGCTTGCACTTCGCAGGACAGAGCGATCGCATGTCCTCCAGACCTATCGTGGCCTGCACTGCTATCGACGTTCTTCTCGCGGGATGCGTCCTCGGCGGGAGTCAGCGTGGGGATCCACAGAGACGGCGACGGGCGTTCCCTTGAACGCGCGAGGAGGGCTTGACGGTCCTTCGATGTCGGAGTACCCCTGAGCCGTCTCTGTATCGGAGGCACACATGAGGATGCCCGAGCCAGCCCAAGAACGGAAGATCTACGTCTGCCTTAGCCCGGACGCGAATTGGCGCCTCCGGGTCCACTGTGCCGAGCTGGACACCACCATTCAGGACTTCGTCGTCGCGCTGCCGGAGCGCGAGCGAGGCCGGCAGCATGGGTAGGCGGCAGAAGAGCGACTCCGAGCAGGGCTTGCAGGTCGATCGATGCGACGAGGTCCTCGCCGACGTCGCAGCGCTCTTGGAAGAGGCCAGGCACGCGGCTGCGCGGTCGGTCAACGCGGTCATGACCGCGACCTACTGGGCGATCGGGCGGCGAGTCGTCGAGCACGAACAGGGAGGAGAGGAACGCGCGGCCTACGGCGAGGCTCTTATCGTCCGCCTCTCAAAAGACCTGACGGATCGGTTCGGCAGGGGGTTTGGACGTCGGAACCTCTTCCAGATGCGGGCGTTCTACCTGGCCTACCGGGAGATAGTGCAGACGACGTCCGCACTTTCCCCGTCATCCGCCGCGGCCGAAAGAGTGCAGACAGCGTCTGCACTTTCCTTGGACTCGCTGCCCGAACTCGCAGCGCACTTACCGTTGCCCTGGTCGCACTACGTCCGCCTGCTGTCCGTGGCGAAACCGGAGGCACGGGCCTTCTACGAAGCCGAGGCAATCCGCGGCGGCTGGACGGTGCGCCAGCTCGCTCGACAGATCGACAGCCAGTTCTATGAGCGCGCCCTCCTCTCGAAGAATAAGGCCAGGCTGCTCCACAAGGGGAGAAATGTGAGTCCTGAGGACGCCGTCACGGCCGAGGAGGAGGTCAAAGACCCCTATGTTCTCGAGTTTCTCGACCTGAAGGACGAGTACTCGGAGAGCGACCTCGAAGCTGCTCTCATCGGAAAGCTCGAAGGCTTCCTGCTCGAGTTGGGCGGCGACTTCGCTTTCATCGGGCGGCAACGGCGCCTGCGCATTGGCGACGAGTGGTACCGCGTCGACCTCCTCTTCTTCCATCGGCGGTTGCGATGCCTCGTCATCATCGACCTCAAGCTAGGGAAGTTCACGCACGCCGATGCCGGACAGATGCATCTCTATCTCAACTACGCTCGGGAGCACTGGACGCTGCCCGAGGAGAACCCACCGGTCGGCCTGATCCTGTGCGCTTCGAAGGACGCCGCCGTGGCGCACTACGCGCTCGAGGGCCTACCCAACAAGGTGCTCGCGGCGGAGTATAGGACCGCCCTGCCGGACGAAAAGACGCTCGCCGCAGAGCTCGAACGGACGCAGAAGCTGCTCAATCGACGAGGCTCGCCGCTTGCCAGGGCACCGAACGCTGTTGTCCGAGGATCTGGCGAGCCTGCCGATGGTGATTGACTGATGGCACGTCGGGAGAAACGTGATTGAGCACGGTCACGCTTTTTGAGGGGGAGGTGATCGCGCTAATTGAGGTTGTTGGTAGGAAAGGTGCGGACAGGAGAGGAATTGTGGGGCATCAACTGTTGAATCGGTGGAGACAGTTTGGCAGCGTTGTTTGATGGGTGCGTCAGAAAGGGATGTCGTCGTCGCCGTACTGGTTTGGGTCGAGGCCTTGTTGAGGATCGGTCAGGAGGCGGGATTCGCTGTCGTCGCATGTGAGGTCGTCGTAGTAGTACTCGTCGGGTGGCTCTGGGTACTGGTGCCAGAGTGCGTCGAGGATGGATTCGATGAGTTGGATGGCAGCGTCGGCTTGTTCGGTCGTCCAGCGTGTCGGGATTTGGATCATCTTCATTACTGTTTCTCCTTGTGAGTTGAGTGAGGTGCTCAGGCAGGGCTTGCGGCGGTTTGTTTTCGAGATCGCGTGGACTTGGGTTTCTGGGTAAAGACGTCGAAGAAGAGCTTCTCGTCGAGTGTGGGGAGCTCGCGCCCAGCGGCGGCAGTGAGAAGCTCTTGTCCCATGTTGGTAAGCACACGCAGATTGCCGGCGGAGTGCTCGCAGAGAGTATCTTTGAGCGTTTCGGTGATGAGCTGTGGGGCGCCGGCATGGTCGAGGATATGCTCGAGG
>JBDRFG010000020.1:0-20304 GCA_043819135.1 Candidatus Eiseniibacteriota bacterium | reverse complement strand
CAGGAGTGCCGCGGCGGTGAGAAGAACGAACAGTGCCCTCATCTCTCTGCTCCTCTCTAGTCGTGTCGCAGCGCCTGGACTGGGTCCACGCGGGCCGCGCGCGAGGCCGGGTAGAGCCCGGCAAGCAGGCTCACGCCGACGGCGAACACCATGGCGCCCGCTATCAGCCAGAGCGGCATGTAGAACAGGTCCACCTCGGGCACGCCCTGAGGGCGCAGGTAGTGGTTGGCCACCGCGTTGGCTATCCTCGTCACGACCCAGCCGAGCGCGAGCCCGAAGACGCCTCCGAAGAAACCGATCGTCGCCGCCTCCGAGAAGAATATCCACCGGATGTCCCTCTCGCTTCCGCCTATCGCCTTCATCACGCCTATCTCACGGGTACGCTCCAGGATCGACGTCACCATCGTGTTGATGATCCCAAGCGCGGCGACAATGAGAGCGATGGTGCCGACGGCGCCCAGGAGGGCGTCCATGATGAGGAAGCTCTGCTTGATCTCCTCGAGCTGATCGACAAGGGCCAGGACGCCGAAGCCCATCTCCTCGACGGCCTCCCTCACGGCCGAGATGTCTTTGACTCCCGTCGTGCGCACGTAGACGGACCCGTAGCCCTCCGTCTCGCCGGAGCCGTCCAACAGATCCCACACGTCGGAAAAACCGAGCCGCGGCATGGAGGTGCCGATATCGATGGGAACGGTAACACCCCCGCGCAACCGTGCCGCACCGAAGCCCATGGCCCGCCCACGCACTCCTACCACCTTCAGACGGACTATCTCCTCCTTGAGAGGAAGCCGTGACGGAGGAGTGAAGCTCCGCATGAACGACCTGGCGGCGCTCTGGAGGTCGACCGTCGAACTGACGATCTCGATCTCCCTCCCGATGAGGGAGTCGGCGGAGATAGTCACAAACTCGCCGGCGTCCGACTCGTCGGGGCGGGTGTCGACGGGCTCCTCCGCAAGCCGGAATCCGAGTTCGTCCAGGAGGCGCACGGTGAGCACGACGGCCGAGTCAGCGTCGCCCTCGTAGAAGCTCCCGTACTCGAGTTCGCTGAAGGGCTTGAACTGCCCCATTGCTGCCGGGACGGCCTGGAGATTCGTCCTGGCTTCCTTTCCCATCATACGCACCGTGACCGGGAAACGGATCTCGGGGTACGCGAGTTCGACCGCGGGCAGCGCCCGGATGGCCTCCACGGCCGAGTCGGTCAGCGCTTTCAGGTGCTCTGGTGGCTCCAGATTGCCCGCCATGATCTCGCCCACGTCAATAGCCGCCGGAAGCACCTGCATGCTCGTGAAGAGGTCGTTCTCGCGGAACTCCTTGGTGACGTTCTCCTGCATGCCGATCCCGAAGCTGACCATCGACACGAGCGCGCCTATGCCTATGACGACCCCGAGCGTCGTCAGCACGCTCCGGAGCTTCGTCCGCCACAGATTCTCGAGCGAGAGACGCCACAGGTCGGGAGGTGTCATCGGTCGCTCCTCCCGCTCAGTTCGTCTGTCACACGGCCGTCCATCAGCCTGAACACGCGGTGCGAAACCTTGCGCGCCGCGGCCTCGTCGTGGCTGACCATGACGACCGTCAGCCCCTGCTCCCGGTTGAGCGACTCCAGGAGCCCGACTATCTCCTCGGCGGTCTTGCTGTCCAGGTTGCCCGTGGGCTCGTCCGCCAGGAGCACGTCGGGGCTGTTCGCGAGCGCGCGTGCGATGGCGACACGCTGGGCCTCGCCGCCCGAGAGCTCTCCGGGCGTGTGGCTCAGGCGATGCTCGAGACCGACCGAGGTGAGAAGCTCGGCCGCACGCCGTCTCCTGTCACTCCGGGGGTAGCTCCCGAACGCGAGCGCGAGCGTGATGTTCTCGAGGGCGGTTCTCGACGGGATCAAATTGAACGACTGGAAGATCATCCCGACGGTGGACCGGCGGTGAACCGCCAGATCCTGCCGGCTGAGCGACGTCACCTCGGAGTCGCCCACGACGATGCGGCCCGATGTCGCGGTGTCCAGGCCCCCGAGGAGATTGAGGAGCGTCGACTTGCCCGACCCCGACCGCCCGACGACGGAGACGTACTCGCCCTTCTCCATCTCCAGAGAAACGCCCTGAAGCACGGGAATGGGCACGGTACCCTTCTGGTAGGTCTTGAAGAGATCACTGGTATGAACGAAGGGCGTCACCGTACCTCCGGTAGGAACCTGCTTCCGGGTCCGCCAGGATCACATGCGGAGAGGCCGGGTGGCTATTCCGGCTATGGCGAGCAGGATCACGGCGCCGAGAATGGCGACCGCGAAGCTGGGAAGGTTGAATCCCAGGCTGAAGCCCCGGCCGGTCGCGAACTGAACGATGATGCCGCCGATGAAGGCACCGACGACCCCGACGACGATGTTGAGGCAGCACCCCTGCTGCCTGCCGGTTATCCTGCTGGCGACCCAGCCGGCCAGCGCGCCGAAGATGATCCACGCGAGAAGACCCACGGTTGGCCCTCCTGTCTCAGGTCTACAGACAAACAATCGCGGGCGATTCCCCCCAAACAGGCGGAAGACCGCCCGCACAGTTTACCACATACGGGCCCCTCTGTCACACGGGCGGCCGGAGGGCCGCCCTCCCCTATTCGAGACTTCCGACCGCGGCCTCGACCGCCTCGAGGATCTCGCAGGACCGCACGACATCCTTCATCTTCGTATGGTCGGGGTAGAGCGGGCGGTCCTCATCGAGGTGCGCGATGTGCTTCCTGATGACCTCGCGCGCCTTCTGCACTCCCTTGCCCGGAGTGAACTCGCGGAAGTCGAGCGCCTGCGCCGCGGCCATGAACTCGATGCCGAGAATGCCGTACGCGTTGTCCAGGATCTGCCCGTTCTTGATGGCGGTGTTCATGGCCATCGAAACGAAGTCCTCCTGATCGGCGGCCGCGGGTATGGACTGGATGCTGGCCGGGGCCGAGAGGAGCTTCTGCTCGACGATGAGCATGCACGCGGTGTACTGGCTCAGCATCATCCCCGACATCATGCCCGCGCCCTTCGTCAGGAAGGGTGGTAGACCGATCGAGAGCGCCGGGTTGGTCAGCCTGTTCAGGCGCCTCTCCGAGAGGACGCTGACCATCGTTATCGCCGTGCCGGCCATGTCCATGGGCAGGCCGACCGGCGAGCCCTGGAAGTTCGCGCCCGTGAGCGTCAGCTTGTGCTCAGGGAAGAATATGGGATTGTCGCCGATGCCGTTGAGCTCGATCTCGACCTGGCTCTTCGCGTACGCGATGGCGTCGTGCGCCGCCCCGATCACCTGAGGCGTCGAGCGCATCGAGTAGGCGTCCTGCACCTTGACCTTCAGCTTGCCCGTGACGAGGTCGCTGCCCTCTATGCATGTTCGGAGCGCCTTGGCCGTCCGCATCGCGCCCGCGAACCCGCGCACCTCGTGCAGAAGCGCGTTGTACGGCTTCATGTTCGCGAGAAGCGCCTCGAGGGTCATCGCGCAGGCGATCTCCGCCTGCTTGAGCCACCGGTTCATGTCGTAGATGTGGATGGCGCTCATCGCCGTCAGAAGATTCGAACCGTTGATCGTGGACAGTCCGTCCCTGGCCTTGAGACCGGGCACCGGGATGCCCGCCTTGTCGAGAGCCTCACGACCGGGCATGAGTTCGCCCTCGAAGAACGCCTCGCCCTCGCCCATCATGAGGAGCGCGATCTGCGACATCGGTGCGAGGTCGCCGGACGCGCCGACCGACCCCTTCTGACAGACCGCGGGAGTCACACCCTTGTTCAGCATCGCGGCGAGCGTCTCAACGATCTCGGGGCGACATCCCGACTTGCCCTGAACCTGCACGTTGATACGCCCCGCCATGGCGCCGCGCACGTACTCTATGGGCGCGAGGTCGCCGATCCCGGCCGCGTGATTGTAGATGAGGTACCTCTGAAACTGCTCGGTCTGATCATCGTCGAGGACTACCTCGGAGAACTCCCCTATCCCGGTGTTGACCCCGTACATGATCTCCTTGGCGACGATCTTCTCCTCGAGCATCGCCCGGCAGACCTTGATCCGCTCCCACGCCTCCGGCGGTATCTCGACCTTCTCCCCGTGCCGCGCGATGCGAACCAGCTTCTCGACAGTCAGACCCTTGCCGTTCAGGACTATCGCCATGCCTCTCCCCTCGTTCCCATCAAACGCCCGTTGTGTCCTACAGATGACCGGATCACGCCCTTGTCACTCCCCGGCCGCCGCCGGCACGAGCCGCGGCGTCCAGGAAGACAAAACGTGCTACGCGTCCGCGAGGTGGTAAATGAAGCGAACAAGCGCCTCGATGCCCTTCTGCCAGGTTGGCAGGTGGAGCTTCTCGTTGGGCCCGTGCATCTGCGCATCCGGGAGTGCGAACCCGGTGAGGACCGAGTCGATCCCGAGGATCGTCTGCAGCTGCCCCACGGCCGCGATGCTGCCGCCGCTCCTGCAGAACACAGGCTCCGTGCCCCAGACGTCCACCATTGCACTGGCCAGTGCAAGCACACCCGGGCTGGACCTGTCGGTCAGAGACGCGGGGAATCCCTCGCACTTCTGCACTTCCCAGCTGACGGTGGACGGAATGCTGTCCTTGAGGTGCTGCATCAGCCCCTCGTGGACCTCGTTGGGGTCCTGGTCGGGTACGAGTCGTGCCGTGATGATGGCGCTCGCCTCCGCAGGGATCGCGGACTTCGGACTGCCCGCAAGAATGTGAATCACATCGACGGCGGGCCTTGCTCCCTCGCGCTCCACCGGCGTGAACCCCGGCTCGCCCCAGAGCTTGCTGACACCCGACTGCTCGAGGTAGGAGGCCTCGTCTCTCGGGAGGGCGGCCATCTCGGCGCGCTCCTCCGGCGTCAGCTCGCGCACCCTGTCGTAAAACCCGCGGAGCGTCACGCGGCCGTCACGGTCGTGCAAGCCGGCGATCATGTGCGAGAGCGCGTGAATAGGATTGTGCACGACGCCGCCGTAGCTTCCCGAGTGCAGGTCGCGCGACGGGCCGACCACGCGGAGCTTGCACACGTACATGCCGCGCAGACCGTAGTAGATAGTCGGAGTGTCGGGCCCCAGCATGCCCGCGTCGGGGTTGAGGACGAAGTCGCCGCCGAGACGGTCGCGATGTTCCTCCAGGAACCCCGCGAAGTTGGGCGAGCCCAGTTCCTCCTCACCCTCGACTATGAACTTGAGATTGACGGGCAGCGGGCCCGCTTTCATCACGGCCTGGACGGCCGCGACGCAGGCCATGATCTGTCCCTTGTTGTCTGACGAGCCTCTCGCGAAGAGGCTGTCCCCTCGCACAACGGGTCTGTAAGGATCGGTGTCCCAGTCACCCAGCGGGGCGGCGGACTGCACGTCGTAGTGACCGTACATGAGCACGGTCGGAGCGGACGGCCCGGCGGTCAGCGATTCGCCGTACACGACGGGGTGCCCGGCAGTGGCCAGCGCCTCGACGCGTTCGAGACCCAGGGTTTTCAGGCGCCCGCAAAGCCAGTCGGTGGCGCGCTTGATGTCATCGTGACCCTGGGGATTGCTGGATACGGACGGGATACTCAGGAACTCACGCAGTTCGGACAGTACCTTGTCTCGTGCCTTCCTTGCGTGCTCGAGTGCGACGGCCGGAGAACTGGGCATGTGTGACCTCCTATGGAGAAAAGCGACCGGGGAGTATAGCACGAGGGGGAGGTCGTGGACACCCATTACCGCCGCGTGTTCCGGTCCTCCCGGCGGTTGGCTCGGCCCCCGTTCAGGCCCGGCCCGGTCCACCCGAATCGCTCGAGGTCGACCCGCCCGCCCTCGTCGAAAACGACTCCCTCCGACTCGAGCATGGCGCGCTGGAGTTGGTGGCCGTCGCATTCGGGGCTCAGACTGATTGTGCCTCTGCTATTGATGACGCGGTGCCAGGGCACGTCGCTGCCCGCGGGAACGGAGGCCATGGCGTAGCCCACCATTCGCGGGGTGCACGCGCCCTCGAACGCGGCGAGCTGGCCGTACGTGGCAACGCGACCCGGGGGTATCAGGCGCGCTATCCTGTAGATGCTTTCGTGGACTCCGGCGGAACGTCGCGGGGATCCGGGCGAGCGCTGGGGCATCCTTCGACTCCTCGGACGTCTCCACCGACGGGGCGGCCCCGGTCGAGCTAGTCCGCTATCATCATCTCCCACCACGCGCGCAGTCGCGCGGCGTGCCGTCCCCGCACCAGGACCAGGTGGTTCCCCAGAGGACGCTCGAGCAGGTCCGACACCGTGCCGCCGCCGGTCAGCTGCAGCTCCACCTGGGTGCGACACAGACTATCGGAATGCCCGGCCCTTTGAACCTCGCCCTCGGCCAGCCACAGCTCGGTCATGGACTTCCCGCCGATCCGGACGAGCGTGACGGGACCGCCGGCCAGCGCGCCCTGGATGGCCACGCCCTTGCCCGACTCGACATGCGAGCGCAGCTTGTAGTCGCCGACCATGCTTCGTGGAACGGTGCAGTGAGCTAGCACCAAAGAGTTCCCGGCGGGGTCGACCGCCGACGGGTTGGCCATCCACGAGGTCTCATCCAGAAGGAGCTTCACCCAGAGCATGGCCACTGTGCTCACCACGTCCCCCTCGCAGCCCGCCGCCACTCCCTGGTCCGCCAACCTGGACAGCGCGACACAGCCGGTGGTCCCAAGCTCCTCGACCAGATCGAAGCAACGCAAGGCCACACCCTTGAAACCGTGCTGCTCCGCGATGCGCTGAACGGCCGCGAAGACGATCTCGGCCGTGGTGACGTCGGTCGGCCCGGGCTCGACAACCTCGGCCGCTCCCGACGCGATGGACTCCCTCTCGGACCCGGCTGCGAGCGCGGCCGCGGTGCGGATGGCCTCAGTCAGCTGATCGAGACTGACCGTGGAGACGTGAGGACCCCACGTTGTTCGGACGATCGAGGGGTCGGGGCTGCTCGCAACCAGCCAGCCCGATGGCGAACCGACGACGCCGATCCGCGCCTGGCGCAGCTGTCGCCACGCGTCGACATCGCGGACCGCCGCCCTGACGGCGGCCAGCCCGGCTGCGTCACCCGGGTTCGCAAGGTAGAGGATGCGTCCCCTCAGGCCGTCCTGGCGCAGTCGGGCGAGCGCCTCCAACGAGGCCGGGAGTGAGTTGCTGCCGGAGTGGGCCACCAGAAGCACCGGGGCCTTTGCCGCAGTGTCGAGTCTTCTGCGCCAAAGATCCAGGATGGTCCGCTCGGTCCCTCCCGTCTCGACGAGCACTGCCAGCGGGACCGGGTCGGCGACGTTCCGGGGCTCCCACGGCTCCCCGCCGATCGTCTCAAGCGCGCGGGCGTAGTCGGACGCGGCGCCCGCCTGGGACCGCCCACCGAGCGGGGCGGCGGTCACGGTGACGTAGCCGAAGCGCATGTCCATCCGGTCGTCTCCCTCTCACGGCGAAAGCTCTCGTGCGGCGCGTCGTCCTGGCGGGACGGCAGCTGCCTCAGTCGTTACGCCGATGATCCTGGAGCGTCATTCCTTGTCTCGGCCGAGCTTCTTCCCCATGCTGACGCGGTCCTCGGTCGCGTACCCGAGGCTCTCGTAGAAGCCCACCGCCTGGCGGTTGGTGCCTCGCACCTGGAGGTTCAGCTTCGGACACCCCAGACCTGCGAGGCCGCGCTCGACCCGCCGCATGAGCGCCGTGCCTATCCCCAGCCTCCTGCGATCGGGGCTCACCGTCACGGAGTAGACCCACCCGCGGTGTCCGTCGTAGCCGGCCATCGCCGTCCCGACGATCTCCCCGGCGTCCGTGGCCACGACGAAGAGCTCCCGCTGCACCTCGAGCTTCCGCGCTATTGCCTCGGCGGGATCGTTATGCGCCGGCGCGTTCGGGAACACAGCGTTCCACAGCTTGACGACCGCCGACAGATCCTTATCCTCGTAGGGCCGTATCTCCACCCGGCGCCTCCTGGTCAGCGCGCTGGTCCGTGAACGTCCTCGCGAACTCCACGAAGCGGTACGCGTCGGCGAAGTTGCTGGCGATGCCGAACGATATGCGAACGGCCCCCGTGCTCTTGCCGTCTATGCAGTGGCGAAAGTCGTCCAGGGTCAGCCTCTTCTGCGGTTGAGAAAAACAGGTGGTGAGGTCGCTCTCGGAGATGCCGAGGGACAGCTCCCCGCCCCCTGGATTGCAGAAGCACCCGGTCCTGAGCGAGATCCTCGCGCGGCTGGCCTCGGACTCGATCATGCGGTGGTCGAAGAACCGGCAATCGGGGTCGTAGAAGTTCATCGTGACGGTCCCGCCCCGCATGTCCGTGTCCAGCGGACCGTATATGTGTAGCAACGGCCTGCCGTTGCTGTGACGCATGTCCGCAAGCTCGCCGAGGCTCCACCCGGTGAGACACTTCACTCTCTCGTGGATGGTCTTGAGCCCGACAGCGCAAAGATGGTCCAGACCGGCCTCCACGGCGGGCAGCGCAAGATAGTCGATGGTCCCGTCCTCGAACGCGGCCTCGCTGTCGTGGAGATAGTACTTGTCGCCCTGAACGGAGGCGACGGTGATGGTGCCTCCAGCGAACCACGGGCGCCTGAGTTTCGCGATCGCGTCCCGTCTGGCCAGGAGGCAGCCGACCCCGGTGGGGTAGCCGAACATCTTGTAGAAGGAGACCGGAACGAAGTCCGGCTTCCAGCGACTGAGGTCGAGCCGGTTGGTCGCCACGTATGCCGCGGCGTCGAGGATAACGTCCCAGCCCTTCTCCTGAGCAAGTTCGATCCACTCGAGAGGATGCTGGACGCCGGAGAAGTTCGACTGCGCCGGGAACGCGAACAGGTTGGTCTGACCGGGACCGGGCTCGTCCAGAAGGCACTCGAGCTCCGTCTCGTTCACGCGCATCTCCGGCAGCTCGACCGGCACGTATGTGGTCGGAGTGTGTTTGGTCCTCGCGAACTCGCGGATGCCATTGACCGAGTTGTGGTTGTCGAACGTCAGAAGGAACCTGGCGTCCTCGTCGAACGGGTATGCCTCGCCGACGAGCCTGAGCGCGCCGCTGGCGTTGGGCGTGAAGATGGCAAGGTAGTCGTTGTGCGACGCGTTGAAGTAGCGGAGCACGCGCTTGCGCGCCCGCTCGACCAGGTCCGTCATCGCCATAGACGTGGGGTTGAGCGAATGAGGATTGCCGAACACGTTCGCCCTGAGCAGGTGGAGGTGCCTGGCCAGCTGGCTCTCTGAGTACAGGCTTGCCCCCGTGAAGTCCAGGTAGATGTGTCCCTGCGCGTCCAGGCGTGAGTAGTCCTTCTCGCGCAGCTCGTCTATCGCGCTCGTGTCCTTGTAGGTCGGATAGTCATCGAGAAACGAGGCCAGCGCCTCGCGCACGTTCTGAACCTCGGACCCCCGCTGTTCCACTGCCGACATCTGCCGTCCCTTCGCAATGTGCGCCCGGGCACTGCCCGGGGAACTTGACACGCACGAAACGACGCCGACGCGCGTGCGCTGACGCCGTCATCAACGCACGCGCAGCAGCGGGTATCATACCACGAATCGCCGGTCTCTACCGCCTACTCCTCGAGGCCGAGACTGGTCGCCGACATGTGTGATGGGTATTCGACGACGTACTCGACCGTGATCTCCTGCTTCTCCCCGTGCTCCATGTGGAGCAGCCAGCTGACCATCCCCTCCTCTGTCTGCTCGTCGGGCTCGGGGACGATCTCGAGGTCGGTGATCTTGACCTCCTTGATCGTGGAGACCGGGACGCGGTCGGCGACGCGAAGTTCGGTGGCTCCACGCCTGAAGCTCTCCGCGGTGATGAGATACGTGTACCTCACCTTCGTGGTCTTGCTCGACTCCCTGGAGAGGGTCTCCTTCCTCTTCAGAGAGTGCTCGACCTTCACGTTCTGGTCGACGCCGAGGTACATCTCGAACTCCTCACCGGAACCGACCGCATCGATGCGGTCCTCCCCGACGAAGTTCGAGACCTTCGCGTTGCTGCCCTCCGGCACCGTCTCGACGTACATCTCGGCGGCACCCGGGAGAAGCGGAATGGCCAGCGGATTCTCGAGGGTTCCCTTCACAAAGACGTGCCCGGAGAGGCGCGGGACCGCCTGGAGCACGAAGCTCCCCGGTATCCGCCTTCTGACGACGAGAGAGCGCCTGGGCTCGGCGCCCGTCTCGAGGTCGATGGGCTTCGGGATCACGAGGTTCGCGGCGAACTCGGAGCCCAGCAGCTCGGCCTCCACGTGCGGTATCGAGGGCGGCTCCGCGTACAGCTTGACCTCGCTGGCCCTGCTGCCGCGGACGTGGATCTCGCCTTCGGTAACGACGCCGGGCTGAACCGCAAGGGCGTCGCTCGATCTGCGAGAGGCGGTGAGCTGAACCTCTTCCGCCGCAAGATACTCCTCCTCGAGTGCGAACTCGACGTGCGACACGCGGCCGACGCCCACCCTCACACCGGACTTCCGCGCGGTCTGGTAGCCCATATAGGAGGCCTGGAGCGTGTGCGAGCCGGCGGACACGTCTGAGATGACGTACACCCCGTCGGCATTGGTCACCGAACCGCTCGCGGTCCCGACGACGGACACGTTCGCATAGCGCAGCGCCATCCCGGACGACGCGGCGGTCACTCTGCCGCGAATCGACCCGGTCGTGCCCCCGACATAGAGAGGAATGAGCTCGGGCGGCGCGGCGCCCACATGCGGAGTGGCGGTGGACAGGACTGCCGACACGCCCTTCCAGTCCTCGCCGGTGGCCTGGACGATCCGCGCGGCGTATGTCAGCTCGACCTCGTCGTCGCGCTCGATGTACCGGACGGTGTACTCCGGGTACCACGACGCGTCGGGAACCAGATACGTAAGCTCGACGGTCAGAGCGCCGCCTTCGTCCGTTTCGCAGTCGACGACAACCTCTTTGCCCGGCCCCTCACCGATCTGCATGGCGCGGAGCTCGGCCCGTATCCACGACCGCCTCGTCTCGAGCCCGGACATCTCCGCCTCAAGTTCCTCCATCCGGTCGGCGGTCCCGACGTTCTCCTTCTCGAAGAAGGCCAGGACGCCGTCCCAGTACGACGGAGCGAAATCACCGGCGGCCAACTGCTCCTGCCCAAGTTCGCTCGAGAACTGGCTGATCGACCTCGCAAGCTCCTTGCGGCGGCCTAGCGCCGAGTGGCGTATCTGAAGGCGCTCCAGGCTCGCCTCTAGTCCCTCCAGCTCCGTGCTGAGTTCCTCGTAGCGCGGGGATTCAGTGCCGGACGTCTGGGTCCTGCGGAGGTCTATGCCTATGATCCTGGCGCCCTCGACGCCGGTCCCCTCCACGCTGAGAGACGACTCGACGAACTTCTCAGGGAGGTCGCCGCACACGAACTGAACGGTACCGGGCTCGAGTCTCACCTCTCCCCGACGGACAATCTGGGCCTGGCGGCCGTAGACGGTCGCCGAGACGATGTCCGTCTTGAGCGGCAGCTCCTCGACGTCGTCCGCGGCCAGCACGGGCGCCGCTACCGCGAGGGTCGCACAGAGGAGAAGCCAGGGTACCGCCGACAACAGGATCCTACGCAGGAAGCTTGCGCTCGCTGACATGGGGGTCCTCCCTTCCTTCCGAGCGGAGACGTGGTCCCGCCGGGTGTTTAGGGGGTGCGAGTGCGGCCGAGGCCGCCAGGGGGGCACCTGCCGCGCGGGCCGCGCGTCAGGCGTTCCGATTCATCTTGTGCTGATAGTGCGCGACAGGCAGAGGCTCGTCGGCATGCCGACCGTCTCGCTTCACTATCCTGCCGGGAGCGCCCACGACGGTGCAGTCGGAGGGGACGTCCCTGTTAATGACAACCGCCGCAGCGCCTATCTTCGCGTTGCTTCCGACCTCGATGGGACCGAGCAACGTGGCGTTCGCACCGACAAGCACATTGTTGCCTATGGTCGGGTGCCGCTTGTCCATGTGATGACCCGTTCCTCCCAGGGTCACGCCGTGGAAAAGGATGCAGTCGTCGCCTATTTCGGACGTCTCTCCGATGACCACGCCGCTCCCGTGGTCGATGAAGAAGCCCCGGCCTATGCGCGCGCCTGGATGTATCTCGACGCCCGTGATGAACCTGTTGCACACGGAGATGAAGCGGGGCAGGACGGGAACACGGAGCCTCGCGTGAAGGAAGTGCGCGACCCTGTGTATCAGGATAGCGTGCAGGGTGGGATAGCACAGCCAGATCTCGACGATGCTCCTGGCGGCCGGGTCGTTCTTCCTGATTGCTGCTATGTCGTCGAGGAAGAGAGGTCTCATGTCGACTACCTGAAGAGGTCGGTGCTCAAATAGCGCTCACCCGTGTCCGGTAGCATCACGAGAACCAGCTTACCACGTCCGGCGCGCCGCGCAACCTCTAGTGCGGCGAACATGGCGGCGCCCGATGAGATGCCCGCGAGAATGCCCTCTTGGCAGGCCAGGGCACGCGCGGTCTCCATTGCGTCACCGTCGCCCACCTGCAGCACCTCATCCACCGTCTCCCTGTCGTAGTTGTCGGGAACGAAACCGGCGCCGATGCCCTGGATCCCGTGCGAACCGCGTGGGCCGCCTGACAGGACGGGCGAGCCGGCCGGTTCGACGGCGACCACGGTGATGTCGGGGTACGTTTCCTTCAGGACCTGCCCCGTGCCCGTGACGGTGCCGCCTGTTCCGACACCGGCGACGAAGAAGTCGAGCGCCCGGCCCTCCAGCGCCCTGATAATCTCGCGCGCGGTGGTCTTCCTGTGCGCGTCCGGGTTGGCGGGGTTCGAGAACTGCCGGGGCATAAAGTGCCCGGGCGCGGCAGCGAGGCGCTCCGCCTCCGCGATGGCGCCCCTCATGCCCTCGCCGCCCGGAGTCAGCACGATGCTCGCTCCGAAGTGCGTGAGAATGGCGCGCCGCTCGACACTCATCGTCTCTGGCATGACGAGCACTGCCTCGTAACCCTTGACGGCAGCCACGAGCGCCAGGCCGATGCCCGTGTTGCCCGACGTCGGCTCGACGATGACGTCACCCGGCACTAGAGCGCCGCTCCGCTCGGCGTCCTCGATCATGTTGAGAGCGATGCGGTCCTTGACCGAGCTCCCTGGGTTGAAGGACTCGAGCTTGGCGACCACTTCGGCGTCGGCGTCCCCGGTCATGCGGTTGATGCGGATGAGCGGTGTGCTGCCTATCGTGTCGAGTATCGTGTCGTGCACCATCGCACTCCTCCGTCCGATAAACCCTGTCCCGTGCCGATCAGTCGACGACCGGCGCCCGCGTCCGCCTCCCGAGCGACGCTCAACTCTGCCCCGTCGGAGAGTAAACGACCACGCCATCCGTAGACAAGGCGTTTCCTGTCCCCTGCGCCACGTGCACGCTTGGCAGTGAACTTGCATACAGGGCCTCACGACACCTTTGGGAAGTGGTGCGGGCTACGTGCGCGGTACCCGCCCGGTGCTGCCCCGCAATGCGCGGCACCGCAGGGCATCTCGCGAAGGAGGGAACGATGTTGCTGAATATGCTCCGCTTTGCTCTCATGGCGTTCTTGGTTGCGGCAGTCGGCTTCACGATGGCGGGCTGCGGTGGAACGACCGCACCCGGCGAGCCCGACACCGACTGCAGCTGGGTCGTCGGCAGCGGCACGTCCGGAGCCGACGGACTTGTCACCATCGACATGGGCGATCTCGGCACGTTCCGCGCGAAGGTGCGAGACGGACTGACGGCCGAGCCCGTCGTAGGCGCTCAGTATATCTGCGTCGCCAGCGCCTGCGATGACGAGGCGAGCTGCCTCGCCATTGGCGGCGACGGCTACCAGGTGGGCCTCTACACCTACGACAGGGACGACGTCATCACGAACCAGGGCGCGGTCCCCACGAGCTGGGACGAACTCTTCCCATGGACGGGCGGAGCCACTCCGATACCGGGCATTCACGGGATCGCCTGGGTGCCCGAGGATAGCTGGGACGAGATCCGCTCCTCGCTGGTCGGGCTGGCGACCGACGAGATCACCGACATGGACGACGGTCTGATCGCCGACGAACTGGCGGCGCGAATCTCGGGCCTTCTTCTGGCCACGACGTACCCGCCGGATTCGAACTCAGTTCTCGTCTACATTTGCTGGGCCGACTACTCGAACGCAGGCGGCGTCCTTGAGGAGCTGAAAAACAGCGTCTACCTCGCACAGGGCTACTGCGGAACGCAGGAGGTCAGACTGACCCAGATGGACGGGCCGAACACCGGCCGGACCACGCTGGACATTGCACTGATCGAGCCCGTGGTGACGGCGCCCGGCTGCGTGTCAACCACGAACCTCGGCACGGTCCAGGGTGTGGTCCGCGACGCGACGACCGGCGGGAGCATCTCTGGCGCGACCGTCGCGGTCAACGGCGTCCAGACGACGAGCGGCGTCGGCGGAAACTACTCCGTCACCAACGTCGTACCGGGCGAACACGTCCTCGTGACGGCCTCGGCGAGCGGCTATCAGCCGTTCTCGATGGTGCTCGTGGTCGGCGACAACGCGACCGTGCAACAGGATGTCGTACTCGTGCCATCGGCCATGTCGGCCGACCAGTACAGGTTCATTCTCACGTGGGGACAGGACCCGTCAGATCTCGACTCGCATCTGTGGATCCCGACCGGCGTCGGGCAGTACACTCACGTATACTTCGCGAACAGAGGGACGCTCCTGGCAGCGCCATACGCCGAGCTCGACGTCGACGACACGGTCAGCTTCGGTCCCGAGACCGTGACGCTTCTGCCGGAGTACGACGGGCAGTACGTGTACGCCATCCACGAGTGGACCGGCACCGGAACGCTCGCGACCTCGAGCGCCGTCGTCCAGATCTATGCCGGCAACAACCTGATCCGCGTCCTGAACGTTCCTACCGGAACCTGTGGCGAGAACTACTGGTGGCACGTGGGCGAGCTGAACGCCGAGACCGGCGTGTTCACGCTGATCAACGAGTTCCACGCGACTCCACCAGTGGGTGCGGCGCTGCCGGCGCATGTGACCAAGCCGGTCACAAAGCGGTAGACGGGGAAGCAGGCACGAAACAGAAGAACCTCATCACGGCAACGCGCGCGGGACCTTCTCGGTCTCGCGCGCGTCTGCATGCTGAGCTCGCGACGCCTCGACGAAGATGCTCGCGTCAGTCGCGTCCGGAAGCGCCGTCTCCGTCGAGTGTCCAGTAGCAGTGGCGCTCGCCGCTCTCGAGCCAGGCGTCCAGTCCGATATCTCGAATGGCCTTCAGGTTCAGAGTGCAGGCCTCCTCGTGGATGCCGAAGTGCACCGCGCGCAGGGTATCGCACGTCTCGAACCCGTCGCATTCGTGGCACGCGAAATAGCCGTTCCCGATGCAGCAATTCTTCGCCTGGCACGAGGTGTGGCCCGTTCTCGAACGGCACACCGCGGGACATCGTAGCCCGGACATGAAATCGACCATCTCGACGAGATTGCCATATTCCGCCAGCTCCTCCTGGAACATCGCTGCGGCGGTCTTCCCGAACTGGTACTGCTCGAGGACGGCCTTGAATCGCTCCGCCGCGTCCGCGATGACGCCGGTGTACCCCATGCAATCACCACAGTAGAGCCCGCAGTAGGCCAGGAGGGTTCGTTTGTCCTGAGCTTTCGTCATGTCTGTCCCTCCCCGTCTCTTCGTCTTTGGAGTCGCCACTCCGGCAGAGCCCCGGACAGGAGTTCCTGGAGACACGGTTGCTCGAAGTCATGAACCGTCTTCCGTCCTCCCCCGGTCCTGACTCCCGTAGCCGCTGACTACGCGCCTGACGTCGTCTATCTCGAACGCGTAGGAGCGGCGGAGCCTCCCCAGTCTCTCGTCGGGTGACACATCGACGGGCAGACTCAGGTTGGCGATCATGTAGTCCACGGGCACGCCGGTGAGTTCCTGTACGTCGCGAAGCGTCATCGAACCGTGGACGGTCTCGTTCTCGGCCTCGTGCTGCGCCGGCTCTCCTTCGTGCGCCCCGGCCCGGCCCTCGTGCTCCCCGGCCCGGCCGCCGCGCCGCCCATCCTCGATCTCCTCGACCGTCCCGAGGAAAGGGGCCGCGGCCAGCACAACAAGCGCCAGTAGCACGGCCAGAGCCGCTATAACGCGGCCCTTCGACTTCTCTTCGGAGTCACCTCGGACCACACAGGTGATCCATCCCCAGTGAAGCACAAGATGCACGACCGTCGCGACGCCGAAGACCACGGCGATCCAGAAGTGGATGTGCCCCCACTCGTGGCGGTCCAGACCCCACAGCGCGCTCGTGTGTCCTGAGCCCGCGGGAAGCACGTAGCGAATGAGTGCGCCCGTCGCGGCCAGAAGAACGAGCGCGGCGAGTGCAACCGAGTCAACGAGGAAGTTGGCGCTGGTGCGTTTCAATCGAGATCCTCCTGTGTGTGGTGCGACGTGAACACCCTCGCGGACGGGCTCTGAGCGCAACCGAGGATCAGGAGCGGTGCTGACCCGACCGGCAGGAGCGCGGTGGCGGTCCGGGACGCTCTCACAGGAGGCTCATCCGCCACAGCACGACGATGATGGCCGCCACCAGGAGCACGACAACCGCGAGGACCACCCTGCGGGTACGTTCGACCGCCTGCTCGCGCGCGGTGTCGAGGTAGAACCGATCGCCCCCAACGTTCACGATGACGTGCCTGAGCTTCATGACGTGCACCAGGAATCCGTCAGACAATCCTACCTCGACGAGACTCTTGGCCGTCTCGGGGCTCGTGGCCCCGTGCTCCCGGAAGGCTCGGATGATCCTCTTGCGCTTCCTTGCGACAACCCCTGCCACAACTGCTCCGGTTGCGGTAACAACTGGTACCATTCTTCGATCCCTCCGATGCAAGTGCCGCCGTTCATCGAATCGCTGCAACTGCCTGCCAGCAGTAGTGAACCACCATATGCAGTGCGAGGTGAAGTCACATCCTCCCCGCTCCTCACGGTTCCGGCGTCCTGTCAGAAGCGGGCGCCACTTCCCGGGAACAAACGACACCCTCGTGTCCTCAAACTCTCGATGGTCCGTGGCTAAGGCGCAACTGGAATCAAACTGAAGGAGGCTCAAGTGCGTACAAGACACCTGTCACATGCAGTCCTTGCTCTTGTCTCCGCTGTCCTGCTCACGGCCTCTGTGGGCGGCACGTATGCCGTCGCACAGGACACCACTCTCGAGGTCGACATCACCATCGCACCGAAGACGCTCAGTATCGATTCGGAGGCGTCCTGCGACGAGGGTGGCGTTACGGTGCACGCGGACATCCCGTACTCCGACGTCGACCACAGCACGCTGGCGCTCGAGGGCGTCCCGGTCCTGTCGACCAAGCCCGACGGCCGTGGCAATCTCGTGGCCCAGTTCGACCGCGCTGAGATCTTGCCCCTCGTGGCGCCTCCATCGGCCACGCTGACTCTGACCGGCGCGAAGGTGGACGGAACACCGATTGCGGGATCCTATACGATCAGCGTCGTCGACCCCATCTAGCAGCGCCCAATGGCGTCCGGTGTCCGTGAGGGCACCCAGTATCCCAGAAGCGTACCTGTTCGACTAGCGCGTATCAGCTGCGACCACCATCACCGCAGTTTCTGAGTCGCCCGTCCGGAGCACACATCATCGCAGGGGAACTCAGCACCCAAATCAGACGCGTGAGCCGCCGACCAGCGGCTCACGCGTTCATTTCCCTCGCTCTCTCGAGGTAGCCACATACACGCTTGTCCAGCTCGCGCGGATAGTCGAAGTCGAGCCTGCCGGCCACCTCGGTCGCCACCCCTCGGAAGATATCGATGGTGGCGAAGAGGGCGTCCCAGTTCTCGGCGATGCCTGAGCCGACGTAGGTTCGCTCGAGCGCGGGGTCGGCTTGTAACAGGTCGGGCCGGTTCCGTTCAGAGGACATTCGGGTTCTCCGTCTACTTCCTCGCAAGCACGCCCCAGGCGGTGTACCGGAACGGGTTCACGTCGGGGCCATCCTTCGGCCGCTCCGCGTAGTCACATCTGAGTTCGACGAGCGACACGAGTTCCCACGCGGCGAACGCGCCGCGGATGCCCTCTTCGTCGAAGTAGTGGTGAGGCACGCCGGCCTCGCGCCCCGAATCGTGCGCGAAGGTGCCCGGCTCTAGCTTTGTGCCCTTCCCGAACCAGTCCGCCCGAGTTGACTTCAGGGTAGCCAGCAACAGGCCGCCGGTTTCGAGTCGCTCATGTACTACGCGCAGAGCCGCGAGGATATTCCCGAGGGTGTTGTGATGAAGGGAATCCCAGCTCACGGCCCCGTGGAAGGTCGCATCAGTCCACGGGCACTCGGTCATGTCCGCAACGGCGGTTCGCGCCGACAGACCAAGTTCGGACAGCCACTTCTCCGTCAGGGCAACGCCGTTCGCGGAGATGTCGCTCGCGAAGACCTCGTGCCCGCGCACGGCCATGGCCACGGTGTGCCGGCCGGCGCCGCAGCACAGGTCCCAGACGCGCAGCGGGCGTTCGGTGAAGCGTCGCTCGAGCAGGGAGACGAACTCCTGCACCTCGCGCTCCGGAAAGCGCGCGATGCCCTCTCCCCGCTCGAATAGCTCGTTCCATGTCGCCATGCAGATCTCCGCACCTGCGTGCTTGTTGTCCGGTCCTGTTGCTTCTCTACGGACGTTGCGACCGGGCGCCGTTCCAATCGCGCTCGAGGAACTCAACGACACCGTCTTCGTAGTTCGCGCCGGTCACTTCGGTCGCCATCGACATGAGTTCGTCCGACGCGTTGGCCACGGCGATGGCCCGGTCAGCGACGCGAAATAGCGGGAGGTCGCCGCTGCTGTCGCCGAACGCGACGACCTCGGCGCCGTCCAGCCCCTCGCGACGGAGCATCTCGAGCAGCGCCTGGTCCTTCGTGGCCCGCGCATCGTGGACCGTCATCCAGTGCCATCCTGTGAAGTAGAGGCTGTCGAAGTCGACGAGCGAGAGGCGGTCTCCGAACTCGTCTTCCAGTTTCAGACGCAGTTCCTTGACGGGCTCGACGCGGTCGATGACCGTCAGGCTGGCCACTTCTTCCGTGAGGTGAGGACGGAGATCGTCCGTGTGCCTGACTCGAGGGTCGTGGTCCGCAACGCGGTTGTCCAGGTAGAGCTGCGTGCCGTCGTTGAGGATCTCGGAGTAGTAAAGACGGTCCGCGTCTCCGTCGAACGTGGACACGAACGGCAGGCAGCCCGCCGCGGTGATGGTCCGGTAGACGTCACCTACCACGTCTGCGCCGATCGCGTTCGTCACCAGATGTTCCCGGGTGGCGAGGTTGGAGATGAACGCACCGTTGAACTCGACCACCGGCAGCGGGAGTCGCAGGCCGTCGAACATCAGCTGCATGGCGACGACGCTGCGCGCGCTCGCAACTGTGAGCAGAAGCCCCTCGTCCAGCAGCTCTTCCAGCCCGGCACACGTTCTGGGCGAGAGACGCGCGTTGCCGTCGAGGATCGTGCCGTCCAGGTCCGTCACGTACACCGTGACATCGGAGTGAGCCATCCGGGATTGCCTTTCTTGCGGACGTGACGCTAGGCGCCGAACACGTAGCGCTCCCTCAGGTAGTGCAGCCGGTCCTCGGCGCCGTCCCAGGCTCCCAGTTCTTCCCACGAATCCCACAGCTCCGGATAGCTCACTGCTGTGAACTCGACCTCGCCTCCCGCGACGGCCATTGAGAACTCCAGCACCTCACACCGATGCCGCGAGAACGCGGGAACCTCAGGCCAGTTCTCCGGTTCCCAGAACAGGTAGAGCAACGCCTTCGGAATCTGTTCCTCGGCGAGGCTGTACCTGATGCCGAGGTAGTGTTTGACGAGCTGCGCCGCGTCCAGGTAGCGGAAACGGCCCGGCTCGGAGCAGAGCGAACGATGCATCTGCGCCCACCGCGCATCGGCGAGTTCGGAGATGGCCGTCGCGTAGCTCTCGGAGAAGTTCGCTGCCTTCCGCGACAGCAATTCCGTGAACTTGCTCTCCACCGCAACAACGGCCTCCTCGCCGACGGCGAAGAAGTCGAGATTCGGCGGTGTGCCGCCCAGCCCCGTGCGCAGCTTCTTCTCGAAGCAGGCGAACGTGAAGCCCGACCTACCTGCCAGGCTCAGAGACTCGGGCGTGCGACGATACGGTGCGAAGGTGTTCACGGCGAGCGCGGCCGACGAGTGAACGGCGCAGAGCTTCTGAGGTCGGCCACCGCTGCTGACGAGTTCGCCGCCGTCCGCGCCCTCGAAGTCCGGACGGAAGTCGCCGAACGCGATGCCGGGCGCGAGGTTGTCCACGAGGTCGCGAACGTAGTTCGGATACTCCACGCGCATGGCCTCCCGCCCGCGGAGGTCCGCAACGCGCGCGGCGACCTTCTGCACGATCTTGGCCTTGAGGGCGCTCTCCGACACTGTCGCCTCCTTCTCCCACGGTCGGGCTCGGCAACTGCTCCCCCGGCCCCGTCCTGA
>JBDRFG010000019.1:0-21794 GCA_043819135.1 Candidatus Eiseniibacteriota bacterium | reverse complement strand
GCCGGGCAGCTGTCGCCGGCGAAGTCTCCCCTCCTCGCCGAGGAGTGGATGAAGGACTACTTGCCCGGCGCGAAGCTCGCTGGGAAGCTCAACCGGCGCGTGATGCCCGAGTTCATGACGGTGCGGGACGAGCCCACGCGCAAGAGCTGGGAGGGTCAGTTGCTCGCCGGCTACAAGCTCGTCGATGACGAGGGCGTGCCGACCGAGGACCTGACGCTCGTGGAGGACGGAAAGCTCGTGGGGCTGCCGACCAGCCGCGGCCCGACCAAGAAGCTGACGGAATCCAACGGCCACGCCATCACGTTCCCGAATCAGTGGACCGTGCCGGCGGCCTCGAACCTGTTCGTGCAGTCCGAGAAAATGAAGAAGGACCTGGTGAAGGAGCTGCGGAACCTGGCTCGTGACTTCGACAGCGAGTTCGGGCTCCTGATCACGCGTCTTGATGTGCCGGACATCTCACGTCAGTACCGGTGGACCGAGAGCTTCGACGAGCCGGGCTCGGCACTTCTGACGGGGACCGGTCGTCGCCTACAAGGTCTACGCGGACGATGGTCGGATGGAGCCCGTGCGTGGTCTCGCGTTCGATGAGCTGAGCATCCGGACACTCCGGGACATCTACGCGCTGGGCAAGGAGCCCGAGCTCACGAACATGGGGCAGTCCGTCGGCCCGGGCATGTACTACCGCATGGCCGTTGTCACGCCAGACATTCTGGTGGAGGAGATGGAGTTCACGGCGAGCAGCGCGGGTGAGCCGGCGATGGTTGGGGGGCGGCCGGGGATGTAGGAGATGGCCTGACAACACACGGGGGCGCACAGCGGACTGCACATAAGTGATCGTTCCATCCTCGTAGACCGCAGTCCTTGGTGTGTCGGACCCAATCGCCATGAGCCAGGGATCCGATTAACCACTGCCAAAGGCATCGGTCCCGCGAGGGGGTTGAATCACGCCGACGCACCCCACTGCGAGAGAATCGCAGCCAGTAGAAGCGCCAGGCAACACACTGGTGCGCGCATGATGGCGCATCCTTCCCGGGCAGCGAGCACGGCCCAGCAAACTCCGCAGCACCGGCAGGGTTGCTGCGGTGCCGAACGCGCTTCCGCTGTGGGCGGTCCCCTCTTGGGTCATGCCGCGCTGCCGTTCGACGTCGACGCACGCTTAGATGCCTGCGCCCGCTGTCGCGACACTTCGTATTCCACGCTCATGCACGTCGCTGTGCCCCGGGAGGATGCGGTGACTCGGGAGCAGGGAGTCAGGGAGAAGCGGTTCTGGCGACGCGAAGCCCGAGGCAGTCTTTGACGAAGCTCGGCGTCGCGTAGGACTCCCTATGGGCGCACGCCAAGTACGGGGCCACGCAGCGCCAAGATCCGCCGTGAATCACACGAGCCGAACCACTCTCCGGTCCTACTGGGTCGGTCACAGATGCCGTACCCAAGTCACAGGACCACCAGTCGTTGCAGAACTCCAGATCATTGCCAGCCATGTCAGAAAGCCCTAGCGCTTGCGGAGCGTCAGGATAGCTGCCGACAGGAGTGGTCCAGCCCACGCAGCCAGAGTAGTTGGCCCGGCTGCAGTCCGGCGCCTCATCCCCCCACGGGTAGATGCGCTCATCATCCCACTGCGCCGCGTACTCCCACTCGGCATCAGTCGGGAGTCTGTAGCCAGCCTCGTCGTACGGATGCCCCACGCTGAACGACCAGTCGCCCGAATGCTCATAGGTCCGCGGTAAGTCGGCTTGGAGGCTCAGCCAGTCGCAGTACCTTGCTGCTCCGTACCAGGTCACCACCTTGACCGGATGGTCCGCGGGGTCGTACCCGCTTGGATACGCGCCCTGCGCGTGCCCCGACGGCGATTCCCGCAGGTAGAACGTCCCCGCACCGTCAAACTGAATCTCGCAGCCGTAGGAGCTATCCAGATCCAGGAGCTCCACGGTACTCCCGTCTAGGCCGTCACTCACCGATGTGACCGTGGCGGTGACATACCCGTGATCGTAGGCCCACTGGAGAGCCTCCATGTACTCCTGATTCGTGACTTCACGCACGCCAAGGAAGAAGTCACGCGTGAGGGTGACTTCTCGCTCGCTCTGACCACAGGCCGCTGCTCCATCGCCCATCGTGAATGAGCCAGCGGGAACGAGAACCATCAGGAGATCCTCGTGGAAGATGAACGTCAGGCTGTCAATGCTGGACAGCTCGAACTCGGTAAGCGTCGCTCCCTCATGCACCTCCATATTCCACGCTGCCTGACTCACGGACGCGCCGAGCAGAATGGCAATTGCCAAGACCACAGTCACTACCTTCGTCATCACACCCTCTCCTCTCTAGGCTCCGGTTCCTACATGTAGCTGATGGGAATCCTCTTATGGCTGCCCTCGAGTCCGACCCTCAACGCAGCAGGATCATCTTCCGGCTCTCCTTGACCCCTGGAGCCTCCAGTGCGCAGAAGTACACGCCGCTTGCCACATCGCGGCCCGATCCGTCGCGTCCGTCCCAGAGCACGGCGTTTGGGCCGACCATGCACTCCTCGTCAAGAAGGGTGCGGACAAGACGACCACTAGCGGTGTAGACCATGAGTTCCGTCCGTCCTGCCTGCGGAAGCTCGAAGGATATCCATGTCTCCGGTGAGAAAGGGTTTGGTCTATTCTGCCGCAGGTGGGGGATTCCTGGGACATCAGCCCCGGTATCAGGTTCCGAGATACCAGTCCATTCATCCCACAGGAATTCGATCCGCTCAGATGACCAAGCCCGGTAGTCGTCTGTTTCTTCGGGCGTAATGACGTGAATCGTACCGACGTCGAAGGTGATCCTCTCGACATCCTCCATCCCATAGCTTCGACCCTGTCCGCCCCCGAGCCGGATGGCCAGTATCGGGTCGGCGGCCCAAACCAAGTGCACCGAGATGCAGACTGCCAGCACCGCGGTACACGCGACTAGGAGATGCTTCGGCCTTCGCTCGACGACAGATCTCATTCCAGCCTCCCTTCTGTGGTGCGACTCCTGCTTCCGCCAATACGACGCAGCCCTCGAGACGCGTGACACCGAAGTGTGATAGCTGCATTCGCTGATCAGATGGCTGTGGGAGCCGACTTCATTGCATTGCGAATGTCGCAGCCGCCGATTCACTGTCTGTACAGCGCCTTGATCGAGGACCAACTGCTCTCCAACACCGGGCACGAGATCTCGGTATGCACGAGGATGTTGTCCCAGTAGGAGGTGTTCGGCCCTCCCCCACCGGAAGTGTCACCGCTACCGTGGAGGTTGATTGCGACAGGAGCGAACGTCCCGGCCGTCTCAGTGAACTCGCGGATCCAGCCGCTGCCGTAGTTCAACCAGACTTCGCATCCGGGAGCCATGAGGCAGAACCTCCAGCCGATCCACTCGCCGGGCTGGAAGACACCGATCGCCTCGTAGGTCACGACCTGATCGTCCAGGTCATACGCGAAGAACACACGATTGTCACCGGGTGCATCCTGGTCCTTCGCAAACTCAACCGCGTAGCAGTTGTAGGGGTGGCCCCAGCCATCCTGGAGCCACACGATGCTCGCGCAGCGCGGGTTGGCCGCGTCCATCTTGAACCAACCTTCGACGACCATCGCGTCACGAGCCGCGGCGCGGTTGAAGCGCTCCACGGTCTCCAACCCATCGTACCACCAGTATGTGCAGACGATCTCGGCAACGCCGCCGGGGTTGAGGACACCGTCGCCATGGATGACCCACTGTGCAAAGCTGGGATCGTCGAAGTGCTCCTCGAACACAACCACCGCGTGGCCGACGCCCACTGCGAGCATGAGGGCGAGGCATGTAGCGAGTACCAAAGGACGTGCGGAAACACGATATGCGAGACTAGTCACGTTGCCCTCCCATTCTTACGGAAGCGACTGCATCAGGTTCGCGACCTCCTTTCGCAAATGAAGCCCAAACTGCTTCCCACAGCCACCTAACGAACCGCGCATCAGCTGCACCCGCGCCGGCATGCGCCGTGCCCAACTCACATTGGCAGAGAGGGCAACCGCACAGGCTAGTCGGCCCTCCACGTGCGAACGCGGGAAACGCAACTTCTGTTCCGGAACATGCTACTGGGGACCGGGAATCCGTATCTGCAACACGGCAGAGGTGTTAGCGCCGACTTCTCGTGGCTGTTCGGAAGGATCATGGCGGCGCCCGGGCAGCCATACGCATAGGGGATGTGACATGGCAGCGCGTATCCGCACGTAGCGCGCGCAGAACTGGGAGGTTGTGGGAGTGACAGGAATGTGACGATTCGACGCGGATGTGACAGTTCTCTGCGGAATCCGTCCCTCACGCAGCGAAGCGGGAGCTACTCCTTGAACACCTTCGCGTCCACGCCGATCTCCACTAGGTGACGGTGAAACGCGGACCGCTGGATCCCCGCCATCTTGGCCGCGGCAGAGATGCTCCCCCTGGCAAGCCTGAGCAGGTAAGTCAGGTAGCGGTGCTTGAACTGGCTGACCGCCTCCTGCTTCGCCTCTTCGTACATGGGGGGACTGTCGGTGAGCTCGTATCTGTCATATGAGAGGTGCCCAGGTTGAACGGTATCTTCGTCACACCGAATCATGGCAGCGAGCAGTACGTTCCTGAGTTCACGGACGTTGTTCCTTCGCCAATCCCGCCCGCGTAGCGCATCCAGAGCCGCCTGCGATATCCCCATCTCGCTGCGCCCGATGTGCTTTGCCAGTTCGGCGACCAAGTGTCTCGCGATGGCGGCGATGTCCTCCGGACGCTCCCGAAGCGGGGGAACGCAGATGACGTATTCGGCAAGCCTGTAGTACAGGTCCTCACGGAAACCTCCCGACTTGATGCGCTCAGCAAGATCACGGTTCGTCGAAGAGATGATCCGCGCGTCGGTTTCGACGGTTTGGTTGCCCCCCACTCGTTCGAAGCACTTCTCCTGTAGTACTCGCAGGAGCTTCGCCTGGCCTCCGGAAGGCATGTCCCCGACTTCGTCCAGGAGGATGCTCCCGCGCGCGGCGTGCTCGAACTTTCCGATACGTCGCCTGTCAGCGCCCGTGAACGCGCCCTTCTCATGACCGAAGAGTTCGCTTTCGATCAGTTGGTCGGGAAAGGCTGCACAGTTGACCGCGACGAACCGCCCACGCGATGCCCTCCCGCCGGCGGCGTGCAGGGCGCGCGCAACAAGCTCCTTCCCAGTTCCGGACTCACCCGTGATCAGCACGGAGCACTCCAGCTCTGCGACCTTCGAGATCTCGTCCTTGAGCCTCATCGTGGCCGGACTATCCCCCACTATTCCGTCGCTTGCTCCCTGCTCTTCCTCTTCGATCCAGGCGACGGCGCTCTTCAGCCGCGCGTCCTCGATGGCCAGGCTGGCCACGTGAACGAGGTTGTGAACGGAAGGGTCAGTGCCCTTCACAACGTAGTAGAACGCGCCGCTCTTGACGCTCTCAATGATCGTGGATAGATCGGCGGTCTTGGTGAGCATCACGATGGGGAGCGACGCATCCTGTTCTTTGATCTGCCTGAGTAGGACGATCCCGTCGGTTTCGTGTTGAAGATCTACATCAAGGAAGGCGAGGTCGTACGAGAAGCGCTGGATACTGCGCATGGCTGACACTGGGTCTCCTACAACGTCGCATCTGAGTTCCTCTGATACGAGCGCCGCGACGTCCTCCGCGTATCCGATCTCGTCGTCGACGATGAGCACTCTAGGTCTCTTGTCAGCCATGGCTAACTCCTGCAGATGGCGAATCGCACCTCAAGAACAGCTCCGTTCCCCGGCGAGGACTCGATGAGGTCAATGGAGCCTCCACGCCGAGATAGGATCTCCCGACTCAGCGGTAGCCCGTGCCCTCCCGACGTCTTATCGCTGAAGCCGGTCATGAAGACCCGCGTGTGGTCCTCAACAGCTATGCCCTTCCCGGTATCGGCAACTCTGACAACAACGTAGGCAGAGTCCACCGTGACTGACAGGCTGACGCCTCGGACTCTTTGGTCCCGTACTGCACCCAGGGCGTTCGCCAGCAGATTCTCGAGAACAAAAGACAGCTCGCTCGCTGTCCCCAGCACACGGATTCCAGCAAGCTGCTCGCATCCTTTGACGACCACCTCGGCATCCAGGCGCCTTGACTCCGCAGCGCTGGAGTTGAGTGCCCGATTGAGTTCTGCACCAAGATCTGACGATCTCTCGGACTCGGCGGCCCGCCGAATGGCTAGGAGCGACTCCTCTGTGTTCGGCAGAAGGCTGTCCAAGCGCGCACCCAGCGCTGCAGCGTCGACTCGGGAGAGACCCGCCCCAAGTCGCTCCTCCAGTATCCTCGTGAGCTTCTCGAGGCTCGTTCTCAACGTAGCAGTCTGTGCGACAACGAGGCCAAGCCGCTCAGCCTCCTCGACGATCTCGCGGATCCCGGGCAGGCAAATGTCACCGACATCGCCCACGGCTTGCTTGAAGCGCTGCCGGAACGCCTCCGGCGGAGGCCCTTCGTGATACTGCAGCATCCGCAACTGCTCACGCAGTCTTCTCAATGTCGATGTCGCAGCCAGCTTCCCATGGCCTACCACGGTAAGCGAATCAAGTAGACTGTCAAGCACGACTCCACGCGTCCTGCCTGGCAGGAGCCACCTCCTGAGCCACGCGACCGCAGTTCGTCGTGTCAGCGGGAAGAGACCGAGCGCTAGGAGGACCATCACCGCCGGCAGGCCAGATTTCATCCACGCGGGAAGCGGCCGTCTCGTGAGATGAAGTCTGAAGACCCTGCTCTGCGCGAGCACGAGCACCCCGTGCGTCACCCGCCCGTCAACGGTAACCATGGTTGGTCGCAAGTGGCTGACGATTTCCCCGACGTCGCCGAACGCGCGAGGCACCAAGTTCTCATCCAGGACGGCGAGGCCGCCTTTGACAGTACCTACCACAAGCCGCGGAGGCGTCGGCGCCGGCTCAAGCCGAATCGCGCGAACACACTCGACCGCGTCTAGGCAATCGAGTTCCGCCTCGATGGAGAGCTTGTCCCCGTCCCAGCAGAGGCGTCTGACAAACCCGTCAGATGACCCCGTGAAGACCCGTGTGCCCACTTCAGAGGAAAGCGTCTCGACCGCGTTCACAGAGCACCCGAAGCGCGCTTCTGCCAGTTGCGCACCGTCATGTCCCCGCCATATGGACAACCCGAACGTGTCGATGTCCTGTTCCGAATGCCCTCCTACGATCGTTACGACTTCGGACGTTCCGTCGCCGTCCAAGTCATCCACGACAAGCTCGACATTGCTCGAGTAGACTCCCAGCTCGCGCCACCACAGAACCGAGCCGTCGGACTCGAACGCCACGACATAGGAGTGACTGTCGTCCCAGTCCCCGGCTGAGACACCGTTGCCCGGCGCCTCAAGCCCCAGGACCAGCTCGTCGGATCCGTCATCGTTGATGTCAGCAATCGCCGATCCACCTGTGGGAGTTGCCCCAGTAGGTACGCTCTGAACCATCTCGCCGGTTCCCAGATCCCAGAAGCACACTGTTCGCGGCTCCTCCATTATTCCAGTGTTGAATCCCAGAGCCACGAGATCGTTCACGCCATCGTTGTCGGAATCAAGCGCGCCACAGAGCAGGACGGTGCCGCCCCAGCGGCCGTCGGGTAGGAGCTTACCCTCAAGACTCCAATCAAACTCTGCGAGAGTGGAGTCCCGTGCAGCAGCGCTGTCGATCGCGATCTGCGACAGATAGATGCGAAAGCAACCCGCGTCGAGCTGCTCCCACCAGACTAGCTCTGGAACCGAGTCGCCTTTCACATCCACGAGGCCAGCCAGCCCGGCGGAATGGAAGAAGTTCTTTGTCCAGAGGGAGTAGTGACGGTCCTCACCCACACGTGCGATAGAAAGAAACGAAGTGCCACTCGAGGAGGCAGCGTACTTGACTTCCTCGTCGATGCCGTCACCGTCAAGGTCCACAGCCGCCATGAACTCCGGGCGATCGATGACCTGGATCGCGTTTGAGAGGACATACCTGTACCTATCAGGAGATGGATTCAGTCGTAGCGGCCCTCTCTCGCAGGCCGCTAGCAGAAGGACGCAAGCGAAACCGAGCGCAAGGAGCGATACCTGCGAGCGCTCTGGTCCGCGCGCAGTCCTCGGGGTGAGTCCTGCGAGCCGATCGTCCCCAACACTGCCACCGCCTCGATAGCACGTCAATTCAGGTCCTACCCGCCTCGGTCTACTCGCATTTCGGATAGGAACATAGAAATGCGATGGTGTCGTGAGTCAGAATCAGCTTGGTTGATGTGAGTATACACGAGGCTCCCATCGAGGACCACTCTCGCCTAGCCTCCGTGCGCAGCGGATCCAGACTATAACCAGCAGTCAGGAGAATCGCCGGAGCCGATCACAAGAGCATGGGGGTAACGTGCGGAGGTCGCGGTAATCCACGTGCTCAGCGGTGGCCCTTGAGTAGGTTGCGGCCCTGGCCTGCTGCGCGCGCGGAATCCAATCCCAGCTCCCACCATGCTGCGCGCGGTCGGGATTCCGAGGGACCCCATGGGATCGCTGGGGCACGCCGGGCAGTAGCCAGTACCTAGGCGAGCTGTGCCGCCAAGTTCGAGACTTCCTCAAGTAGAACTGGTGTGCACTGCAGCAGTACATGCCCGCCGCGAAGCTCGCCGGCAAGCTCAACCGCCGCGTGATGCCGGAGTTCATGACGGTGCGGGACGAGCCCACGCGAGAGAGCTGGGAGGATCAGTTGCTCGCCGGCTACAAGCTCGTCGATGACGAGGGCGTGCCGACCGAGGACGTGACGCTCGTGGAGGAAGGCCGGCTGGTGGGGCTACCGACCAGTCGCGGACCTACGAAGAAGCTGACGGAATCCAACGGCCACGCCATCACGTTCCCGAACCAGTGGACCGTGCCCGCGGCGTCGAACCTGTTCGTTGAGTCGAAGAAGACGAAGAAGGACCTTGTGAAGGAGCTGCGGAACCTGGCTAGGGACTTCGACAGCGAGTTCGGGCTCCTGATCACGCGGTTGGACGTGCCGGACATCTCGCGCCAGTACCAGTGGACCGAGAGCTTCGACGAGCCGGGGGCGGCGCTGCTGACCGGTCCGGTCGTCGCCTACAAGGTCTACGCGGATGACGGTCGGATGGAGCCAGTGCGCGGTCTCGCGTTCGACGAGCTGAGCATCCGGACGTTGCGGGACATCTACGCGCTGGGCAAGGAGCCCGCGCTCACGAACATGGGGCAGGCGGTCGGCCCGGGCATGTACTACCGCCTGGCCATCGTAACGCCGGACATTCTGGTGGAGGAGATGGAGTTCACGGCGAGCAGTGCGGGCGAGCCGGCGATGGTTGGGGGGCGGCCGTAGGCTGCCCTCGCCACTCGCGCATCGGAGACGCGAAGGACCCGGGGCACAACCTTCGCCCCGGGTCCACGTTCTCAGGGAGCCTGCCCGCTAGTCCAGGTACGCCACCGAACCCTGCAGCGTCAGCTCCGCGTTGATGTACACGCGGTGCCAGCCCTCCAGATGAATGGTCGCGTGATCTGCGTGGCGGACGTTGCCACGGACGTAGATCTCGGGATTCCTCGTGCGCGTCTCAGCGCGCAACTGGGCAAACCTCTTGTCCTGGGCCCTCTTGCGCTTGTAGTGCTCCTCGGTGTAGACACTGTCGCGCACGATGTAGACGAGCTCACCACCCTCACGGTAGAGCTCTTCGCACACGTGAGGCTTACTCCAAGCGGTGCGCTGGAGCGGCTCGTTCCTGTGAATCAGCTCCTCGGGGAACTGAAGCTCGACAGGAACGAAGAACCACTCGCCCTGGCGCTTGAAGACGTGGTTCTTCCTCTTGCGGGTTGCGGCTGGTGCCAGCTTGCGCGCCTTCTCCCACACAGCGTCAGGCATGAGGGCGACCCTGGCGTCGCGCACGGTGCTCACGCGCTTGGGGACGGCGGCTACGAACCAGTCCCTCTCGTCGTGGCCGCACAGGAAGCGCCGCCCGTCGCGGCTGTAGAGCAAGAGGTGGCGCTCCTTCGGGCGCGCCTGCAAAACCAGGAGTTCAGGCGCCGAGGACGCCTGAGCTACGTCAAAGATCGAGCCGCGCCTGTCCTTCACGATGTCGATGGCGAAGGACCTGCGCGAAGCCCCACCCCCCGGGCGCGAACCGCGCTCGAGCGTGCGAAAGCGGACCCTCGCACCAATGGACTCGAAATGGCGGCGGATGATGTCCCGCTCCATGCCTCACCTCCGTTCTGATTCCCGATGGCTGGGAACCACCGAGAACAGGCCGCCTCTGCTATTACGCAGAGGCAAATGGCCGGACTGAGACCGGGATCGGTCCCAAGCCCGTAGCGCACTGCACGCTCAGCGAGCCGCCGGCGGTGTTGACCGCTGGCAGCCCCTAGCGTCACAGCGCTTGCCATTCTGAGTGAGACACTCGCAGAACTCCGATCAGGAAGGTTGAACTACTGCTGCTGCTACTGTAATGCTAGCGTGGCTCCCAATGGATGTCAAGCCTGTCCGGAGGACATCAGATACCATCGCAAGGCCTGTGACCATCTCCAGCCGGACGGCCAATCTCGTGTAGGCCGTGACCCAAACACCATATTCGGCGACCAACGAGAAAGCACCGTAGCGATCCGGTCTCGCCTGGAGCCTGCATCCCGATTCCTTTGTGTCCAGCGGTGATTCCGTGCCGAGGATGTAGACAAGCACAGCCACCTCGTGTCTTCTTTAGTCTCCCTGCACCTATCCGTGCTGTTCTTCTGCAGGATGAGAGCTACCTGGGGGTGGTGGGGGTCGTCAGTCCCGGCAGCAAGCATTTGAAGGCGGCGCCCCTGGCTGCTCCGTGAGAGGAGGTGGTCGACATCAGAGCGGCACAACTGCTCGGCGCTGTCCTGGCCCTATGGCTACCTGCGATGCTGGGTCGCGCGCAGTTGACAGAGGAATGGGCTGCGATCTACGACGGGTCGGCGGGAGCTCAAGATCAGGCACGCGCGGTCACTGTGGACCCAAGCGGTTTCGTCTACGTCACCGGGCACGCTGCCGGTGAGGGTACGTCCGATGACATCGTCACCATAAAGTACGGCGACGGCGGCGGCGAGAAATGGGTAGCGTTGTTCAACGGTAGCGGGAACGGCAACGACGCGGGCGCGGACATCGTGCTGGACGACGACGGCAAAGTCCTCGTCACTGGAACCACCAGAGGATCCTCCGGCTGGAGTAACATCGTTACGATCAAATACGATCGCGACGGCAACGAGGAATGGGTAGCCGAGTTCGACGGGTTGCTCTCAATGGGAGACTCCGCGGAGGCGATCGCCGTCGACCAACGCGGGAACGTCTACGTGACAGGGCGCAGTTACGTGGGCTGGGAGGACGGGGAATACGACTGGGTGACCATCAAGTATGACAATCAGGGAAACGAAGTGTGGGTCCGGTATCTGGGGGAAGAGGGAGTAGATAGCGCCTTAGCCATCGGAGTCGACGATTCGTCGAATGTCTATGTCGCTGGGTACACCTCGTTTTGCATGATGGTGGACTGCCAGATGGGCTTCACCGTCGCGAAGTACGGACCGTCGGGAACATTGCTCTGGGAAGACACTCTCTTCGGGTACAACCAGTGGTACTTCTACGAGAACGCGATCGCATATGACATGACCGTGCGGCCTGACGGCACGGTCTACGCGACCGGATACATCGGGGACTGGGCGCTCAACTCTGAGGGCTACGACTCATGGTTGACGATCAAGTACTCGTCCTCCGGTGAGCGCCTCTGGACAAGGGAGTACAATTATTCGACATACCATAGCGACCGCGCCTACGCAGTTGCCGTGGACGACAGCGGGAGCGCGTATGTGGCGGGCAGGATCTACCACCAATTCGCCACGATCAAGTACGACCTCGAGGGGAATCAGAGGTGGCTCACCAGGCACAGGGATGGCAACGGGCTCGGAATCGTCGTGAGCAGTGATGGTAGCACGGTGTGCACAACAGGTGAGAGCGAAGATGTATGCACGACGGTGCTACACGACCGCGGCGGTGCCGAGCGCTGGGTCGGCACATACCAGCAGGAGGGCACGCAGCAGTCAGGCGCCACACAAGGGAGCGGGGCGCCGCAGTGCATCGCGATCGACCCCCACGGGAACATCTACGTGACTGGCTACGGCTCGGCTCCCGAGGCCTCGGACGACTACGTTACTCTGATGTACTCGAGTAAGTCCGTTGGTGTCGCGAGCAGTCTCCGCGCCACACCCACGGGTCCAGAGACCATCCTCCTCGAGTGGGAAGTCAGGATCCCGGATGGCACTCGGGAACTCAGTGTCTGCCGCGCCACGTCGCCTGGCGGTCCCTTTGTGGCGGTGAACAACGCCGTCCTGATACCAGCCTCGCCAGGAGAGTACGAGGACAGCACGGCATGGCCCGGAGGCACGTTCTGGTACGTGCTGAAGGCGGTAAGGGCGGACGGCACTGAGAGTGAACTGGCGGCAGCGAAGGCAGCAGTCACAACAGGGGGGCCTCCGGTAGCCAGTCTCGTCTCGGCAAGCCCCAACCCGTTTCGGTTCGAGACCGCCGTGGAATTCATCGTTCCAAGTTCGGGAGATCTTGTGACGCTCTCTGTCTACAATCTGAAAGGGCAGTTGGTGAGGACGCTGCTTGAAGACAGCCCCGTCGCCGGACGGCGCAATGTCTGCTGGGACGGGACGAACAACCGCGGCGACCTCGTTTCCGCAGGAGTGTACTTCGCCACGCTTCGAGCGGGAGCAAGACACAGCGTACTGAAAACCGTTCTCGTACGACACACTTGAGGTCGCCGCTGAGGCGCTCTTGATACAGGAATCATCGCCAAGACACTCGCACTACGCACCCGTAACGCGCTGCAGCCCATGCGGACGGGTGCCTCCCCTGTGCCCTTCCCTCGGAGCATCTCGACCGCCCGCATCTGGACGCTCAGGGATTCCAGGCTCGCCTAGTGAAGCGCCACGAGCACCTCTATGACGCCAGTCCCTGCGACCAGCGGTTCGAGTGCCTTCCCGAGAACGGTGCCAACCGACGGATGCTCATCGCGCATTGCGTGACCAAGAAGCGACGACGTGACCAGAAGATCACCGGGCCGGATAGGGCCGTTCTCATCGCAGACCTTGCACGGCACTATCCCAGCGACCGCGAGCGGAACCTCATCGAACTCCATCGCCATGTCCTCGAGCTTGAACGTACGACCTTCCTGCTCGCCCTCTGCAGCGGGTTCATCCCATTCTCTGTGGGAACACACGAAGCCGGGATGGGTGCTGACAACGCCCGCAACCAGGGAAGACCGCGTCTCTGTGGATCTCTCGATCGCCCGTGAGCTGAGGGGGTCGATGACCATCACGTCACCGGGGGTCACCGCATCCGCACTCCTGCTGACACGAACGAGATCTGCGATATCGGCTCCCCCACCATTCCAGCTCCCGTCGCAGTAGCCATTGCCGTCAGCATCGAGCCGGAACACTTTGTTGCCGCCCTCCTTGCACTGGAGGAACTGAAAATCCGTGAAGGTGAGAGCCGGCACATTGATGGCAAGCAGGTCGTTGCCCTCGCTACTGGCGTCGATTGCCGTCCTTTCGATAAGGACGGTGCTCACGGCGTAAGGATCATCCTGTTGGACCCTTAGCGCTGGAATCGTGCCTCCTGGCTCCACAATGTGGGCCTTCGCCTGTGGGTCGCTGGTGCCGATGCCCGCTCTCCCATTCACCTCGAGGTCGCCGGAATCGCCGTGCAGCCAGAGTGTAACAGAAGGAGTGTCATCCCAGAGCATCAGTTCTCCACCGGTACTGTTTGCCGAGAGCAAGCATGCTGCTGAGTTATCCACTCTGCTCAGCGAGAGCTGCCCCCCGGTTCCCCCGCCGAGTTCGGCAAACACGTCATCTGTGGTCGAATCGTAGAGAGAGAGGCCGTCATCAGCGAGTATCCAGTGCCGCCTAGAATCGGTCGGGCCAACCCGCCTTTCCACGTTGCCACCTACGAGCTTGATCCCGTTCTCGTACGTGGCCTGCTGATCGACAACGCTCCCCCTCCATGCAAACGCCGACGGAACACTGGCAAGCTTGAGGCGCGAGGTGAACGGCTCACCATTGATGGTCAGCTGAAGGTAGTAGGGCGGCGTGTCGAAGGCGGGCAGCCCACCGATCGTGTCGCCAAGCTCGATGCTGAACCAGCCGGCCGCGATGACCGTGCCCACGTGTGACTCCGGGCCCCACACAGAGGACCCGCCGCTTTCCGCGTCAAAGATCTCTGCCTCAACCGTGTATGTCGCGTTGACGGGCTCGCCGCTCACGCGGTCTGCGATGTACCCCTGGAACCAGATGGTCTCCTGGATGTCACGCGACCCGGGCTCGCCGGTCAGCGCGCCGTCCACGAGATCCACCGAACTCGCAAGCGCGCTCCCGCTCAGGACGAAGCCGAGCACGAACACGGCGGCCAGCACTGCCCTCGCAACTGCTCTCGCAAACATGTCGCCCTCCTCATGTCGAATGCACGCGTGGTAGTTGTGCGGTGTGCCTAGCGCAGATGGACGATGCGACGCGTCTCCCTTGCTCCGGCGGCCTCGAGCGAGCAGAAGTAGACGCCCGATGCCACTCGCTGACCTCGGTCGTTCGTGCCGTCCCAGATCACGGAGTACCTGCCCGCCCTCGGAGCGACGGACTCGAAGCTCCGCACGGCGCGTCCGGCTATGTCGTAGATAACGAGCCTGGCGTCGCGCGTCCCGGGGGCGACGTCGTGCTGGATGACCGTCGCGTCGCGGAACGGGTTCGGCGAAGCCGCGTAGAGCTTCGTGGCTAGCCTCCCGTCCGTGGTCAGCGAGATCGTCTCGCCCACCACGTCCTCGGAGCCGTCGTACATCGCGGCCCTGAGCTCATACCAGAAGGGGCATCCGGGCCACACCGTCCTGTCCTCGTATATGCCGGATGGCTCCGCGGGCAGGTCGTCCGGACCCGGGTTGATTCGCTCGAACGGTCCCTCCTCGGCCGAGGCCCTGTAGACGTTGAACCCCGCGATCTCAGGCAAGAGCTCCACCGTCCACCGGAGCGTCACGCAGAGGGGCTCGGTCTCGGTCGCGATGAACGCCCCCTCCACAGGAGTCACACTGCATCCCCACAGCGAGAACGAGGGGCTCTCGGCGCTGCCGACGAAAGGCCCGCCAAGTCTGGAGACCATCTCGAAACTCGTGGAGGTGCTGTGTGAGCCGCCATCGGCCGGAGCCGCCGCAGTCGTCGCCCATGTGCGAAGCTCGAAGTCCGCCCCCACAGGCGGCGAAGCAGTCAAGAGGATGATGATGACGGAGAAACAGACCACTGACCGCTTGCTCCACGCTCTCATGTCTTCACCTCCCGTCAAGTGTGCATCTCGCATGACAGATCTTCACCGGTACACGGCCTTGATGAACCCCAGGATTGCGACTCGAGCTTTGTGTCGGTCGGAGTCTCGGCACAGCTGCTACCATCCCGGCTTCCTGGCCGCCGTACGGGGGAGTCCCACCGTCTAACCACAGGTTCCGGTGAACTCTGAGGCCTTCGATCTCGTCCGGCTCTAGCCGGGTTGCACGAGGCGCACTGGGGCACAGCTAGCGAACACCACGGGTTAGCGATAGAGCGACTTGACTACACTCCATGACGCCTGCTCTGCAGGACACGGTCCGAGTCCTCGCCAAATCGCGACGTTGTCGACCTTCCCTGTGAAGTACTCCTGATCGGAATCGCCGGTTCGCCCAATCACGAAGTGGTTCTGCGTCATCCCCTGATCTTCAGGGAATGTATCCGAGACAGGCGGAGCTGCCAGCTCCCCATCGACATACAGCCGTAGCTCATCAGCACCGCGATCTCTCACACCACAGACGCTGTGCCACACACCTGGCTCGTACGGCTCCGTCGAAATGACGTAGATGGCTCCGCCGCCGTAGTCCGTCCTGAAAGAGAACACGACATGACCCGGGTAATCCTGTCCGGATTCAAACTCAAGCCCATAGAGAATGCTCATGCCGCCATCGTTCGATGGATGATACCGACCGATGATGTGCGGAGAGCCCGCGAGCACGGTCTCGGCGTAGAAGCAGCAGCTGATGCAGAAACTCTCACCCGGGCCGAAGTCGTCCCAGGCGCCCCACGGCAGATCCACGTAGTCGTTGAAGCCGTCCAGAACCAAGGCTCCGCCTCCGCAGAGATGTCCACCATTGGGATCCCACGTCGGGCCGTTGATGAGCGTGCCGTCGTGGCCGCCAATCTCATCGTGCGCGATGAGGCCATCGGCCTCGTCAAGCTGATAGCGAGCGACGACGGTCCCGTTGTCGGCGGGACACTGCGCCACCGCAGAAGACGGACTCGCCAAGGCCGCTGTCAGCACCAGAGCAGCGATAATCACTCTCTCCATCTTCTCCTCCTCTCACCTTCATCCTGGCAGCTGTGCCCCATCTGCTGCCGTGTGCAAACTGACGGGCTGCGAAACACGCGCGAGCATGTTGTGGCGAGGAACGTGCCGCCCGTAGACGACCTCCATCTTCTCGCATCGAGCGTGTGGCTGAGCGAGTAGCTCCGTGAGGCAGGGCCGACGCCTCCCACCAGACCCCCCCTTTTTCGTCAGGATCATCGACTCCCGGGTGGAGTCCAGCAACGGGATCGAGCACTCCACCGCAGCCTATTGGGTAACCAAGTTCCGTGCCTCAGCTGGGTCGAGATCGGTTCGGATTCGGGGTGCCCGCAACTTCCCAAGTGGAAACCTGTTAGAGGACCGATCGGACTCGTCGTTCGCTCTCCCACGTGGACCGTATGGGCAAGGCCGCGAAGTCCTCTTCACACAGGCCGAGCGAACGCGGATTACGGCCCCACCGGCGCAGGTCGTGGCGTCTGCAGGTCCGCTCACTGCAGGAAGCAAACTTCAGGTTGCCGGCCGTCCAGCTCCCAGAAGCCAGCGTGCATGGGCACCCGCCCTGAGAAACATATCCATTGCCGTCCACTATGCTGCACCGTAGAATCGTATTCAACTACCACCCTTGGAGGTCGACCGTTGGTTGCTGAGCCTGCCCCACCATCGAGAAGAACCCACATTCTCTTCCTCGCATCCTGGCTCGCCCTCGCAGCTGTCCTGCTGGGTGCGTGGGAGGTCGCCGGCTGGCTTGGAGCGCACAGCACGCACGGCCTGCGGCCCGTGTGGTCCAAGAGATGGGGTCCCAACACGTCAGGTGATGTGTCCGACTTCGATGGTGACGGCCGGGATGAACTGGTGACGATGTCGGAGCCCGGGGGGTCCCTGAGCATGATCTCTCTGGCCGGAGCCACGGCTGGTGAAGGGCCACAAAGAAACCCCGGACCCGACCACCCACGGTGGCGCAAGGTACGTCTTCTCCCGTGCACCGACATCGATGGCGATGGATTGGAGGAGGTACTGCTTGAGTACGTCGTCGAGGACTCGGTTCGACTGCGGGCGTACGATGCAGATCTCCGGATCGTTGCCGACACGTATGTATCGAGCGGCGTCGACGCAACAGGTGATCGGTTCTGGGACGGAAAGATCCAGTGCGTGGCTAGCATGGACCTTGGGGAGTCAGGCTGGGGTGTCGCTGTATCAGCTGCTGCTGACAGAGACAGGCTGCCGCGCGAGATAATCCTATTCGACAGCGGGTTGCAGGGGGTGCTGTGGAGACACCCAGGAGGTGCTCAGGTCCGATCACTCCGTGCGGTAGATCTTGACGACGACGGAATCGATGAGCTTGCGTTCGCAAGTGCAGCACCCTGCAATGGTGCGGTGTTCGCCGGCACGGCAGATACGGCATCCTACGCCGGAGTCCTGACAGCCGGTGGTGAGCTGCTGTGGTGCGAGCAGCTTGGCGGTCCTGTGACTAGCGTTCTTGTGGCCGCAGCCGATCTCACAGAACAAGCGGGGTCGGAGCTAATCACAATGACCACACCGGAGAGACAGTCTCACCCCCCTCTGAGTCGTCTAGCTATCCGAGAGGGCATGACGGGGAGGCTGGTGGATGAGGTCACGTTCCCTGGACATGGAGGCATCCCCCTTGCGTACCCCGACCGGACTGGACGGTCTCGGCGGATCGCAGTTTGCGCGAGTTCGAGTGAAATCCTATGGTTCAGCGTCTCCGATGGTCAGCTACATCTGGACAGATCCATCGAGCTAGCGGAGCGGACGAGGCTGGAGTCACTCCACCCCAGACCGGGCTCGGGCAGTCCGTGGATACTGACCGTTCTCAGCAACGGAAGACTGGCCGCCGCCGTGCCGTTCTTCAAGCTCCGTGCGGTGTACGAGCCCAGCGGCGATCCGCCTGAGGGTCAGGAGGTAGGCTTCCTCGGAAGCTACAGAGACGGGACGCCTGGGGAGAAGCTGCTCGTCATCTCTGACGGATGGCACCTGCTGCAGGTGGTCCGACTGTGGCCGCCTGTGTCCTGGGTGGCACTGTCAATAGCCGTGTCGGGAGTCGTGTCCGCAGGCATCTGGTATGAAACCCAGAGGAAGAAGGTGCTATCTGCGCTTGCGGGTCTCATCAGAGGACCTTCACCGCGCGTCCCTGTCGACCGCGACTTCCTGGGCCTCGCGCTCCTCGGCGAACTGGAGATGGGCCAGCACGACAAGATGCTAGTGACGCGTCCCCTGAGGGCGCTACACAGGGTGACGACGATCATGCAGGATGACCCTGAGATGCGCGACGACCTGGCCGATCTCGCCCTGCAGAGTCTTCAGAACTACTGTGAGTTCACCAAGCCTTCCGTCGCCAAGATCCTGGAGCTGGCCGATGCGTGGAGCGCGGAAGAGCGTGGTCAGACGCGGTTGCGCACCGCACTTGAGTCGGTAGATGAGGAGACGGACGACCTGAGCGCTGCATTGGCCGATGTCCATCCAGCCAGGTTGTCGTCTGCCGCGCTCAGCGCAATAGCGGATGAGCTCGAGTCTGCCCTCGCCACGCTGCGAGCGAGCGTCGCGGCTGACTATCTGCTCGATGTGCGACGCGAACTCGAGCGTTCCTTGCAGTTGTGTCGTGAAGACGCGGATGACGCCGGGCTCGATCTCTCTCTTGAGTGCGACATTGCTCCGGGGACTCTCTGTCACGCGTCGCCCAGGGGATTCCAGATGGCCGTGAGCAATCTCATGTCAAATGCGATTCGCGCCACAGCGGGTGAGAAGGACCCAAGTCTCAGTATCAGTGTGGAGTGGGACGAATCGCACGTAATCCTCAGATTCACGGACAACGGCTGTGGAATCCCAAACACCGAATGGGAGCGTGTCTTCGACTACGGACGGACAACAAGGGCCGAGGGTGGAGGGAAGGGGCTGTACTACTCCCGGGAGATCCTGAAGCCGCTGGGGGGCTCGATCCGGGTCGAGCGGAGTTCACCGGGAGAGGGCACGACGTTTCGTGTCGCGATGCGCCGTGTGGCGGAAGCTGATCGGCTAACTGGGAGAACGTGATGAGTAAGCGGCGTGCGCTTGTGATTGACGATGCTCCAGAGGACATCGAGCTCCTAAGTCGTCTCATTCGCTCAGACTACGACGTGGCCTCCGCCGGTGGACGAGATGCAGGCCTGGCGCAACTCGACAGAAGGGTCCCGGACGTAGTCCTCCTCGATCTGCGATTCCCCAACGGCGTGAGCGGGCTGGAGATCCTGAATGAAATCAAGAGGCGTGAGCCCTCACTGCCTGTGATCATGGTGACCGAGTCGGCGGAGCACGGGGATACAGTTGAGTGCATCAAGGCGGGTGCCTTCCACTACTTAGTCAAGCCCCCAAGAAGACAAGAACTCCTGAGCCTCATGGCAAAGGCCATCAGCGGGAGGCGGACTCGCCGTGCGGTCTCGTCTGTCCGCGATGAAGCTCGCAGATCCCTACCCGAGATAGTCGGCACCAGCCGCTGTATCGAGGAGCTGCTTCGCCAAGTCGAGGAGGTGGCTCCAAGCGAGTCAAGCGTGCTGATTACCGGCGAATCTGGAACAGGTAAGGAGCTGGTTGCACGGTGGATTCACGAGAGGAGCCGTCGCAGCGACATGCCCCTTGTGGTCGCCTCATGTCCAGCTGTCGTGGGAACGCTCCTTGAGAACGAGTTCTTCGGAGTAGCGGAGAAGGCAGGCTACACAGGAGCCGTGCCGAAGGAAGGGCGGTTCGAACGAGCGGACGGAGGCACGGTGTTCCTCGATGAGATTGGGGATCTGGACCTTTCTCTGCAACCGAAGCTCCTCCGTGTTCTGCAGGAAGGGACCTTCGAGCGGGTCGGAGGGACCGCGACGATTCACGTAGACGTCCGAGTGATTTCGGCTACGAACTGCGACGTAGACCACATGGCCGAGGAGGGGCGGTTCCGAATGGACCTTCTCTACCGCTTGAACACCTACGTGATCAGGGTACCACCTCTCAGAGAGAGACTCGACGATGTCCCTCTTCTCGCTCACTACTTCGCCGAGAAGTACGCGGCAAGAGACAGGAAGCCCGTTCCTGAAGTGGATCCAGAGGCTATCACGAAGCTCCGCGCCTACGGCTGGCCCCGCAACAACGTGCGAGAGCTTGGGAATGCAGTGGAGGCGGCACTGATAAGGAGTCGTGACGACGTGCTGAGACCGCAGGACTTCTGGCTCCCCGATGATGCGGGTGTGGAAGGACTCTCGTCAGAGGGTGGCTACCGTGAGGCAATGTTGGCCTGTCAGAAGCGGTACGCACGTGCGCTGATGAACCGCGCCGGCGGGAACATCCAGCTGGCCGCAGAGTTGGCCGGGCTCTCCTCCCGTGGGCTCTACGACTTGCTGAAGCGGACAGGGCTCAATCCTGACGACTTCAGGTAGCGTCGGGCTCTTGCCGGAGGGGCTCGGGGCTCTGGAAACCTCCCGCCCGCATTCTGCAAGAGCCATGCTGTCTGACACGGTGCAGAGTCGCTGGTCCAGTCCGACGGGACGTCCTCCCCATAATACCGAAGTAATCCGGAGGCTGGAACCGCGTGCTTCCGCGTTACGCCCGTGAAGTCTCCCCTTCTGGCCGAGGAATGGATGCAGGACTACATGCCCGGCGCGAAGCTCGCGGGGAAGCTCAACCGCCGGGTAATGCCCGAGTTCATGACGGTGACAGACGAGCCCACGCGCGAGAGCTGGCAGGGCATGAAGCTCGCCGGACACAAGCTCGTGGACGACGAGGGCGTGCCGACCGAGGACGTGACGCTCGTGGAGGAAGGTCGGCTCGTGGGTCTGCCGACCAGTCGCGGCCCGACGAAGAAACTGACGGAGTCGAACGGCCACACCATCACGTTCCCGAACCAGTGGACCGTGCCCGCGGCCTCGAACCTGTTCGTGGAATCCGAGAAGACGAAGAAGGACCTGGTGAAGGAACTCCGGAGCCTGGCCAAGGACTTCGACAGCGAGTTCGGGCTCCTGATCACGCGACTGGACGTGCCGGAGATCTCACAGCAGTACCAGTGGACCGAAAGCTTCGACGAGCCTGGCTCGACGCTTCTGACCGGGCCGGTCGTCGCATACAAGGTCTACGCGGACGATGGGCGGATGGAACGAGTGCGCGGTGTGGCGTTCGATGAGGTGAGCGTTCGGTCGCTGCGGGACATCTATGCTGTGGGCAGGGAGCCCGCGCTCACGAACATGGGACACTCGGTCGGCCCGGGCATGTACTACCGCATGGCCGTCGTGACGCCGGACATTCTGGTCGAGGAGATGGAGTTCACGGCGAGTTCAGCGAGTGAGCCGGCGATGGTTGGGGGGCGGCCGTAGAGCCACCGAGTGAAGAACAAGAGGGTGGTGCAAGCAGGGGCGAACGCGAGCTAGCCCGCCTCGACGGATGAGCATCAGACAAGGTCGCAGGTTTGAATCGGGCCCCCGCTACCAAC
>JBDRFG010000018.1:0-12961 GCA_043819135.1 Candidatus Eiseniibacteriota bacterium | reverse complement strand
AAGATCGTAGAACGGCAACTGCAGGACCGGACAGTCCGTACGAGCGAACAGGAGCTATTCAAGGCACGGGCGCGCGAGAAGGGCTCGGTCAAGCTGATCGACATCGTCAAGGCGCGCCTGGATGCGAAGACTGATTCGTTTTTGGTAGAGCTTCCGAGCCTTGGACTGAAGGATGTGCGGATCGCCGACACGCTCGTTCACGATCACGAGCGGATGCTGACCGACGGCTTCTACGCAGAGGTCACACTCACCTATGACGCCGCCATCGCGGAAGAAAGGCACGGTCGGCCGTTTGCGGTGGAGAGCCTCCGTGCGATCCAGCTCTCGAAGCCTGACGTGGTCGTGACGCTGACGAATGGACGCGGGCACTTCACGACGTCCGAGTGGACGGACTTCCTTCTCCGCTCGGTCGGTTTGGAGCCTGGGGCGATGTCGGAGCGGGCGAGGATCGTGGCTCTGCTTCGGATGGTTCCATTCGTCGAGCGGAACTACAACCTTGTAGAACTCGGACCCCGCGGGACCGGCAAGAGCCACCTGTACCAGCAGATCTCGCCCTACTCGCACCTGATATCGGGAGGGAAAGCGACAGTCGCGAAGATGTTTGTAAATATGTCGAGCGGACAGCGCGGCCTGGTCTGTCTCTATGATGTGGTGTGCTTCGATGAGGTGTCGGGCATCTCGTTCGACCAGAAGGACGGCGTGAACATCCTCAAGGGATACATGGCTGCTGGTGAGTTCTCACGGGGCAAGGAGAGCATTCGGGCTTCGGGCAGCTTGGTGATGGTGGGGAACTTCGATGTAGATGTCCAGCAGCAACAGCGCATTGGCCACTTGTTCAGCCCGCTGCCGCCCGAGATGCGCAACGACACAGCGTTCATGGACCGAATCCATGGTTATGCACCTGGCTGGGACTTTCCGAAGCTGAAGGCCGACGAGCATCTCACGGACCACTTCGGCCTGGTGACTGACTTCCTTTCGGAGTGCTGGACGAAGCTGCGGGAGGGCACGCGCATATCAGTGCTCCAGGGCCGCGCTCACTGGGGTGGTGCGCTGAGTGGCCGGGACATCGAGGCTGTGAACAAGACCATCAGCGGTCTTCTCAAGCTCCTCTTTCCTGACGCCGAGATGCCGATCCCCGACGAAGATCTTGAGAAGATTGTCCGTGTGGCGCTGGAAGCGCGACGGCGGGTCAAAGAGCAGCAGAAGCGATGCCTCAAGACCGAGTTCCGCAACACGCACTTCAGTTACTTCATGGGCGTGGACGGCGTCGAGCAGTATGTCTCGACCCCAGAGCTTCATAGCGACGAAGCCATCGAATCCGACCCGCTGCCTCCCGGACAGGTGTGGGCGATCAGCCCCGGCGGACCGGATTCAACCCCATCGCTCTATCGCATTGAGGCAACCTGCGGTCCAGGGAGTGGTGTGAAGATACTCAATGCTCCTGTGCCACCCGCATTCCGCGAGAGCGTTCGTTTCGGAGAGCAGAATCTCTATTCGCAATCGAAGGATCTAGTGGGAGACCGTGACCCGCGCAGCCACGAGTTCTCGGTCCAACTGCGGGCCATGGACACAGACCGGTCAGGCCATGGACTCGGTCTCCCCGTGCTGATTGCGCTGTGTGGGAGCCTGATGGAGCGAAGTACGAAGGGCGGACTCATCATCATGGGTTCTCTCACGCTCGGGGGCTCGGTGGAGATGGTGCCAAACGCTGTGGCGGTGGCGGAGCTAGGCGTGGAGAAGGGTGCAGCGCAGCTTCTGATGCCCATCTCCTCGCGGCGACAGCTGTTAGAGCTGCCGGACGACATGGCCACTAGGATCAACATCGTGTTCTACTCCGACGCGGCGGACGCCTTCTTGAAGGCGATTCTGGAGTGACGCAAGTGCGACGAACGGCAGAATGCGGTCAGAAGAACCGAGGAAGGAGGACCCTATGGCCAAGCGGATGTGCTTCGTGAGCTTCGACTATGACCACGACAGGCACTACAAGTACCTGCTCGAGGCGTGGGACGCGAATCCCGACTTCGACTTCTCCTTTGCGGACAGAACGCCGGGTGAGATCAACTCGTCCAACGTCGGAGCCATCAAGGCAGCGCTGACGGCGAAGATCAACTCGGCGACGCATACGTTGGTCATAATAGGCCAGTACGCGAATTCGCCGCACCCGAAGCGGGATCTGATAGGATTCAAGAACTGGATCAACTTTGAGATCAACCGGAGCAAGGCGAGTAGAAACAAGGTCGTAGCCATCAAGATCGATCGCAGCTATGAGTCTCCTGATGAGCTCTCGGGGGCAAATGCCTCCTGGGCGTTTGCGTTTGAGGAGCAAGCGATTCTCCGTGCGCTCCGTGAGGCGTGATTGACAATGATGAGCGAGGATACGAAGGCGCAGTTGCTTGCGGAGCATTATCGGGACTCCGTCGCAGAGATCATGGCGCATGTGCGGTTTCGGGATCGCCTTTTCGCGCTGCTTCTCGTTCTCGGCACAGTTGTGTTGTTCCAGCTATTCGCTCCCGGTCTAGCTGCGAAGATCATCACGGAGTTCGTACGAAGTCGGCTTGCAGTAGCGTCCGCCCCGGATGTGTCGTTCGTCGGGGGGGCGATCTGGTTCACGTTCCTCGCTGTGCTCATCAGATACTTCCAGACTGTCATCCATGTCGAGCGGCAGTACACCTACGTCCACGGTCTTGAGGATCTCCTCAGCGCTGAGTATGGCGGGAAGGCCTTCACCCGAGAGGGAAAGACGTACTTGAGCCGGTACCCTGCGTTCTGTGAGTTCGCCTCCTGGATCTACGTCTGGCTGTTCCCGGCCATCGTCGTCCTCGTGGCCGTGGAGAAGGTCATTCATGATCTCTCCGCAGCGTCACGCGTGGATGTCCTCTTGGTAGTCAACCTGGGGATCTCTGCCAGTATCTTGGTAGCGGTGGCTCTCTATCTGCTCATGATTCACTTCAAGAGATAGAGGCGAATCGTCGGAAGCGAGCTTCCTAACCATCTGGGGATGGGGCGACGGGCGCGTTCTGGGTGGCCGGCTCCGCGCATCAACCCTTGTGCTTCCCGCGGGTGCGGACCCACCCGTCTTGCATCTCCTTTCCAGACGGGTTCAGCCCACGATCCGGCGCGGCTCCTTGCCGCAGCCCTCGCACGCCGCGTGACCGCCCTCGCGGTCGATCTCAACCATCATCTCTGGTGTGATCTCCTCCCACCGCTCCCAGACCCAGGTGTCGGAGCCCGGGTAGGGGATGTGGCAGCACGCGCAGACGATGCTGCCACGCTCGTTCCAGAAGACCTGGCGTGCCTGGAGGCCGAATCGCGGGTTCTCGCTGGTCCTCATGCTATCGCCTCCGATCGAGTCACTGCTGGGGAGATTCGGGAAGATCGTTCGCCAGCTTGTCGAGCCTGCTGCGCGTCCGATCGAGCCTCCGATGGACCTCGGCGACCGCCTCCTGCTCGTCGGTGAAGAGCGTCGGGTTCTCAGCGACGCTCAGCCCGCCCTTGAACTGCAGGCTCAAGTCCCTGAGCGACGCCTGGAAGAGAATGTCCCCAAGCGTGCTCTGCGGTGTGGGGTCCACCACGACCCAGAGCTTGTCATCCAGTCCGTAGCGCATCGTTGCCTCCTTTCCCGCCCGGGCCGCATGCCCGGCGCAGTCACAGTGACAAGCTTGGGGCGCCACATGGGAAGGGGATTCGGCTGCAACGGGGGCGCGCCCCGGGCGAAGACCGCGGATATGGGCGCGCAAGGACGGCCAGAGCCCCGGAATCCGCGCGACAGGGCGCCACTGTGGCGCCCACGGTGGCCGACGTGGCAACTTGGTCCGAGTTGCCACGTCGAGTGGTTGCCACTTGCCACCCCTTTTGGCGTTCGTTCTTGGCAGGCCTCCGCCTTCTTGGGAACGGCCTTGTGGCTCAATGAGGCCCTTGGCTTGGGCCTTTCCGGCGATCGCAGGATGGGGTGGTCGTGCTACTGGGCCTCGGCGCAACTTGGCAAGTGGCAACTGGCAACCGGCAAGTGGCAACTTGTTTCAGGCGTCTCGCACGTCTCGAAAACCGGGGTCGCCGGCACCCGACCGCGTCGCGCTGGAAGGAACCGCGCGAGCACACTCGCTGCCTGTGTGACCAATCGGCAGAACAGCCTGCTGCGGTATGTGCGTGCTCTCGAGGGATGGTGTGGGATGTCCGAGTGCCCGTCCCGTGACCAGCGTGCGGCGCCTTCGAGGGAGGCAGGGAGGCCTGAGGCCCTATGTACCGAGTATCCGGCGAGGGGGCAAACGTGCGAGCCAATGACCAGAACCCGGCGGCAGTGCTTGTGCATGCCTGTAGATTCGCGCTATGGTGGTGATGTTTGTGTAGGCGCATCGTGCAGAGCGTGCGCGCGTCCGCTGAATCCCGGGGAGACCCGTACAAGGACTCTGTCTATCTGCAGTCAGACAACACGCGGTGATGGTATGAAATCGAAGGTCCGGACCATCGAGGAGTATAGTGAGAAACTCGATCGTCTGCTGCGGTCCCGGAAGCTGCGCATTGAGACGGGTCTTTCGTCTCGCCTGCCGGACGAGCCTGGCATCTATCGCATCTCTGAGCACGGTTCCAGATGGACGCGGTCGATCTACGTGGGCCAGGGCGCCGACCTCCGACGGCGCGTCTGGCGAAACCACGTTGCTGGAAGTCGCCGGGTGTCGACTCTGAAGCGGAAGCTCATCAACGCTGGTCAGTTCGAGGATGAGGAAGCCGTTCGGCGGTACCTTGAGAGGTCGTGTGTTGTTCAGGCCATGGTGGTGAACGACGAGGCGTTCCGAGACGGACTCGAGCACTTCGCGATCGCGGTTCTGAGGCCGCGCTGGAACGACTAGCCGGCATGTGTCCACCCAGCCTATGCATCCGACATCACGCTGCTGTCACTCGCGCCGCATTCGCCTTCGGTGGCAGGACTCGCGCCGGCACCGGCCGCGGCTAATGCGCGAGGCGTTGGGCGGAGCAAGCGAGAACGAACGGGTGCATGCACGCCGCTCGAAGACTCGAGCGAGTGCAATCGGCTCCTAGACCTAGTGTGGTGTCGAGGCTCCAATGCCCAAGGAAGAAAAGAGTGACAGAACCCCTTGCGCTGCCGTCGTGCCGAGCAGCCCGTATGCGACCGGAGGCGGCGGCATCAGGTTCGAGCATCGCGTCGGGGCACTCTGTCTCGCGCGGCTCCTCAGCGGGACGGTCATATCGGAACTCGGTGAGCGAGCGCCGACGCGTGTCGCTTTCCAGCAAGCGGCGACCTCTGCCGTTGATGATTTGGTTCTCGTAGCGGACGCCGGAAACGGTGCCCGGAGTATTCGCCTCGCCATCGCTTGCCGAAGACGTCCGCAGTTCGCTCGTAGCAATGACCAGACGAAGCAGCTATTCGCTTCGCTTGTTGGGGCTGATCTTGCAGCGGACACTTCTCCCGAAGTCGAAGACCGGATTGCTATTGCGGTTTCCGGGCCTCAAGGCGGAGCAGGAGAACTCGCCGCGCTGGCCGGTCTCGCCCGGAATCAGAGTGACGCCGACGCCTACTTCTCTCTGATCAATGTTCCGGGTCAGTTCTCGGCCAAGCTCAGATCGCGCCTGTCTCATTTCACGGATCTGGTTGCGAATGCCCTTGCGAGCCTCGATGTCGCGGACGGAGGGTCGAGAGAGCACCGCAGTTGGAGCCTGTTGCGGCGGCTCTACGTTCTGAGCCCTAACCTTGAGCCCTCGAACGACAAGGATTGGGCAGCCCTCGCTGACCTCCTAGAGCCATGGAGTGTCGAGGGCACGGCAGCCTCGGCGATCGCACTTCGGAATGAGCTGGAGATCCTAACCGGTGAGTTTGCTCAGACCGCTGCCGCAGTCGATGCGAACACGCTTCGCCGGCGGCTCCACGCCTTCATCGATCCAACAGCGCATCGTTCTTCAGTTGGGTGGAAACGATTGGCACTCCTTGATCAAGAAGCTCGGGCAGCCGTGCCCAGGACACTGATTGGCTCCGGCACTCATGCCGGGTTGAGGCTGGAACGCACCGAGATGCGAGCCGAGTTAGCGGAGGTCCTGCAACGAACAGGCGAGAACCTAGTAGTGAGGGGTGACTCGGGGATCGGCAAGAGTGCAGCCGTCCTCGACGCCATTGAGCCGTCGGCACTCGGCGATGACTATCAGGTGCTGGCCATCAATCTCCGCGACTTACCCGTCACACCACTCGACCTCATCGCTGCCCTGTCAGAGCCGCTGGAGGAGTTACTTGCCGGACTGACGGCTCCCCACCGGCTTCTCATTGTCGATGCTGCAGAGGCGGCGGCTGAGAACAGACAGGAGGTCTTTGCTCACATCCTTCGTTCAGCCCGGAGTAGCGAAGTAACCGTGGTCGCGGTGGCCGCCTCAGAGGGCGCCGCCGTTGCGATCGAGCTGATGAAGGCTGGTGGCGCCAGCGTCCGGGAATACGTGGTCCCGCCGCTGTCAGACGATGAGATCTCGATCGCCGTGCGGCACTTTCCGGAGCTGGAGCGACTGGCAGAAGACCCGAAGGGCCGGGAGCTCCTGCGACGACCGATTGTCATAGAACTGCTTGCTCGGGCGGGCGACCCCGGAGTTCCGCTCAGCGACGCCGAGGCCCTGGAGCATGTCTGGGAACAACTGGTGCGGAACGGAGGCCGCCGGGACGCCGGGCTGCCCGACGGCCGTGAACAGGCGATGCTCAGCCTCGCGGCGCACGCGCTGACCAAGGGACCAGTCGACACCCTCTTGGGCAATCTTGACTCCGCCGCCGTCGCTGGCCTGAGGCACAGCGCGGTCCTTCGTTCGAGCGGTTCGCTGCCTTGGGAGCGAGTACCGGAGTTCGCTCACGACCTCCTTCGCGCCCACGCAGTCGCACGACTGCTCGTCGTGGCGAGAGATCCGGCTCACGAGCTCGCCACAGTCAGCGCCCCGCGCTGGGCATTGCCTGCAGCCAGGCTTGCATGTGAGCTGCTGCTGTCGAGCCCCGACACCGCTGAAGACCCATTGCTTGGTCGGTTCCGACGCCTGCAGGCGTCCTTTGATGATCTGGCCGCGTCAGGACACGGTGAAAGATGGGCCGACGTACCAACCGAGGCTATGCTCGCGATTGCGCACCCGCTCCCGGTTCTCCAGGACGCTTGGAGCGCGTTGCTGGAGAACGATGCGAAGGGCGTGCGGCGCCTCTTCCGAGTTCTGCAGCTCCGGCATCAACGCCAAGGAATGCTCGATACGATCGTTGCTGGCCCGGTGGTCATGCAGCTACTCAACGAGGGGACGCCGCCTGGCCTGGGCCGCGAAGCGGCGATCCTGATTCGCGACTGGCTGATAGCCCATGTCCTGCGGCGAACACCGGCTGAACAGCCGACGCGGCTCGCACTTGCCGGGGCGATCGCCGATCGCTGCGCTGAGAATGAACGTGAATTGGAGAGGCGCGAGGTCGAAGCTCTGGCTGCACAGGCAGCGCGGTCACCGGAGGAGGTCGCGGCCGATGAGGAGCGGCACAAGAAACTCGCCGCGCTGACAAGCCTCTCGGCCGGCACAAGACGACGTCGGCGACGCGTTCGGCGACGCCCCTACGAGTGGATCGATGAGTCCTCGATCGCTCACCTGGCCCTACTTGGGCCAGACCTTGGGCCCAAGGGTGAGGCAATCCTGCGTCGGATTGCCGAGGACGAGCCGCACTCGCTCGCGCCCGCAGTCGAGACAGCACTGGCGGGACAAGCCCTCGCTGACTTCGATTCGGCTCTTCTCATTGATCTGGTTGAGGCGTACTACCTGGAAGCCGATGAGGACGACGAAGATGAACTCGGATACGGCGGGTTCCAGGACGACGGCATCCGCGACCACACTGGCGGGGGCTTTCAGACTCCTCTGGCGGCTTACTACCGTGGGCCCTTCCTCGCCATGTTCCGTGCCGACTACCGAGGCGGAGTCGCCTGTCTCAACCAGCTTCTGAACCACGCGGCCCGGCATCGAGTCCGCATCCTCTCGAACCTCCGGTACTCGCCGGCGCCCGACGAGGACGACGGTGCGTACGAGCACGAAATCTCGATCACCGGGGAGCCACGGACCTACATCGGAGACGGGCACGTCTGGCTCTGGTACCGAGGAACGGGTGTCGGCCCCTATCCGTGCATGAGTGCTCTACAAGCATTGGAGCTCGCGAGCGACGAGATCGTACGGCTCGGTGTGCCGGTCACTCGACTTGTTCCGATGCTCCTCGAAGGTGCTGAGAGTCTCGCCATGCCGGGCCTCGTGGTGGGCATGCTTGTCCGCCACCTCGACACGACGGGTGACGCGCTCGACCCTTTCATCGTGGAGCCGCTCATCTGGAAACTGGAGTTCTCAAGATCCGTTCACGAGCAGTCGAGCGGCCTGGCGGCTCAAGTTCCGGGACTAGAGGGACTCGACCGACGTTCGTGGAGCCTGCGCGAGGCCTGCATGACGCTCACACTCCGAGCAGAAGGCAAGCGGGTCGAGCAACTTCGTGAACTTGGTGAACGACTGCTGGCGACAGCGAGGGTGCAAGTCGGGGACGACACGTCGCCCGCCGCGAAGCAACACCTCGCCGCCGTGCAGAACTGGGCCGCCACACTCGATCGCACCGCCTATCAGGTCGAGGAGCGTGATGGACAGCTTCTGATCCAGCAGGCCACCAATCCCGAGGTGGAGGCGGTGCTTGGGGAAACCAATGCAGATCTACGTAGGGTAAACGACGCTGTCGGTCTGATTGTCCGGCATGCGCACACGCGGGACAAGGGTGGTCGTGCCCCGGACATGTCGAGCGAGGCGCTAGCGGCGGATTTGGCGACAGCCGAGGACTTGCTCGCGGATCCGCCGAAGATGGCTCCTGGAGCGCCGCTGGACGGTCCCGTCGCTGCAGCTGCATCCGCTATCGAGCTCCACTTCGATCGAGGAGTTGAGGTCAGCGACACCGACCTTCAATGGAGCGCCGGGGTGCTGCTCGATGTTGCATCAGCCATCAAGGAACACCCTAGCGACGCCTTCGACGTTTCGTTGTTCACCCAGGGCGCAGACCGCTCTGCCGGACGAGCCCTGCCATACCTCCTTCTGCCATCGGCTCAGGGGTTGCGTCGGTCTCTGGGAATCGACTCAGCAGATGGTGTGGAGCATCTGATCGCCGTCAGCAGGGCGGTGGCTTGGGGCGCTTCGAACGAAGCACGGCTGGCCTATGCGCGCGGCCTTGATGTCGTTTGGTCAACGCCGTGTTCGACCGGTTTGCAGGGCCGTTGCCACCACCGCGTGGCGTTCGATCTGGTCGAGGCGTCATGCCGTGACTGCGTCCTCGGTCCATGGGACAAGGACCTTCAGCGTCGGACCATCTCCCAGCTCGACCCTCCTATCATCTCCTCACTGGCCTCGGCCGACGCAGATCGCATCATCGTCCGCCGACTGTCGGCTGCTTTGCGCGCCTACGGCTCAGCGGCAGTCAGCGGAGCGTGCTGCAGGCAGGAGGCGCAGCAAGCGTTGGATGTCCTTCTTGCTGCGCATCGACGCAGCATGTTGGCTTACGAGCACGGCTACCAACACAGCGACAGCGATTCGCTCATAGCCGCGAGAGCAGCGCTGTGGCAAGCGACCGACGACCGAGACGGACCGCTATTCGACCACATCAGGGCTTACCTGGGCAACTCACGGATGCTGGCTGAGGCCCTCAGGGCGATCAACGCCGCAGCAGAGGAGCGACCCGATGCAGCGGCCGAAGCGCGGCGACTGTGGCCGAGCCTGATGGACCTCGTTCTCGACGCAGGCGCTGACGACCCCGGCCTCTTCACAAACCGAAGCTGGGGCGACTACGCCCTCGCTGAGCTAGTCCCAAACCCCGTTTACGCTTGGCCCTACCTTACGTTGGAGCTGGCCGGCGAGCCGCAGGCATGGCGTGACCTGCTCGCTTGGTCGTCGCAAGTCAACCGGTGGCTTAAGGTCGCTGTCGGAAACCGCAAGTGCATAGACGCACTGGTAATCGCCGTGCGGGAGCTAACGCTGGCCGATCAGGTCGACACCGGTCTGAAGTGGATCGAGCAGGTTGTGCAAGGTGGAGGCGATGGATGCGCCAGTACCTTCACGTTGCCGGAATGGCTACGTGACCGAAGGGCGGACCTCACTACACCGGAACAAGAGGCTCGGTGGCAGCGAGTCGTCGACCTGCTGGTTGTCTCAGGCGACACTCGGGTCGCGGACCTTGCCGACTGAGAGCACGTTCTGTCTCGGGCCGCCGGGTCGGGTGCCCCCGAACCTCGCTCGCTAGGCATCCTGTGCCCGGCACGGGTGTTACAGGTGTTAACCTGTTTTCAGATGACTCGCACGCCTCGAAACCCGGGGTCGTTGGCACCCGACGGCTCACCCCCAAAGGAACCGCAGCGCCCCGCGTCCGCATGCTGATGGCCCGCCGCCCGCGCTAACTGGCTGTGGTTAGAGCGGTTGAATCCGACACCACATTTCCCTCACGCAGTTGAGCAGCCTCGGGCTTTGGCCCGGGGCTGCCGCGCTTCAGAGCAGGGCCGCGCTCGGCTCTCTATGAGGTGTCCCCGTTTTGGGTGCTTGACCCCCCTTTCTCCTTCGAAGGGAGTGACGACGACCTCCCTGCGAGAGAGGGAATAGACGCCCGTCCCTCTAGGTTCAAGTCTCGAACCAAGGAGAAGCACTCATGACGTGGACTCGAGATGCCTACGTTCGTGCCGCGCTCGATGCCGAGCTCGGATCCCTCAGGAACACATCATCCGGTCGGGCATGCGCTGCCTTCCGTGCCGCGGCCGCCATCGGCGAGTTCGTCGGCGCCGGCGCTGTCGGTCACGAAGAAGCCGAGGAGCTTCTACTCGGCGCAGCGCTCGAGACCGGCCTCCCGGAACGCGAGGCTCGTAGCCACATTCGGCGCGGACTGCTCCGTGGCGAGAAGACGCCCCGAGTTCTCCCTCAGCACGCTCCGCAAGCCCTCAAGGCCAGCCAACTTCTCAAACCCGCCGCCACGATGGAGCAGCGTTCCAACAGACCTCCGAAGGCTGAGGTAGACGCGTTGTGGTCAGCGTCCGTCCCGGTCGGCTCGGATGACGACGCCGTGGAGTGGTTCCGTCGCCGCTTCGGCGATGGCGGCGACTTCTTCATTCGACAGGTCGAGACAGACGATCTCGCCCGGGCGATCCCGCACGGCCTTCTTCTCCCAAGCTGGGCGTGGTCGCGCGCAGGTTCGTGGGCCGACACCGGACACCGGCTGCTCTTCCGGCTCTGGGACCACACCGGCGAGGCAGTGTCTCTCTGCGCCCGCTGTCTCGACCCCGACACGCAGCCCAAGTCGCTCGCGCCGTGCGGGTTCTCGGTGAAGGGACTTGTCCTCGCCGACCCTGTTGCTGCACGGCTCTTGAGCGGAAGTGCTTCACAGAGTGATGAAGCGTCCGACGTCATCGTTGCTGAAGGCGAGCCGGACTGGTTGCTCTGGTCGGCCCGCCTGCGTGACCTGCAGGGGGCGGCGTCAGCCTGCTTCGGTGTCGAGGCAGGCGCGTGGTGCCAGGCGATCGCTGACCGTGTTCCCAAAGGGGCCAAAGTCGTCGTCCGGACTCACGCTGATGAGGCAGGAGGCACATACGCGCGCCAGATCGTCGATACGCTGTGTGAACGCTGCGAGATCTTTCGCAGCGGGCCGGGAGATGCAAACGCTGAAACGGAAGATGACAATGATCGCTACCTTGGGGGAACCCTGCCGCGCGACCCGTTCGCTGATGCAGAGCGCGTCAATCCGTACTCGGCGGACCCCGAGGAGAGGGAAGCGCCGGTGTGGGGTGATCCGATTCCGATCGGACCCACGGGAGGCGTGCCGACGTTTCCGGTCGACACGCTCCCCGACTGGCTGCGCGACTGGGTAACCGCCCTTGCCGATGCCCTGCAGTGCCCCGTTGATCTCCCCGCGATGCTCGCCCTCGCCGTCCTGTCGCTCTGCACTGCCAAGAAGTACTCCGTGAGTGTGCGCTCCGACTGGCCGGAGCCCATCAACCTCTACGTCGCGGTCGCCTTGAAGTCCGGCGAATCCAAGAGCCCGGCCTTCACGGTTGCCACCAAGCCTGTGGCGCGCTTCGTGGCCGAGGAGCGGCGTCGACGTGAGCCTGAGATCCGAATTGCTACGGCCCGTGCAGACATCGGCGAGAAGCGCATTGAGCAGCTCAAAGCGCGGGCGGCGAAGGCAGCCGACCCGGCGGAGCATGCCAAGCTCCTGAACCTCGTCGATGAGGCCGTGTTCGAGCAGAGCGGCAGACAGATCCCGGCGCCTCTCAGGCTCATCCTCGACGACGTGACGGCCGAGTCGCTCGAGGTCGTGCTCCGTCAGCAGGGCGGGCGCATCGCGATCATGTCCGACGAGGGCGGCCCCTTCGAGCTCATGGGAGGACGCTACTCGGACAACGTCCCCAACCTCGACATCTACCTCAAGGGCCACAGCGGGAGCCCGATCTCCACGGACCGTATCGGGCGCGAGGGCGGATCGGTCCAGAACCCGGCCATCACGATCGGACTCGCCGTCCAGCCAGAAGTCATCACAGCACTCAAGGACAAGAAGGGCTTCCGCGGTCGAGGTCTCCTCGCGAGGTTCCTGTGGGCCGTTCCGAAGAGCCTTGTGGGAAGCCGAGAAGCGGATTCGCCGCCCCTGCCCGAGGACATCCGGGCAGCTTACGAGGAAGGCGTGACCGCGCTTCTCGAGGTTCCCGCAGAGAAGGACGAGCTGGGGGAGGTGAGTCCCCGGGTGCTTCCCTTCAGCAAGAGGGCGTACTCACTCCTGGTCGACTTCAAGCGGAAGATCGAGCCCAGCCTCGGACCGTCCGGAGAGCTCGAGAGCGTCGCGGATTGGGGAAACAAGCTGGGTGGCACGGTCGTGCGCCTGGCTGCGCTACTCCACCTGGCCGACCGTTCTCGAGATGCCCTGGATGGACATCTTCAGCCCATCGGGGAAGACGAGATGCATCGC
>JBDRFG010000017.1:0-2615 GCA_043819135.1 Candidatus Eiseniibacteriota bacterium | reverse complement strand
CACTGCTCAGCGCGGCGTGCCGCTGTATCCATCCTCTGCATTTCCAGCGCGAGGTGCGCATCCGCCAGGGCTTGTTCGACAACCGGGACGGCTTCCTGCTTCTTGCCCCGCTCTGCCAGAGCCCCAGCCTCAGCACGCTTCTGCCGACCGGACTCCAAGGCCTGCGTGACCGTCTGGTCTTCGGCCACAGCTTGCAGGTCCTCGTCGTAACGGTCGAAATCAAGGATCATCGACTCCACGTCGATGCTGCCCGCACACCCGCAAGCCAGAACCGAGATGAGCAGACCCAGCAAGAGACGTGTCTTCATCTTGCACCCCTCTCATGCGCCGAAAGCGGCTCGCTGACGGCGCTGATCGCGCCGGCCAACGTTCTGAATCGACGGTACGTGGCTTTCATCTCGCGTCACCCGGCGGACGCCCCGTGCGGTCCAGCCACTCGAGGATGGCCTGGATGCTACCCGTGGCCAGGGCGATGCTGGTGTCGGCCGCTCCGTAGTAGAGACGCAGGGCATCGCCGTCGGGCGCGATGGTGTGGCCGCAGGGGAAGACGACCTTGTCGACGTCGCCGGTGCACTCGTAGTCCGTTTCAGGGCCGAAAAGCCACTCGTCGCTGCGCAGCAGGCAACGATCGGGAGCCTTGAGGTCCATGAGCGCCGCGCCCAGGCGGTAGATGCACCCCGCCGCGGTCATCCGCGCGCCATGGTAGAACAGGAGCCAGCCACGTTCCGTCTCGATGGGCGGGGTGGAGAGCCCCACCTTGCCGGCGTCCCACCATGCACCGCGACGCGCCGGGAGTATCATCTTGTGGCTGCCCCAGTGGCGAAGGTCAGGCGAGTAGGAGATCCAGATGTGCGCGCCTATGGCGCCCACCGGCCGGTGGATCAGCGCCCAGCGGTCGCCGATGCGGCAAGGGAAGAGGGCTGCGTCCTTGTCCTCCGGCGGGACGATCATGCCGAGGTGCTCGAACGCGCGGAAGTCCGTGGTCAGCGCCAGGGACACGCCGGGGCCGCTCTCCGCATATGACGTGTAGAGCACTGCGTAGCGACTCAATTCCGGCACGTACGTGATGCGGGGGTCCTCTACGCCCCAGAGATCTTCGGGACGCTTCTTCGGGTCCGGGGCCAGGGTCGGTGTCGAGTCGATGAGCCACCCGTCGATGCCGTTGGCAGAGCGCGCCGCGCCGGGGAGAAACGAGGCGTCGTAGATCGCGAGCCATCCGCAGGAGCCATCGGGGAGCACGGAGAGCTCCTGCACCTCGCGGAACGGCCCGTGCTCCACCGTCGTGTCCAGGAGCCACGTGGCGCCGCCATCCAGCGTAGTGAAGACGGAGAGGCTGTCTGGGTGAGCCGTTGCCGCAGCCCAGCCGATCAGGCTGTCGGCAAACGCAACGCCCTGCATCTTGCCGTGCAACGGAAAGGCCGGTGACGTCTGAACGACCCACGTCATGCCTCCGTCGCCCGAGAAGAGGGCGACAGCCCCGCCAGTGAGTGTCCCCGCCATCCAGCCGTGGTGGAGGTCCGTGAAGCAGACATCGTCCAGCCGCTGGAGTCCCAACGTCCGGCAGCGCGACGTCCAGCCAGCTCGCCCCGCCATCGAATGTGACGAGGATCCGCGGCTCCTTGTCCTCAGGGATCACGAGCGCGTGCAGGGAATCGGTCGCTGCGATCGCACCGGTCCACGGACCGCCCCCCACTGCAGACTGCTGATAGACCACGTCCCAGCTCCTGCCGCCGTCGCGCGATGTCCCGACGCGGAAGAAGTGCTCCTCCTCGATGCCGCCGTCCGCGTGCGTCATCGTCGCCCAGAGGAACGTGTCCGACACACACGCCGTCCTCACGAACGTCACAAGCGGGTACTCGTGCGGCCGCGCGGGTGACCAGTGCGCGGCGCAGAGCGCTGACGTCGACGCAAGGAGGACCAGCGAGAGCGTCGCCGCTCCCACGGTCTTCATCGCTCTCACCTCCCCATGCAATGTGGCTGTGCTGGGCCGAGGCCGTCTCACCCCTCGCGCCCACACACAGCCGGTTCCTCACATGTCGGTCGACCCCCTCCTGACCGCCAGTCATTATCTCATGAGTCGTGCCCGTGGTCAAGGGCCTTCGTCTGTTCAGCCGGCGCCATGGCGTCAGGCCACCACTGCGTGCGCGCAATCGAGACGCTGCTGCCATGGATGGTCGGTCATGCTGTGAAGGCGCAACTGGAAGAGGGCCGGGAGCACGCTGCGGACCGAGAGGCCTTACCGCCCCGAACACGAGGACCCCACCTGACGCCCCGCAGCCGGCACGGCCCCTCCCGGTACCCAGGCGCTCCCCCGGCTCTCAAACCTCACCCACCTCCTCCTCCGGCTCCCGCACGCTGTTCCTCCACCGGGCTTCGCCAGATCACGCTTGACAGAAGCCCCTGTGACGGTATATGATTGAGCGTCAGTCTGATGGTCGGAGATTCCCCCCTCTACCATCGATACCTCGTTGCGCGCGGGTACTCCCTCCGGAACGATTGGCGAATCCACTACAGAAGGGAGGTGAATCACATGCGCAACAGCGCGAGGTTGATCGTGCTCTGCGTCGCGTTGAGTCTTGCGCTCGTCATGGTGTTTGCGACGGGCGCGGTCTCGA
>JBDRFG010000016.1:0-8284 GCA_043819135.1 Candidatus Eiseniibacteriota bacterium | reverse complement strand
CGGCACGACCAGATCGAAGTACCTCGAGGCACCGTAGAACAGCATCACGGCGAGCGCGAGGTTCGCTCCTCCCACCATGATCCTGTAGAGCTTCTGTTCGTGCGGACGGGAGTCACGGTGGCGCACCGCTCTCTCCAGGTTCTTCGCTTCGGACCCCGCGCATCTAGCGTACGATGGCGAACTTGCCCGTCTTCTGGTCCGTGGGCTCCACGGCGTCGCGGTCGTAGATCGCGACCCGGTAGATGTACACCCCGCTCGGCAAGCTGATCACTGTCGCGTCGAGTGTCTCCCAGCCTACGGAGTTCATCCCGGGCAACAGGCCTTCGTTCGTCGACACGGGGCTGTAGAACAGATTGGCCTCCGCGATGTCCTGGCCGAGCAGATCGAAGACCCTGATCTCCACGCTGCCCTCCGATTCGCGGGACAGCTGGTAGGAAATATTGAGCTCGCCGATGTCAGTGGCCGGATTCGGCCAGGCAAAGTAGTCGGCGATGAAGAGCTCGGGCGCGTCGACGCGGAGGGGCATCCCCTCAACGAGGTTGTCCGTGAGGGTCAGCTCGGCGTCCCCGTCAACGACCAGCCTGACGCCAAGCAGGTGGTCGCCAAGATCGGCTGCGTCGAGGTCCCACTCAAACTCGTGCGTCAGCACCTCTCCCCCGCCCATGGTGCCCGTGAACGAGCCCGTCGACAGAAGCACTCCTTCGTCCCGCGTCCCGTCCCATACTTCGAGGGTCACGTCGGCGTTCCCGTCCGGGCCGAACGCGTGGACGTCCACCCGGATCGGACCCGGCTCGCCGATGACGAAATGGTCCGTGTGGTACTCCGTTCCGTCCCCGGTGGTCGCGTAGAACACGACGTCGTCCGGGAACACCGCCAGGTTGAACTGCCCGTCGGGGTCGGCAAGCCGCGCGACGGAGCCCGCGACCATGCGGGCGACGGAGACGAGCTGCGAGGGATAGACCGTCGAGGGCTCGTCTTCGATCGTGTGATAGTACGGGTTCCTGTCCCTGGGATTCCAGTGCTCGATCGCGATGAGGGCATCGTAGTCGTTCGCCCAGAACGGCGCGTGGTCGCTGTACGCCAGCGCCTTGTCGATCCTGCGAACCTCGAAGTTCGGGAAGAGGTCCACGTAGAGCGATTCAGCCGTGTCGATGATCCAGTCAGCGAACCAGGCCGTGCTCGGGTTCGTAACGATGTGACACGCGTCCGGATCGTCCGACTCCATCTTGTAGGCGATCATGTCGACGTTGAGCACGCCGTAGATGGTGTCCGGAGGAGCCACAAGCCCTCCGCCGGCCCTGTAGCCGGCCACCGAGTCGGCGTACGCCGTGCTGCCGTGTAGCCCCAGTTCCTCACCGCTCAGGAGAATGAAACGGATGTCGAAGGGGAAGCTCAGGCCCGAAAGGGCCCTGGCGGCCTCGAGGACGGTCGCGACGCCCGTCGCGTTGTCGTCAGCGCCCGGAGCGGGGTTCTCGCACCACCAGAACCACGGGGGGTCGGTCACGGGATTCGGGAACACCTCCGTGTCGCCCGCGATGGCGTCGTAGTGCGCGCAGATGATGTAGTAACCCTGAAGCCGACCGGTGCCGGGCAGGACCCCTATGATGTTGTCCGCGGGATATTCGACGACGGGCCCGGCGGCACCCTCCTCACACGTGTAGCCCTGCATGATGAAACGCTGCGTGTCGACGAACGACCGCGTCGGCAGGTACTCGTCCAGGCGTTCCATGATGTAGGGCTTCGCTTCCGTGAGGCATTCCTCCCGGAACACGAACCGCGACTTCAACTCCCCTCCCGGGTACTCCGACAGCGCCAACACGTGCGCCATGACCGAATCGGGCGAGATGGAAGATATGACATCGCGCACGACGCCCCGCACCGCCCGCTCGTCTGCGCGCGAGCGTCCGCTCACGTGAGCGGGAGGCGTGTTGTCAAACCACGAAGCGACGTTGACGGACGCGGGAAGCGGGTACATCATGTATGACTGAACACGGAGCTCGTTGACGTACTCGGGCGCGCAAGAAACGAGAGCCGCGCCCTCGTGCTCCGACCAGACAACATCACCCAGGCGGGACAGCTGCTCCACGGAAATCCGCGGGTAGCTCAGGAAGAGCGTGTCTGTCGTGCGCGGTTCGGGCAGTTTCCTCGCCACACGTCCGCGAGCACTGAGCCCGTCGCCGATCCGCTCGTCTCCCTCCACGATCATCTCGGCGAGGCCCATGTGCCGCACGACCGCCCCGAGTTCCTCGACCGCCGACAGAGAGGCGCCGTCGGCCAACCGCACGGCGTAGAGCTGACCCGCGACCGCCTGCGCGGAAGCGATTACGGCGACACATACCGCCACCGTCGAGACAAGAAGCATCTTCAAGGTGAGCCTCCTCCAGCCGACGCCTGAGCCGTCGGCGCAATCGACCTGTGGCGCGGGCCGGCGACCTCGCGCCGCCGACCCGTCCCGTTCTGGTACGCCCGAGAGGATTCGAACCTCCGACCCCTGGAACCGGAATCCAGTGCTCTATCCAACTGAGCTACGGGCGCTCTAGACGATCTCGATCAGCTCGTAATCTCGCGTCCCGAGCCCCAGCTCCTCCGCGTGCCTGAGCTGTACCGTCGGGTCGACGTCCGGATGCAGATCTCTGAATTTGTCACTTCCGACGCGGTAGCCGTCCGACAGCTCCGCGCCCGCCGCCGTCGGCGCCTCGTTCACAAGGTCGTAGGCCGCCTGGTCAGCGGCCACCGGGTCCAGCGACGTCACGACACCTATGTCCGGGACGATCGGCGTCTTCTCCGTTCCGTAGCAGTCGCAGACCGGATGGACATCCGTAATGAAGTTGACGAAACCGGCCCTGCCTCGCTTCGATGCGACGACCGCTTTGGCGTATTCTACCATCTTCATCTGACAAGTGTCAGTCGATTCGTTCCAACAGATGCCGACTGACTTCGTCGGGCACACGGCTATGCACTCGGCGCAACCGATGCACTTCCCCTCGTCGATCTCCGCCATCTCCCCCACCGTGATAGCGTCCTCCGGGCACCGCGACACGCAAACACCGCAGGCGGTGCAAGAGGGCTTGACGTAGGGTCTCGTGGTCGAATGCATGTCGAGCTTGCCGGCCCTCGAGGCGCAGCCCATGCCCAGATTCTTGAGTGTCCCTCCGAAACCCGTCACCTCGTGCCCCTTGAAATGCGCGACCGAGAGAAGGGCGTCGGCCTTTACGAATTCCGGTCCTATGGCAGCGTTCGTGACGAACCGCCCGTCGACGGGAACGATGACCTCCGTCGTTCCGCGCAGCCCACCGGCGATGACCACCGGTGCGCCCAGCGCCTGGTGTGTGAACCCATGCTCCGCGGCGGCGCGCAGGTGAGAAACGGTGTCGGCGCGCGAGCCCCGGTAGAGCGTGTTCGTGTCGGTGAGAAACGGACAGGCCCCCTGCTTCTGCAGCCACGCGACCACCCTGCGCATGAACCTCGGGCGGACGTGTCCGGTGAGGTGGCTCTCTCCGAAGTGCATCTTCACGGCGACCAGCTCACCCGGCGCCACGATGCCCGAGAACCCGCTGCGATCCAGAAGCGCCTCGAGCCGAGCCGCGATGTCGTCGGCTCCGCCTCCGCCGACCTTCAGAAAGTGGACCTTGCTCTTCTTGATCGGTGCCTCCCGTCAGATGACCCGGCTCACGCCCTCGAACTCCCGGCTCCTGAGAGGGCGCGCTTCGCGACCACGGCGTAGGCCGTGCCCGATGTCACGACCGCTATCACACAGAGCGCGAGAGCCGCAGGCTCCAGCGCGCGGATGTCGGCAACGAACACGATCACGACGAGTGCCAGTATCACCGTGGCGACCTTGCCCACCGTCAGCGCCCGCGGAACGGACCTGGACCTCCTGGCTATCGCCACGCCACCCAGCACGATGGCAACGTCACGGACCACGACAAGGAGCAGCGCCCAGAGCGGGAACTCGCCCGTCGCGACCATGAACACCAGGACGGCGGCCACAGCCATCTTGTCGGCAGCCGGGTCGAGAACCTTCCCCAGCTCCGTGACCCGACCCAGCCTGCGAGCCAGATACCCGTCCAGTCCGTCGCTCACGAACATAATCGCCATGGCGGCGAGCGCCCAGTACCTCTGATCGCTGGCAAGGAACACCAGCGCCACGGGCACGAGCGCGATGCGGGCGAGCGTCACCAGGTTCGGCGGCGCCGCAATATCACGAAGAACCGGCCGCGGGGCATCGACCATCGTTCAGCGCTCCCTCACGCGCCCGGCCCAGTGCATCTTCTTCCCGAGGATCTCGTAGTATGAATACTTGGAGACGTCGACCAGCACCGCACGTATCGCGGCGGTCCTTATCTCCGCTACGTCTCCTTCTATCAGACTGAAAACGCGGTGGCCGTCGGTCGAGATCACCGTCATATCGTCGCACGCGATCATCTCCACCTCCACCACGGTGGAAGGAGGGATCACACACGGCCTCATGCTGAGCGAGTGCGGACATATCGGCGTCAGGATTATGGCCTCAACCCGTGGCATCACGACGGGCCCGCCCGCCGACACGGAGTACGCAGTCGAACCGGAGGGCGTCGCGAGGATCAGGCCGTCCGCGGCGTAGCGCGTGACAACTTCCCCGTCCACCCGCGCCTCGAACGACATCATACGCGAGTCCGCGCCCTTGGATATCACAACATCGTTCAAGGCAAGCACGGACCCCTTGTGCCCTCTGACGCTCACTTTCAGCATCATCCGGGTGCTCGAGGGAAGATCGTCGGGATCGAGGCCGGAGAGGACGTCGTCGAGATCCTCCTCGGCTATCTGTGTCAGGAACCCCAGGCTTCCGAGATTGACGCCTATGACGGGCGTCTCCCGCCCCGCGGCCGCGACCAGGTGGACCGCGCGGAGCAGCGTGCCGTCACCGCCGAAGGCGAAGACCAGCTCGGCCTTCTCCACGAGTTCACTGGAGGAGACGCACCGGACCCCCTCGGGGGCATGCTCACGTATGGCGTTGTCGACGAGCACCTCGAGCCCGTGCCCGTCGCACCAGCCTCGCACCGCGTCGACGGCCTCACGCACGCCGTCCTTCGTAGGATTGGCCACGATGCCAACGGTCTTCATCGCCTCACGCCCTCCTTCGTGTGATCTCGTGCCCGGTCGCGAGCGCGCGGCCCTGCGCCACCACGTCCTCGAGCGCGAGCCCGCAGTCCGACAGCAGCTGGGTCCTGGAACCGTGCGTCAGGAACTCGTCGGGAAGCGCCATGATCCGTGCCGTCACCTGCGAGGCGCCCTCCGAATGCAGAAGCTCGAGCACCGCCGCACCGAACCCGCCCGAGGCCACGTTCTCCTCGAGTGTGATGACACGCCGCGTCCGGAGCGCCTCCTCCATTATCAGATCCCGGTCCAGGGGCTTCAGGAACCGCGCGTTGATCACGGACGAGTCTATACCCTCTCTCGCCAGCTCCTCGGCGGCCCTGCGGGCCACTTCAACCATCGAACCGATGGCTATGAGGCTGAGGTCGCCGCCCGATCTCAGGATCTCGCCCTTGCCGATGGGAAGCGGCGCCGGTTCGAAGTCCATCGCTACACCCATACCTGCCCCCCGCGGATATCTCACCGCCGTGGGGCCGTCGTCATATTCCAGCGCCGTACGGACCATGGCCGCCAGCTCGTTCTCGTCCTTGGGGGACATCACCACGAGACCGGGAACTGCGCGAAGGAACGACAGATCGAAGACGCCGTGGTGCGTCGGGCCGTCGTCCCCGACTATTCCGCCCCTGTCGATCATCAGTCTCACGGGAAGCCCCTGCAGACAGACGTCGTGGATCACCTGATCGTAGGCCCGCTGGAGGAAGCTCGAGTACATGGCCACGACGGGCTTCATGCCCTGAGACGCAAGCCCGGCCGCGAAGGTCACCGCGTGCTGTTCGGCGATCCCGACATCGAAGAATCTCTCGGGGAACCGGCCGGCGAAATGCGTCAGACCCGTTCCGGCGGGCATGGCGGCCGTTATGGCGACCACGCGATCGTCATCCTCTGCCAGCGCGGTCAGCGTCCGGCCGAACGCCTCGGTGTACGACATGGCGGTCGGCTTCTTGGTCAGCGTCCCCGTTTCCTTCTCGAACGAGCCAATGCCGTGGAATCTGGACGCGTCGTCCTCGGCAGGCTGATAGCCCCTGCCCTTCTGCGTTATCACGTGCACCAGGAGCGGTCCGTCGGTGATCTTGAGCCGTTCGAACGCCTCGATCAGGAGCTCGGTGTTGTGCCCGTCGAGGGGGCCGAAGTACTTGAACCCCAGCTCCTCGAACAGCACGCCGGGAACGAGAAGGCCTCGCACTCCCTCGAGCGCCCTGCTCGTCAGCTCCCTGGCCTTCGCGCCGACGCCCGGGACTTTGCCCAGTATGTCCCATACCTCGGATTCGAGCCGCTGGTATGTCGGCGCCGACCGGAGCCGCGTCAGGTACTGCGACAGCGCCCCGACGTTCTTCGCGATGGACATCCGGTTGTCGTTGACGACGACCATCAGGTTCTTCTTCAGATGGCCGGCCTGGTTGAGTCCTTCGAACGCAAGGCCCGCCGTGAGAGAACCGTCCCCGATTATCGCGATGACCCGGTTGCTGCCTTTGAGAAGGTCGCGGGCGCACGCCATACCGAGCGCTGCGGAGATGGAGGTGCTCGCGTGCCCCGTGTTGAACGCGTCGTGAGGACTCTCCTCGCGCCGCGGGAACCCCGCGATCCCGCCGTACTGCCTCAGCGTATCGAACGTCTCCCTGCGTCCCGTGATGAGCTTGTGAGCGTAGCTCTGATGTCCGACGTCCCAGATCAGTTTGTCGTTCGGAGAGTCGAACACGTAGTGCAGGGCCAGCGTCAGCTCGACGACGCCGAGGCTGGGGGCCAGATGCCCCCCGTTCCTCGATACCACCCTGATGACCTCGTGCCTGAGCTCTTCCGCGAGCGTGGCCAGCTCGGCGGTACTGAGCCCCTTGAGGTCAGCGGGCGAGTCTATGTTGTCCAGTATGCGTCCCAACGTTCTTCCCTGTCAGTCGTTCCCGGCCCCGGAGCGCGGCCGGGGCCGGGCGTTTCCGTCAGTTCCGTCTCTCGATCACGAAGCGTGCTATCACCCTGAGCGCCCATGCCCGGTCGCCGAAGCGGCCCAGGGCCACGAGCGCCTCGTCCGTAAGTTCGGCCGCCCTGGCCTCAGCGGCCGAAGCGCCCGCCGCCGACGGGTATGTCAGTTTCCCCCGGTCCGCGTCCTTCCCGACGGCCTTGCCCATCTCCTCTTCCGTACCGGTCACGTCAAGGAGGTCGTCGGCGATCTGGAACGCCAACCCCATCTTCTCGCCGACCGTGGCCAGCGCGGCGACGTCATCGGAAGAAGCGCCCGCGGCCAGAGCGCCCACGAGAACCGCGGCCCTCAGGGGACGCGCCGTCTTGCCCACATGGATGAACTCGACCGCCTCGAGCGTCGCGGCCGCTCCCTCGCCCTCCATGTCCGCGAACTGGCCGCCCACCATTCCCGCGGCGCCGTTCGCGGCGGCAAGCTCGGAGACGACGGACAGCCGCCTCTCGGGGGCAAGCCGCTCCTCGCGAGCGACGATCTCGAACGCGAGCGTCAGGAGCGCGTCGCCGGCGAGAACGGCCGTGGCCTCGTCGAACGCTTTGTGGCAGCTCGGCCGCCCGCGCCGCGTGTCGTCGTCGTCCATGGCCGGCAGGTCGTCGTGGATCAGCGAGTACGTGTGTATGAGCTCCGTCGCGACTGCGGGCGCCAGAACGGCATCCCCCTCCCCGCCCGCGAGTTCGTAGGACGCCAGGGCCAGTATCGGACGGAGCCGCTTCCCGCCCCCGAACACGCTGTACCGCATGGCCTCGTGCAACCTTCGAGGCGGCGTGGAGGCGTCCGGCAGGAAGCGCTCGAGCGCGGCGTCGACAACGCCGCGTCGCTCCGTCAGGTATGCGTCGAGGCTCCGCCTCTCGCTACTCGTCTTCATCCGCGCTCCCGAATTCCTCGAGCTCGAACGTCCCCTGCTCCGTCTTCGTCAGCTTGCGCACGCGTTCCTGGGCCTTCTCAAGCGTCTTCATGAGAGACCCCGCCAGCTTCATCCCGTCCTCGAAGGCCTTGATGGAATCCTCGAGCGGCAGCTCGTTCTGCTCGAGCTTCTCAACCAGTTCCTCCAACGTCCCCATGTCTTCCTCGAAGGTGGCCCGCTTGCTCAACTCGTCCTCCCGGGCTTTTCAGCCACACTCTGCACTTCACAATCGAAGGAGCCGTCGGCAACCGTCACTCTGACTCCCGACCCTCCCG
>JBDRFG010000015.1:0-44078 GCA_043819135.1 Candidatus Eiseniibacteriota bacterium | reverse complement strand
AGACACCGCGCCTGACGTTACGATCTCGCCTTCCTCGACCTCCACGCGGATGACCGAGCCCGAGGCGGGGGAGACGATGTCCAGGAGTTCCTCCGTCTCAGCCTCGAGGTCCATCGACACGCCGTCCTCCTCGGCCAGCTTGATCTGCTCGAACGCGGACTGATACTCGATCTTTGCGATGTCGTAGTCGTCCTTCGACAGTCTGAGCTCTTCGTTCGAGATGTGGCCCGCCTTGTGCATTTCGATGTCGCGCTCGTAGTCCTGTCTCGCGCGGTCCAGGTCGACCCTGACGCGTCCGTATCCGCTCTTCAGGCTGGCCACCGTCCGGGCCTGGGCCATGTCGGGCTCGACCTTCGCCAGCAGGGCGCCTCTCAGGACCGTTTGGCCCTCGCTGACGTGCAGGCTCCTTATCTTCCCGCTGACCTTGGATTTCACCATCACCATGGTCTCGGGCTGGATCTCGCCGACCTCGGTCAGGAGCACGCTGATCTCGCCGATCTCGCAGGTGCCGGTTCTGCCGCCCAGGATGGTCTCCCCGTTCTCTCCGCCCCCCTCGGCCATGGCGCTGCCGCCCCCGCGTCGTCCCTGGACCACAAACACCACGGCGACCACGACCACCACGGCCACCGGGATCATCCACTTGAGGTGCTTTCGCATTGCTTCCCCCGTTTTCGCCTGTACCGAGCGTGAATGGTGACGATTGCCCCCGCTAGTTTACTCCTCAGGTTTGACACCGGCAAGTCTCCCCGGGTTTGGCTCGAACCCGTGGAAACGACAGGCCCACCATTGTATACTCGCCCTACCGGCCGCTATTCGACGAAGGTCGGGCTAGTGACAGCGCCCGACCCTTTTTCAGGCCGGGCTTCGCACATCAGCGGGCTTCCGCGAAAGTCCGCCTTTCAGCGCCGCGGCCTCCTTTGCCGCGCCAGGGATCGGCAGAATGGTCAGACTCGAGAGCACATCAGTATCCTTCGCCGGGAAGTCGCTCTTCAAGGACCTGAACTGGCGGGTGGGCGATACCGACAGGGTCGGTCTGGTCGGGGCCAACGGCTCCGGCAAGACCACGCTCCTGCGTCTCATCGAGGGGAAGCTGACCCCCGACAGCGGACGCGTCACAAGCTCCAAGGGCACGACATACGGCTACCTGCCGCAGGAGGGTCTGACACTGTCCGGCAGGACGCTCTTCGACGAGGTTCTGACCGTGTTCGGAGACCTCTCGCGCATCGAGGAACGCATGCGGGCGCTCGAGCACGAGATGGCCACGCTGCCGGACGAAGGCCCCACGCACGATCGCGTGTTGCGCGAGTACGCGGTCCTTCAGCACGAGTTCGAGGCCAGGGACGGTTTCACGATCGACGCCCGGGCCGCGGAGGTGCTGTCGGGTCTCGGGTTCGCCGAGAGCGACCGAGGCAGACTGACCGACGAGTTCAGCGGCGGATGGCAGATGAGGATAGCGCTGGCGAAGCTGCTGCTCCTGCGCCCGACCGTGCTGCTTCTGGACGAGCCGACCAACCACCTCGACCTCGAGTCCATTGTGTGGCTGGAGGACTACCTGAGCGCCTATCCTGGAGCCGTGGTCCTGGTGTCGCACGACCGGTCCTTCCTCGACCGCGTGGTCTCGCGTATCAGCGAACTCGGAGTCGAGGGGCTGGTCGATTATCACGGCGGGTATGCTTCCTTCCAGGAGCAGCGAGAGAAGCGGCGCGAGACGCTGGCGGCGACACGCAGGCAGCAGGAGAGGCAGATCGCCCATCTGCAGCGGTTCATCGACACATTCCGCGCCGACAAGACGAAGAGGGCGCTCGTCACCAGCCGCGCGAAGATGATAGAGCGTATCGAGCTGGTGGAGGTCCCGCGGGACAAGCGCGCGATGCACTTCCAGTTCCCTCAGCCCGCCCGCGCTGGGGCCGTTGCCGTCGCTCTCAGGGGCGTGAGGCAGGCCTACGGTGACAACGTGGTCTTCGACGGCCTCGACCTCGAGATCCTGCGCGGCGACCGGGTGGTGCTGGTCGGGGTGAACGGGGCCGGAAAGTCCACCCTGATGAAGATCATCGCCGGCCGGGTCAAGCTGGCGGCGGGCGAGACGAAGCTCGGCAGCAACGTTACGATGCAGTACTTCGGGCAGGACCCCGGGCGCGAGCTCGGCCACCGCAACACGGTGCTCGGCGAGGTGCAGTCGGTGTCACCGGACGAGATGCGGCCGAGGCTGCGAGGGCTGCTTGGCGCGTTCCTCTTCTCCGGCGACGACGTCGAGAAGAAGGTAGGAGTGCTGTCGGGCGGGGAAAAGAGCCGCCTCGTGTTCGCCAAGATGCTCCTGAATCCCGCGAACCTGCTCCTGCTCGATGAGCCCACCAACCATCTTGACGTCTCGTCCCGAGAGGTTCTGGAGCAGGCGCTCCAGAGATACGAGGGGACCATCTGTTTCGTTTCCCATGACAGGGCGTTCATGAACGCGATAGCGACGAAGGTGATCGAGGTCCGGGACGGTCACGTCAGGACTTACCTCGGCAGCTACAGCGACTATCTGTGGAAGAAGGAACAGGAACGCGCGACAGCGGCGGGGGCCGCCGTGTCCTCGCAGCGGGTGGACGCCGGACCCGAGAGTCCCGCGCAGCGTAAGAGCGGCCCGAAGAGCAAGGAGCAGAAACGCAGGGAAGCGAGGGAACGCCAGAAACGAACGGGCACGAAGACCGATGTTCGCAAGGAGCGCCGTCAGGTGCAGGACGAGATAGCCAGGAGCGAGAAGCGAATCGAGAACATCGAGATAGCGTTGCTCGACCCGTTGGTACACACGGACGGCGAGAGAACGAAGTCACTCGTGACCGAGCAGAGAGCGCTCAGGGCCAGGATAGATGAGCTGTACGAGAGGTGGGCGGAACTGGAGGACTGATCCGCCGGCGCAGACTGCATACGGGCACAGACGACGCGACGAAGCCGGGCCCTTTCGGGGCCCGGCTTCACGTTACTCCATCCGCGTGACCGCGCGGCTAGCTATTTCAGGAGAGTGACCTTCCGCGTCAACAAGGCGCCCTCCGCCGTCAGGCGTACGAAGTATATGCCCGACGCGACGGACACTCCGCGAGCGTCCGTGCCGTCCCACGTGACCGACCTGCGTCCCTCGGGCACTCTTCCGCTGACGAGCGTTGCTACGCGCATGCCGGCGATGTTGAAGACCGCGAGATCGATGTCGGCCCCGCCGTCGGGAACGGCGTAAGCGATCGTGGTAACGGGATTGAACGGGTTGGGTACGTTCTGGTCGAGCTTGGCTCCGGTCACCGACCAGGACTCGTCACCGGGCACTCCTACCTCGAGTTCGTAGCCATAGAAGCCGCTGCGCCTGTTGTCGTGCCGGAAGTTGCCCCACTCGATGCCGTCCCCGTCCGAGTAACTTCCCTCGGTGTCCCAGACGTAGACCATGCCGTCCATGCCGGAGACGACCACCTCCATGTCGCCATCGCGATCGAGATCTTCGAGGGTCGGGGAGGAGTGGATCTCGGCGTCGGTCTGGATGGGCCACCCATCGATCAGCGTTCCGTCGGTGTCGTATGCGCAGACCTGGCCGTTGTTGGAGCCGACGATTATCTCCAGGTCCGCGTCGTCGTCGATGTCGCCCACCGACACGCTGCCGCGCTTGTCGGCGACCCCGCCGTCGACGATCGTCCGCGGCCACGCACCGGGGTAGATCGCCCCCTCCCAGGTCCAGACGTGGATCTTATTGTCCGAACTGGACATCAGGATCTCGAGGTCGCCATCGCCGTCGAGGTCGGCAAGCGTCGGAGACGATGCGAAGTCGTCGTTCTGCACGCAGGCCTTCGGCCAGTTCGGGAACACCTGCCCCTCGCCGGAGAGAAGATATATCTGGTCGGTGTTCGTCCCGGCGACGACCTCTATCAGGCCGTTGTTGTTGACGTCGCCCACGGCGACGGAGGTCCTGACATCGCCTCCGAGGTTGACGGGCCATCCCGGCACCGCGGACCCGTCGGGGTTGAAAGCGTAGACGCTGTCCGAGCGCGAGGGGACGATGATCTCCAGATCCAGGTCCTGGTCGAGGTCGGCGACGGCAGCCGAACCGTAGGCCCAGGCGGCGCGCAGCGTCGCGAAGGTGCCGTCGGGGTTCAGGAACCCCGAGCCGTCCGGCTTCAGCACATAGAGGAAGCCGTTCGCGCACGGCACTATAACCTCGTCAAGACCGTCGTGGTCGAGGTCCGCCAGCGTGGGAGTGGCCCAGCAGAACCTGTTCATGGTCGCCGGCCAGTCTCCGCCAAGCGGCGTCCCGTCCTCTGCGTTCCACGCCCAGATCTCGTAGTTCGGGCTACCGACAGCGCCGACGTCGCCCCACGCCGCCCCGACTATCTCAAGATACGGGTCGTTGTCGAGCTGTCCCAGTGCGATGGATGACCTGTAGCCGCCCGTGCCGTCCGCCGCAAGGATGCCCTCGGTTCTCGGGTCGCCGTCACCGTCGATGAGCTCCGTTCCGTCGTGATGCCAGCAGTAGACCTCGCCCGACCCCACCAGCACCTCGAGGTCGCCGTCCAGGTCAACATCCGCCGCGGCGGGGGAGCCGTACATCGCCTCTCCGCCCAGGAGCGGCCAACCGGCCTGCGCCGGCGGGTTCGTCGTCACTTCGAGAGTGCCGGAGTGCACGCCCTCGTTGCCCGACGAGTCAACGGCGGACACGTAGTAGTAGTACCTCTGATTCTCAACGAGCCCGGCGTCCTCGTAGTAGGAGATCCGCTCGACGACGGCCGAGCTGACCTGTTCGAACGTGCCGAACGGGTGGTCGGTCCTGTAGACGTGATAGCCCCAGAGGTCGAGGTCCGCGACCGGGTTCCACGTCAGATAGACGGTCGTGGCCTTCACGCGGCCGTCGAGCCCGACGGGCATGGTCGGTTCCACGGCGTCGAAGTTGTGCGTCCAGGTCTTTCCGTCCTCGTCCGTCAGAACGAGCTCGAACTCCTGCGTCATGGCGGAGTTGACCGTGAACACGAATCCGGCCTGGCCGGAGGCGGTAGCGCCCGCGACGATGTCGCCCCATGTGTCCGCACTGTCGGTGATGGAGACCTCGGCGGACGGGTAGTTCAGCTCGCCGCTCACGATGTCGGCCTCGCCGTTCCCCTCGTTCAGGATGTCGATGGTCAGGGTGACCGTCTCTCCGACCCCCGGGACGCCGTCGTTGCCGTCGTCGTAGTCGTTGTGGAGCTGCGTCAGGATCGGGCGCAGCACCTTCAGAGTGTAGGTATCCGACCAGCTGCCGCGTGCCGGCTCGGCGAACTGGAGCGTGAACTCGACCTCGTGGTCGTTCGGACAGCTGTCCGCGATCGCGACAGAGAACGCCGCGGGGTAGGCCACCTGAGTCGATGCGGCCACGGTCCCTAGCGATTCGGTGTCGTCGACCAGCGAGACGTAGAGGTCGGTGGTCGAGAGCGTCGCCGTCACGCTCGTAGCGGCGGTCAGACCGCCGTTTCCGACCGTGACGTTCAGTTCCACCGTCTCACCCGCTTCGGCGTAGCCGTTCGCGTTGCCGTCGCTTCCGCCAACCGCGTCGTCATCGACGGTCGTAGCGCGGAGGGTCAGGTGCGCGCCGATGGACGACGTCACGCCGATCGTGTCTTCGTAGGGGTAATGGTTCCTGGCCGTGACGGTGATGGTCATGGTGCCGGTGGTCTTGGGCGTGAACGAGAGAACCGCCTGGCCGGACGCGTTGGTGTAGCCGGTCGCATAGACCTGTCCGCTCTTCACCACGCAGACGAACGCGCTGTCCACGGCAGCAGGATCGACCACGGTCACCGTGAGGTCGGTCGGGCCCAGAGGCATGCTCGAGTCGTGAATGGCCGACAGCGCCACGGGCCTCTTGGTCCAGAGACGCGACTCGGGGTCGCCCAGGAGCACGTAGCTCATCTGGGTCCATCGGTCCGTGTTGTCGTAGGACGATTCACTCACGTAGGGGATCTTGCACATGGCGCACACGACGCCGGCTCTGTCGACGCCGCTGTAGAGCAGCTCGTGCCACGTGTAGTAGTAGTCCTTGGCCGTCGTGGGGAAACAGTATCTCGTCGGGCCGAAGACGAACGCCGAGCCGCCGTTGGGGTTGTTCATGAAGTGCTCGGCGATGCAGTCGTACTCGATGGCGGTCGTCGTGCAGTTCAGCATCCAGAGGAAACCGGATCTATCTACGCCGTTCGTCAGCGCGTCGACATCCTGGACGGAGATGTAGTTGTTCTTGCTGCACCGCAGGATGTCCTTGCTGCCGTGTCCCACGTGCGACGTGATGTTGTAGCCGACGTTCATCGAGTCCATCGCGGCCTGTGCCGAGAGCGGGAAGGACTCGGAGAACGGTTCGTAGTTCTGGTAGACCAGCGCAGCGTGTACATCGGCCGGCACCAGAGGAAGCACCGGCTGTACGATGTGCTCCGCGCCGTCAGTGGTTATGAGTCCTGGCGGCTCCCAGTCGTAGGGAAAGAGCACCTCGGCGAGATAGACGTTCTGTGCCGCGAACGTGCCTGCGGGCGTCTTCTCGTAGGTGAGCGTCTTCGTCACGAACGTCTCGACCTCGAGCGCCGAGGCCGCGGGCGCCCTGCCGACGAAGACGTCGGGGTACAAATCGACGCTGTCCCCGGGAGACGACACTCCCGAGTAGCCCTCACCGAATCTGCTGTCCCCATCCTGGTTCCAGTTGTCATCGAGGTCCGAGTAGTAGAGATCCGAGGACACGTCCCAGCCGCCGTAGTAGGCGGACCATCCGAACCTGACGGGCACGATGCTCGTGTCGCCGCCCAGCAGGAAATAGGTAGCCCCCCAGGACTCGTATGCGTCCTGGATGAAGAAGCGGATCCGCTCGGTCTTGTCCGTCCCGCCCGGGTAGTTGGCCTCGATCCAGGAGACGGTCCGGATGACCGTCGGAACGCCCTTCTTCGTCTTCCAGTCGGCGAGCGGCTGGAAGTAGGACACGAAGTTGTCACTCGTGATGATCACGTACTCAACGGGGCTGCCCTCGAGGGAGGGAGAGTAGCGCGGAAGGAACCCCTCCTCGGCGATCCCGTCGACGACGTCGACACCGGACAGTTTCCCCTCCACCTCCCGCGGGTTCTCGACCACGGTCTCGATGAGGCCTCGGTAGAGCTCCTCGGAGTTGACCGTCATGCGGCCTCTCGGATGCGCGCGGTTCGCAGCAGGAACCAGCTCGAGCTTGACCGACACGTCGCTGGCCAGAACCAGCCGCCCGCTCCTGGGCGCGTAGCGCAGCGGGTAGATCGCTACACTCGCGATTCGGTAGCCGCCGAGATAACCGTCTCCGAGGTACTCCACGCGGTTCGGAGGATAGAGTTCGTCGCTCTCGTAGATGGCGCGATCTGGACCGGCCCACGCCGGCGTCTCGCCGATCGGAACCTGGGGCTGCGCCGGCAGGATCCTGTGGACTCCCGGAAGCTCTTCCTCGACGAGGTAGGAGATGGTCACGTCTTCCACACGCATGTCAGACGGCACCACGAAACGCAGCACACTCACGGGTAGCTCCGGCTTCCCCACATCAGTGAGCGAGCCGCATCCCTGGACGGTTACCTTCGAGAACTCTCCCTGGGGTACGACTGAGACCGTTTCGCTGCCGAACGATGTGTCGGTCGCAGGCCCTGTCGCCCATGCGGGCGGAGCGGCGCATACCATGGCGCCGAGCAGCCAGTACGCGAGGTGTCTCGGGGTCATCGTTCTGTTCTCCTTCCTCACTCGGTGGAGCTATCGAGTCCACTATAAACAGTTGCAGGACCGAGGTCAGATAACGACGACTCCCGATCCTGGCGTTGCCAGGAACGACAGGGCGATGAACACTGCGCCAGCGCTACGGGGTCCGATACGAAACGTGGCCCCGTCACGATTCCGGCTTCGCTGTTGCACTAAGAAGCAGTATCAGTGTTGTCTTGGCAGTGCTCCCGTTGCCCCGTCGGCTTCCCGACTTGAGCTTCACTTTGAGGACTACAGACAGATTCTATCACAAATAGCCAAAGGGGTCAAGAACGTTCCCCGTTCCTGACCCCTTTGTGTCGTCTGTGGCGCTCAGAAGCGGACCGCCGGCCACGCCCTCTCGGGCCTCGGTAGACATCCCTTCAGCCCGCCTATTTCAGGAGAACCATCTTTCTCGTAGCGCTCCAGGCGTCCACGGACAGGCGGCAGAAATAGATGCCTGACGCCACGGGGCTTCCGCCGTCGTCCCGACCGTCCCAGCTGGCGACGTGGTGGCCGGCCTGCGCGGTCTTGTCGAGCACCGTGGCGACCCTCCTGCCTGCGACGTCGTAGATGTGCATCCCGACCCTCGCTCCGTCCCTCGCCACCGAGTATCGGATCGAGGTCGACGGATTGAACGGATTGGGCGAGTTCTGAAGCAGCCGGTTGAGACGGCCGACCTCGGCGTCATCGACGCCCGCGGTCCCTATAAGACCGGAGTCGTCGAGTATGCGCGTGACGTACTCGAGGCGGATCGATGGATACGAACCGTCGGTCATTCCGCCCAGAAGGACCGGTACCATGTAGCGGCGGCTGCCCGTGCTCGTGTCGACGCAGAGAGCGCCGCGCTCCAGCGCGCCCTGGTCCAGCCAGACGAGCGCCGCGTCCGCGTCGCCGTTCGGTCCCACCTCGCCGACGAACTGGTCGGGCCATCCCTGATAGTCGTAGTCGAGCGACATACCCTGAGTCAGTCGTCCGGACTGGCCGGTCACGGAAACGACGTTTCCGTCCGCCTTGCCGAGGCCGGTGGAGTACGTCGCGTGGAACAGGTCCCAGAGCTCGATGGTCGTCGGGCTGCCATTGATGTAGTACGCGAAGCCGAACATGGGCTCCTCGACGTAGACGTCACCGCCTTCCTCGATGAAGCTCGTCAGCGCGGCCGCATCGTCGTCGGTCATCGTCACGTTCGCCTCGGGCTCGCCGAAGCTAGCCACTCCGCCCAGGTAGATGATCAGTTCGAAGGGGGAGAGGTCGGCGGGGAGCGTCTCCGAGACGGAGTACAGCTCTCCGATGGAGTCGAGAGCCTCGCGCCACGGGACGTCGCTGCCGTCGGCTGCGGTGTAATCGTCCCCGATGCCGTCGAACGGTTTGTCACCGTCGTCGGCGTCCCACAGCAGGATCATCGAATTCACGGTGGCGGAGACCGGCCCCTCGGACGACACGTCCGTCCGCTCGTTACCCGAGAGATCGACCGCGGTGACCGCGTAGTAGTAGTCCCGCCTGTTCTCCGCCGTGACGTCGGCCCAGTCAGTCGAGCCAGCGTCCAGAACGGTCGCTATCGGCGTCATGCCCGCGACGTCCCAGAAGCGCTCTGTGTCGCGGTAGACCCGGTAGTGCGCGAAGTCGGCGGGGGGCGAGTATCCCTCCCAGTTCAGCAGCACGACCCCGCCCAGGTCGAACGGGTCGGCGGGCGTCATGTTGTCGATCGCTATTGGAGCATCGGTGTCCGGGGGCTGGTCGACAACGGCCATGCCGCCCTCGTAGGGGAGGACGCCCCGGCCGGTGACCACGATCGCCATCGTTCCCTCGACCGTCGGCGCCGGAGACAGCACCGCCACTCCGTCTGGCCCGGTCGTCGCGACAACGGACACCTCGTCGTTCGAGAGGTGGACGGTGGCGCCCGCAAGCGCTGCGCCCTCTCGCGCTACGGTCACGAGCAGCTCGTGCTCTCCGAGTGGCGCCTCGTCCGCGTGCGTGACCGACGCGATCACCGGATCTTCGGTCCATATCGTGGTCTCGGGGTCTCCGAGGAGGTTGAGTTCGTAGAGCGTGTAGCGCACGTAGCCGTTCGTCCGAGCCTGCTCGACGAAGACGTCCTTGTGCGCGGCGTGCGCGACGCCGGCCCGCTCCAGCCCCTCGTTGAACAGTTTCTTGAAGAACTCCCTGTCGAACACGTCGCCGGTTCCGGTGCCCGGATTGCCGGGTGAGCCCCACCCGTAGCGGCTGTTGCCGATGTAGGCTATTCCGCCCCCGCTCGGCGAGTTGTTCCAGTGTTCAGCAATGCAGTCCTTGTCTATCGCGGCGGACCAGCAGCCCATCGAGTAGAAGAGCCCGTATCTCGGGGCGTTGGTCAGGCCGTCGAAGTGCGAGCGGTAGAGAGCGCTGCCTCCGATGGACAGGACCGTCGTGTTGGCGTGACCGTTGTGGTTGACGATGTTGTACCCCTCGTCCATGGCCGCGACCGCGCTCGAAGTCGACAGGTTGCCGCTCGTCTGGTAGAGTTTCGTGATGGGGTCGAACCGCGACGGGACGGATTCGTCGTCGATCATGTTCTTGCAGATCGCGTGGTCGGTCCACGGGTCGGTCCAGAGGACCTCCGCCATGAACAGTATGTCCCGCTGATAGTCCGTGGGCAGCGGGTCTCCGGCTGGAGCGCCCTCGTAGGTCAGGACCTTGTTGACGAACCGCTCGGCCTCCGTTGTGTCGTCGACCGGCGCGCGCCCCACGAAGACATCAGCGTACATGTCTATGTCGTCCAGCGTGATCTGGCCGTACGTGCCGTTGGCGTTCCCGTCCCACGTTCCGTCCAGGTCGCCGTAGTAGAGGTCACAACGGATCTTGTTCTCGTCCACCGCCCCGCCGACCCCGGACGTCATCGCGTAGACCGTGCGCTCCGGGACGACACCGGTGTCTCCTCCCAGAAGCACCCACACGGTGCCCTTGTTCTCGTAGTAGTCGATGATGCAGTTTCTGATCTGGTCCTGCTGGTCGACTCCTCCGTAGTTGGCGTAGACCCAGGTCGTGGTGACCACTTCGGCCGTGAGGCCCTTCTGCTCCTTCCAGTCCGTCAGATCCTGGAAGATGGGTTCGTAGGAGGACGAGGTGATGACCAGGTAGTCGACCTCACCGCGGCCCGCCCTGGGGCCTGCCGTGCGGTCGATCACGTCCTCCGGATTGACGACGAGCGAGCGCGAACGGTCCGCGGCCGCCCTCGCCGATCCGGGGGACTGGATGCCCGGCATCCTCACGGTCCTGCGTGCGGGTTCGAGCGTGAGCGTTATCTCGGTCCGCTCGTTGAGAGTGAGCTGCCCGCGCCCCGCCACATACTGGACCGGGTGGAACGCGACCGTGGCGATGCCCTGGCCGCCCGCGTTCCCCGAGCCGAGGAGCACGCAGCTCTGCTCCGGGTAGGGGAGCTGTGACGCGTACGCCGTCCGGTTCGGGTCGGTCCATCTGGCGAGTTCGGGCATGGAGAGCGGGACCTCGGGCTGTCGAGGTCGCACGAGGTACGATCCGGGAAGCTCGCGCTGCGAAAGGACCCTCGCGTCGGCACGGACCGCCACCATCCCGTCCGGCAGAGCGAACCTGACGAGCTCGAGCGGCAGCTCGGGGTATCCCTCCGCGTGTGTGGTCAGCCGACCCTCGAGCCGCACGACGTCGAACTCGCCCGAGCGCTCGAGGGACAGATCCTGCGGCGATACACGAATGGTCGTCGTAAGCGCCTCGGCAGATGCAGAGGCCGCGACGCCGAGCGTACACAGTGCGACGACAACGAGCAGCGATATCCGAAGACCGGACAAGCGCATGGAGATCCCCCTTCACCTTCACCGGAGTCACTACTGCCTAACCTATCCTATCACCTCACTTTAACCCATTTCATCGTTCTAGTCAAGAACTCCCGCCTCAGGAATGCCGACTACGGGGACGACGGGGAGTGACGCGTGAGCGGCTCCATAATAGCAGCGCGGCGCACAGCCTGGAACCTGGTCGATTCCCGGGAGCGCGCCGCGCTGGTATCGTCAGGCAGGGGTTGCCGCCCTGCCGTCTGTCTCTATCTCTGTCTCTATCTATAGAGCGCCTTGACCCGCGACCAGGAGGCGTTCTCCACGGGGTCCTCGTGCAGACCCTCGAACCACACGTCGTCGATCATGGCACCGGCGTCGCCGGCACCGGCCGGTCCGCAACCGTTGTCGGTGGTGTACATGACCCAGAGGAACCCACCCCAGGTGTAGGGCGGTGCTTCGAACTGCGTGATGTCGAAGCCGGTGTTGTAGGCGCCGCCGCCCCAGCCATCGCACGACTCGAAGTCGCCCCAGTAGGCCGCGATGTCGTAGTAGGTGACTCCGTCGGTGGTGCCACGCAGCGCCAGGTAGTCGTTGTCGACTTGGGGGATCGCGAAATGAAGCGCGCAATGAACCGTGCATGTGTACGCACCCGTCAGGTCGACGAGCGGCGAGTAGAGCGCGTTCTGAAGCAGCGGCGGAACGAATCCCGTGTCGGCGTCGTCGCCGCACCACCAGCTGTGCGGGTCAGAGAGCGCCGGGCACATCCTGTCGATGACGTGCCAGTAGTCACCCGCCGCGGCCGGGACGGTGGGCGTGCACAGGCCGCCCGACTCCACGTCGTCATAGAAGTACACGTAGCCGCCGAAGTAGTCGAAGATCTTCACGTTGTCGCACATGAAACCGCCACCGACCGACAGATAGTCGCCGTCCTGGTCCGACCAGGCGCCGTCGGAGACGAAGCGGAACCGCGCGACGAACGGGTTGTCGTATGTGGCCATGATGAACCCGTACTGACCGATGTCCGACCAGGGCTGGGTACCGTCGTAGCCCTTGTTCAGATTCACGAAAACGCCGAGGCTCTCCGCCTGCACGTACGTGTAATCGTACCCCGTCTCGGAATCGTGCCGGAACGCGTATGTGAAGATGGGGTAAGTGGCGGCGGAGACATCGGTGACCGGGATGTTGAGCCGGTCGTCCCAGCTGTTGCCGTAGCCCCCGTCGGCGTCGTAGGCAAAGCTGCCGCACCACCAGGAGTAGCTGCCGGCGAACGCCATGTAGGTGTCAACGTGGAAATGCGGGCTTGCGGAGGCCGATAGATCAGCCGTGCTCCAGCCGCTGACGTCGCCCTCCATGTCGTCGGTCCAGAACACCTGGTTCGGGTACCTGCCGGGCTCGACATCGTAGATTGGCGAGGCCACCTCATTCTTCGCCAGAGCCGGCGCGCACGCGAAGAAGATAAAGGCAGCCGCGACCATCACAAATACAGTCCACTTCACGGGACACCTCCTGTTTCGTGAGCCATGCGACCATGGTCCCAGCCGATCCGGGGTGCGGCCGCATCCCATTGGACTCCGCGGGTCATTCTCGGAGCACGGTATGGCGGTTGTCAACAGAAAAAGGGCCTGGGTCCCACAGTGCGTCCACTATAGAGGAAACGGCTCGTGCGCTCCACGGGGGTGCTGGACGCTGTTCTGAACAGGTCTCGCTTGACACCGCGGGCGGCGCGCCGTATATGATGAGGCGACCCGTCGGTGGCGACGGGTCTTGTGCGGATAGCGCGCGGAGGCAAAGCAGCTCGATCGGAGGCGGGATGCACAAGGACACCGTGGTCATGATCCTGGCGGGAGGTAGGGGGGAGCGTCTCTGGCCTCTCACCAGAGACCGGGCCAAGCCCGCGGTGCCCTTCGGGGGCATCTACAGGATCATCGACTTCAGCCTCTCCAACGCCATGAATTCGGGCCTTCGCAGGATCTTCGTGCTGACCCAGTACAAGTCCATTTCTCTGACAAGGCACATTCGGTGCGGCTGGGGCCATCTGAGCTACGCGCTCGGTGAGTTCATCGAGAGCGTGCCGGCGCAGCAGCGGCTCGGAGAGGTGTGGTACAGGGGGACCGCCGACGCCATCTGGCAGAACGTCTACCTCCTGGACCAGCTGAAGCCAAGGCCCCGCCACGTGCTCGTGCTCTCGGGCGATCACGTCTATCAGATGGACTACACGGGCCTGCTTGCCTACCACGCCGCCGCGGGGGGCGCCGTGACCGTTTGCGCGCAGGAGCGGTCGGCAGAGGGGGCGTCGGAGTTCGGCGTGATCACAGTGGACGACACCTTCCGGATCCGTGCATTCCAGGAGAAGCCCGAGCGGCCCGATACGATCCCGGGGAAGCCCGACCGCGTACTGGCGTCGATGGGGGTCTACGTGTTCAACACCGACTTTCTGATCGAGCGTCTGAGCGAGGCGGCCGAGCGCGAAATGTTCGATTTCGGGCGCGACCTCCTGCCCGAGTTGATCGGGAGGGACGACGATGTCCGCGCCTACTCCTTCGGTCATGACGGCGCCCCCGGCTACTGGCGCGACGTCGGCACGATAGATGCGTACTGGGAGGCCAACATGGACCTCGTCGACACGACTCCCGAACTCAACCTCTACGACAGGGAATGGCCAATACACACCTACCAGGGCAGGTACCCGCCCGCCAAATTCCTCCACGACGGAGCTCAGGAGGGCGACAGAATGGGCGTGGCGGTCGACTCGATAGTGTCTACCGGGTGCATCATTTCTGGAGGCCGGATCCAGAGATGTGTGCTCTCGCCGCGCGTGAGGACCAACAGCTACAGCTACGCGTTCGAGTCCATCCTCATGGAGGACGTCGACGTCGGGCGGTACGCGAAACTGCGACGCGTCATCGTGGACAAGGGCGTGCGGATCCCCCCCAAGACCCAGATCGGGTACGATCCCGACGAGGACGCGCGGCGATTCACAATCTCCGACAACGGCGTCGTCGTCGTGCCCAAGGGCTTCACTTTCTAGCACGAGCTCGGCGCGCCGGCGTGGTGGGAGCCAACCTCTCGCGCCGCCGGTCTGTCAGACTCTATGGAGCCTCGTTCGGGACGTCCCTCCCTGTAACAGCGGATGGAACCGCCATGTCTGAGCGCCCGTCTTACAGCACTACGACCCGACGCGGACGCGACCGGCGCTACAGGAGCAGGATCGTCTGGTCGACCGCGTGGGCGGTCGTGTTCCACCTCCTGCTGGTGCTGGCTGTCGCGCCCTTGCGGGACAGGATCCCCCTCGTCAGACGGAGTGGCTACAGGGGAGAGATTCGCCTGCTCCCTGAGATCTCGGTAATGAGGGACGCGGCCGAGACCGAGAACGAGGCGCTGGCGCGAGGCGGGGAACTGGGTGGTTCCGGCTTCCAGCTGGTCGAGCTCCGCATCGCCGAACTCGCGCTGCCGAGGAAGACCTCGACCGAGGCCGACGTCGAAGAGCTGGACCCGGCACTGGGAGACGACGTCCGGAACCTGCGCGACACCTCGCACCCACAACCTACCGGACAGGAAATAGTGATCGAGCACCTCGTCGAGCCCGTCTACCCGCAGTCCGCGATAGAAGCGGGCATCGAGGGCGTCGCCGTCTTCGGGATCAGGGTGGAGGCGACCGGCGAGGTCCACCAGGCATGGCTCGTCGAGTCCGAGGTCAGCGGCGAGTGCAATCTGGAGGCGCAGCGCGCGCTCTTGCAGTGGAGGTTTGCGCCCTATCTCGTCGACGGCAGCCCCGCCCCGTTCCTGAAGTACTACCGCGTTCGGTTCAGACTGACGGACGAACTCCGGGAAGCCCGGGAAGCCCGCGTGACATCGGAGAGTCGTCCGCTTCAGGCTCCACGACAGGCCCCGTGACCACGCCGGTCCCTTTGACCGCCCCGGACACGGACCGCCCCGGTCCTTGACACGGGCGCGCCCGGTGGGCCAGACTCGCCGGACGGTTCGGCAGACCGTGCGCCGCGAACGACAACATTCTCTGAGAGGTGCAGATGAGATTCGGCATGCGCTCGGGATCCGCTTCCGCCTTCGCCTCCGCGGCGTTCGTCTCCGCGCTCATCGTCGTATCGCTTCCATCCGTCCTCGCGGCCGACGCCGCGCGCGCGGACGGTCCCGATGAGCGCTTCGTGCCCGTTGAGGAGTTGCGGCGCGGAGACAGGTGCGTGGGGCGGACCGTCTTCGTCGGGACGAACATCGAGGAGTTCGAGCTCACGATACTCGGAGTCGTGCGCGGGGCGGCGCCGGGCACCGACCTCATCATCGGCAGGGCGGAAGGCACCCCGCTCGAGGGCACTGGCATACTGGAGGGCATGAGCGGGAGTCCGGTCTACAAGGACGGGAGGCTCGTCGGGGCGATCGCCTCGACATGGCAGTTCAGCAAAGAGCCCATCGCCGGTATCACTCCGATAGGGGAGATGCTGACCGCTCTGGAACTGATGGACTCGGGGGACCAAGCGAGCCGGTCCACCGGCGCAGACGGTTTTCCCGGATTGGCCATGTTGCCCGGGGGTGAGAGGGCCACCTCGTCGCTCGCCCGGATCATCGACGAGGCGGGCGTGCTGCCGCTCCGCGCGGCGGCACGCGTCGATCCGTCCCCGGTCGCGTTCCGCGATCGCAAGCTGGTCTCGATAGCGGCCCCCCTGGTCGTGTCGGGCGCCACGGAGGACTACCTTCGTCGCGTGTCGGATGTCCTTGGCTCGGGAGTGACCCCAATGCGGGGGGCGGGAGTTGCATCCGGGATCGCCGCTTCCGGTCGCTCGCCGGACAGCGTGACATCCACCACCTCCGCCGCGTCTCTCACGGAGTCCCCGACAGACGTTGGGCGGGGCGCCGCGGTCCTCGAGCCCGGCTCCGCGGTAGGTGTGCAGTTCGTCAGAGGGGATGTCAACTGGACCGCGATAGGCACCGTCACTCACCGCGACGGCGACCGGCTGGTCGCGTTCGGTCACCCGCTCTTCAACGCGGGATCAATCGACATGCCGATGGTCTCCGCCTACGTCCACGCCGTCATGCCTCTTCAGTCGATGTCGTTCAAGTACGCGACCGGCGGGGAGCTTCTCGGGACGATGAGAGAAGACCGGAACAGGGCCGTGGCCGGCATCATCGGTCCGGGACCGCCAATGGTCCCGCTCACTGTCAACATCCGCAGGGACGACGGCAGCGAGCGCCGCTTCGAATTCGAGACCGTGAGCGACCGCCCATACGCCGCGCTCTTCAGCGGGCTGGCATTCGGAGGAGCGATGTCGAGCGCTGTGAAGTCCTCGGGCCCCGTGACCGTCGAGCTCAGCGCGCGGATCGACACCGGCGAAGAGCTGGTGGACTACCGCGACGTCTTCAGCACGAGCGAGCCGGCGATGAGATGCAGCGGTGAGCTGTCGCTTCTGTTGTCCGTCCTGACGGAGAACGCGTTCGTGGAGCGAGACTTGAAGAGCGTCGAGCTCGATGTGGTCGTCCGGGAAGGGGACCTGTGGACCGCGATCGCCCGCGTCGACGCCGACCGGAGCGTATACCGGCCGGGCGACGAGGTCGGGATCCGTGTGTTCCTGCGTCCCAGGCGCGGCGAGCCGTTCGAACGCGAGCTGTCGCTTCGCCTGCCCGACTCGCTTCCCACGGGAACGATCACCCTGCGGGTCGGAGACGCCACGTCGTTCCATCTGTCAGAGCGCGATCGGTTGGGATTTGGGGCCGTGCCGCGGAGCTACGAGCAGCTTCTGGAACTCGTCAGACGCTCCAAGCCAGGGAACATCGTCGTCGCACAGCTGCTCTCCGACAGCCCCGGCCTTTCGCTGTCGGGCATGGAGATGCGAGGCGTCCCCGGAAGGGTGGGCCTCGCGATGGTCTCGAGCGCCACGAGTGGCGCCGTCGATCCATCCGCGCTCTCGGTGCTCTGCGAGCGCGAGTTCGCCGTGGAGAACCAGGCCGTCGGCTTCTTTGAAATGACCATTCACGTCGAGGGTGAATAGCAGCGCGGGCCGTCACGAGCCCGGGGAGGCACGATGCAGAGAGCTACCACGAGCAGCCGCGCGCACGCGGCGCTCCTTGTTGGTGGGGTCGTCGCCGCGGTCGTGTCCGCGTCCGCGCCGAACGCGCTGGCGGTGTCGGCGTCCTTCTGGAGGACGGACACGTTCGCGACGGCCGAGAGAGGGCGTCTCGCCGGGACGAGCGTCCTGCACGACGGGCGGGTCGTGCTGTCGTCCGAGTTCCAGGTGGTGGACGTGACCGAAACGCAGTACGTGTGGGCAGGTGAGAGCGTGCGGGGTGGCGCCGTTGTGGTGGTCGCGGGAACTCCGGGGAAGGTGCTCAGGCTCGGTGACGGCGACCCGGTCGAGCTATTGAGCCTGGAGACGGCCGACCTCACAACGATGGCCGTCTCGCGCTCCGGTGACATCTTCGTCGGTGCGGCGCCGGGCGGCGAGGTCTACATCATCACGCCCGACGGGGAGAGCAGGCTCTTCTTCGAAACGGGCGAGGGGTACGTCTGGAGCATGGCCCACTCGTCTGACCACGGACTTCTCGTCGGCACCGGCGACGCGGCGAAGGTCTACGCCGTCGACGAGAACGGGTCGGGGACCGTCATCTACGAATCGAACGACTCCAGCGTGTCAGCGCTGGCGGTACTTGACGACCGCGTGCTCGCAGGCACCGGCATCGACGGTCTCCTACTGGACATCACGCCGGGGCGGGACCTCCGCGTGCTGTGCGACACGAGTTACGACGAGATCTCAGGCGTGGTCCGCGGCGCGGATGGCGCGGTCTACTTCTCGGCGACCAGCGTGTCGCTTGAGGACGTGCTGGGCGACAACGGTGGCTACGGCTCGGGCTTCGGTGACGGAGCGGTCTTCCGGGTGACGCCCGGCGGCAGCGCCATCGAGCTGTGGCGTTCCCCTGACGCTCCGATCACTTCGCTCGGGCTCTCTCACGACGGCTCCGTTCTGGCCGGCACCGGGTCGGGCGGTCTCGTCTATGCCGTCGGTCCCGACGGGAAGGCCGACCTCCTCGCCGAACTCTCCGGCGAGGAGGTGCTGTCGATACGGGGAACCGACGACATCATCGTGACAGTGGGCGCGCCAGGAGCGGTCTACAGACTGGGCCGAGGGGCGGTCGAATCGGGGGAGTACGAGTCGGAGGCGTTCGACGCCCTCTCCAACTCCACGTGGGGTGAGCTGTCGTGGACAGCGGACGTGCCGGACGGGGCCGGAGTGGAATTCTTCGCTCGGTCAGGCAACACGGCCGACACCGACGAGACGTGGAGCGACTGGAGCCCCGTGTCGGGGACCGGCGGTGGACAGATGGCCTGTCCACCGGCACGATTCCTCCAGTGGAAGGCCCGGCTGTCGAGAAGCTCGCGTGGAGCGGGCCCCGAGTTGCTCAGCGCGACGGCGGCCTACCTCCGCGAGAACCTCCCGCCGCTCATCACGGCGGTCACCGTTCACGAGCCGGGTGATGTTGTGAGCGGACCGGCGGGTGGAACGGACGCGTCCTCGGCGTCGCAGACGCTTCCGGGCGGAGTGGAGGTGACCTATTCGGTCGGCAATGGGGCATCGGTCGGCCGGGAACTACCCGTGCTTCTGCGCGGGATGAGAACCGCTTCGTGGGACGCGCTCGACCCCAACGGCGACGCGCTGACTTTTGACGTCTTCCTCAAGGCGGACGACGAGGAGGACTGGAAGCTCATGGAGGAGGGCGTGTCCGGAAGAACCCTCCACACGTGGGACACGCAGTCGATGACAGATGGTGTCTACCGGTTAAAGGTGACCGCGACCGACCGGCCGTCCAACCCGAAGGAGTCGGCGATGGCGGCTTCGGCCGCGAGCCAACCGTTCACCGTCGACCACACGCCGCCGGAGTTCTCCAGGGTCGATGTCTCGTCGACCTCCGACGGGATGACGGTAAGCGGCGTCGTGGAGGACTCCGCGAGCCGGGTGATGTTCGTCGACGTGTCCGTCGACTACGGACCCTGGACGCCCGCGTTCGCCGAAGACGGCATGTTCGATTCACGGGGCGAGTCATTCCAGCTCGTCGTAGAGGGGCTCGAGGACGGGGAGCACGCGGTGTCCGTTCGTGCGGTGGACCGCTCAGGGAACCCGGCCGTCGTTCGCAGGCTGTCGCGCTAGTCCGCTGCGTGGGGTGCGTGGGGGAGCCAAGAGCGGTCCAGAGGCTTCAAGAACCCCGGTGGCCGGGCCCTTCCGGTCTCGCGAAACCCCCGGAGGGGATCCTGAGTCACACATACGTGGACGTGCAGGCAGAGTAGGGGCTCCATCGGCCCCGTCAGGAGATGACAAGGGTGGGTTGCGCTGCCAACAGAAGGCTGATGAACGAGCAGCTGGACGGGAGTATCTCGTCCGCGGATGCTCGCTCACTCGAGGCGCATGTCTCCACGTGTGCTTCGTGCCGCCGCGACTGGGCGATGCTCGTCGCAGTGGACAGGGTCCTGGCCGATGCGCCGCTCGATCGTGCGCCGGCCGGGTTCGAGCGGTCAGTCATCAGCGAGATCACCAGGCGCGTGGAGTTCCGCCGCCGTGTCGATTCCGTCGTCATACCGGCCGCATGCGGCGCCGCGGCTATCGGGGTCGGGTACGGGGTCCATCGTGTCGTCAACTGGGAAGCCGCGCGCTCGTTCGTTCGCGGGATCGGCGAGGCCGCGAACGGTGTTCTGGCCCCGCTCGCCGAGCCGCTGGCGGAGGTGCCCGACTTCGTTACAACCTGGTCACAGAAGCCGCGCGCTGCAGGTGCCTTGCTTGCCCTGGCCGTCGCCGCGGCCGTCTTCCTCGGCGTCAGCGCCATCCGAATCGTAAGACCATCCACTCCCGAGTGGCGCTAGAGTTTCCGCGCCGGTGTCGCTGGAGGCCGTGCCGCGTGCCGTCGGCCGCAGAAGTCCCGTGCGGCGAGCCGTCGGACGCAAAGGTCCCGCGCGGCGAGCCACGCGGGACCTCTGAAGATTCCCGTTCTATCGTCGTATCGTCCTGCCCTTCTACTCGTCGTCCCCGGCGACGATCCTGACCGATCCGTCGGACCCGCCGGTCGGCGGGCTGAAGGTCACGGGTTCGCCGTTCTGCTTCTCGTCTCCCACGATCTTTCTGCGGATCGAGTAGTAGACAATGAGAGCGATGCCGACGAACATCGGGACGAGCGCGCCGGCCATGGCCTCGTCCAGGATGCCGAGCGAAATGAAGCTGAAGAAGAGCGCTATCCCGACAGCCGTGAAGAGGATGCCCCAGCCGAGCACGGCCGTTCCTGAGCTCTTCCTGGCGCCGCCGATCAGGCGGTAGTCGTAGACGCCCTTCTCGAGCGTCTTCATGTACATCTGCTGCCTGAGCTCCTGGGAGCGGTTGATGCCCTTCATGATGAGCATGACCATGAGCACGCCCGCGCCGATGGAGATCAGGGCCGTCATGAAACCGAAGAACATGTACACGGTTTCCTCCTTGCGTTTCTTCCGCCGCCGGTCTCCCGGGCACGTTCTGTCTTAGAACACCCGGCCTTGCGGCGGAGCCCCTGGGTTGCCTCTTCCATTGTCATACGCTATGACACCCGGTATGCCATGGGTGTTTCAGGGGTGTGGGCGCTCGTCGAGCCCGCTCGAAAGAGAAACCCCTCTGGAGCCGGGCTGGGCGGGGCGTCTCGCGGGCAAAACCACTTGGATTCGCGAGCGGTTCTGGTAGCATAGCGGGCTGAACCTGGCTGGCCGGCACGCGGACGCGCGGCCCGAGTGGGTGCCTAGCTGGCCGCCGCCCGTGAGCGGGCGCGGAGGAGCCTTTGGCTGGGTCGAACCGGACGCGTGAGCACACGCCGTCGGACGGGGAACTCGTTGCGAGAGTCCTTGCCGGCGACGAGGCGTCCTACGGGACGCTGGTCACCCGGTACCGGGACTACGTCTACACGATCGCCGTTCGGATCGTCGGGAACGACGAGGACGCGGAGGACGTCGCTCAGGAAGCGTTCGTCAGGGCGTACCGCGCGCTGCCCAGATTCAGAGGCGACTCGAAGTTCTCGAGCTGGTTGTACCGCATCGCGACCAACCGCGCGCTCACGCACCTGAAGAGGCGCCGCAGGCGCGGCTTCGCGGTCGACATCGAATCCGGTTCTCACGTTGAGGCCGACGTCGTGGACGACGGCCGCAGTCAGGAGATGAGCCCGGAGCTCACGGTCCGAGACGGAGAGTTCAGGCGCGCGGTCCGGGCAGCCGTTCTCGAGCTTCCAGAGCAGTACCGCGTTGTCGTCACGCTCTTCTATCTTGAGGAGAGAAGCTACAAGGAGGTCGCTGCAACTCTGGGGATCCCCATGGGAACCCTGAAGACGCACCTGCATCGAGCGAGGGCGTTGCTCAGGGACATACTCACGAAACACGATCTCGAAAGCGGGAGGTAGGCTTGGACACGGACTGTCTCGATACCATTCTCGACAGGCGGAGCATTCTCAAGTTCAAGGACGACGACATCCCCCAGGACGTGCTGGACAAGGTGTTGCACGCGGCGCTCAGGGCATCGGGACCGGGCGGTACGCTCAAGGGCGGGTACAGGGGTTCACAACCGTACTCTATTATCGAAGTGCGCGACCACGACAGGCGCGCGCAGCTCAACGAGCTTCTCTGCGAAGGCAGGAGACCCTGCATAGAGAAGGCGCCGGTCTCGCTAGTCTTCTGCGTGGACACGCACCGCATGAACAGGTGGTCCGAGCTTCAGGGTGGGGCTCCGCACTTCACGGGCATCGGCATTCTCTGGGTGGCGCTGAGGGGCGTGTACACGGCGGCGCAGAACGCGGTCATCGCCGCGGAATCGCTGGGTCTGGGATCGCAGTACATCCAGGAGATAGTCTGGCAGCCCTACACGACGCTCAGTTTCTTCCAGCTGCCGAAGCAGGTGCTTCCCGTCGCCATGCTGATTCTCGGCTACCCCGAGGAGCGTCCGCCGCTCGCGCCGTCGCTCCCGCTGGAGGCTGTCGTCCACAAGGAAGTCTACAGCGATCCGTCCGACGAGGAGATGGCTGAGCACTTCGCGTCGAAGGAGAAGTACTTCCAGGATTGGTTCCACTCTCTCCCCGAGGACTCCAAGCTCAAGCGGCACATCGAGTCCAAGGGGATCACGAACCTGGCACAGTGGGTTTCAATTCTCACATACACCGAGAGCTTCTACAAGTGGAGAGACGACGCGGTCCGCACGAACCTGCACCTCTCGGAGCTGGAGTGAGCCGCATGGACATCGTGACGAAGCAGCGTGCGTGGCTCGCTAGTGGCGCAGGCCTCAGGAGATAGCTTGGAACGCGAGATCATTTCACTGACTCTCTCAGTGGTTCTCATTGTTCTGCTGGTCCGCTTTCGGGTCGACCTGGGCGTCTCCATGCTCGCGGGCGCCGCGTCTCTTGCACTGGTGATAGGACGCGCCCCGCTATGGACACTCGTGGAGCTGGGGCGCGCCGCGATCGCGCACGACACGCTGCTGCTCCTCGCACGAATAGTCGCCATCATGGCACTGGGCGCGCTGGCCGGGAAGCTGGGCTATCTCGACCGGTTCGCGTCGGGCCTCCGGGCTCTCATCTCCGACAACCGTATCGTCATCGCGCTCATTCCCGCCTTCGGCGGACTCCTTCCGATGCCCGGTGGCACAATGCTGACGGCACCGATGGTCGAAAGCGCCGTCAAGACCGGGCACGCCACGCCCGAGCAGAAGCTCTTCGTCAGCTACTGGTTCCGGCACGTCTGGGAATACATCTGGCCGCTCTACCCAGGCGTGGTCGTGGGCGCCGCGCTGGTCAACAGACCGGTAAGCGACTTCTTCCTCTACAATTGGCCCATCACGCTTGCCGCGATCGCGGCGGGCGCGTTCTTCGTGCTGAGGCGCGTGGACGCGGGAAGGAACCAGCGCGAGAAGGGCGCAAACGGCGGGTGGAAGGACATCCTCGTCGGCGTGTGGCCGTTCGGCGTGGTGGTCGCCGGCGTGCTCGTCCTCAAGGTCGAGCTGGTCCTGGTCATATTCGCGGTCATCGCGGTGCTCGTGGTCCTGGAGCGACCCTCCGGCATGGACATCTGGCGGGCGTTCCGGCGCGGGACCGAGTTCCAGATCGTCACCCTCATCGTCGGCGTCGGAGCGTACAAGCATCTTCTGGAGGCCGCGGAGGTCGTCGACGCCGTGCCTCCCTTCCTTCTCAGCATGAACCTTCCCGAGGTTGCAGTCATCGCCGCGGTCCCGCTGATCATCGGGCTCATCACCGGCGTGACCCTGGCCTACATAGCCGTGAGTTTCCCTCTGCTGATCCCGCTCATGGGCGGTCCGGAAGTCAACATGGAACTGGTCATGCTGGGCTTCGCCGCCGGGTTCGTGGGCTGCCTGCTCTCTCCGGTTCACCTCTGCCTCGTACTCACACGAGAGTACTTCGGCGCCAGCTGGGGCGGCATCTATCGGATGCTCCTGCCGGCCTGCGCGGCCATCATGGTCGTTGCGGCGCTCATCGTGCTCCTGTAGGATAAGCGCTTCGCCAAACATACGTGCTGCGCGCAGGCGGCGGGACACCACCGCCATCGAACGGGGGCGTGCCGCCCGCGTCGCGCCTCATCGGTGAACGTGCGGAGGATGCCGTGAAGGGGACAAGGGGCGCCGTCCTGGCCACTCTTGCTGCCGGGTTGCTGTGGGGGTCGTCGTTCGCGGTCATCAAGATCGGGCTGCGTTCCATAGATCCCTTCTGGTTCGTCTTTCTCAGGTTCGCCGTCGCCTCCTCGCTGGCGGTTCTGGTGAGCATGATGACGGGACGGACCGCAAAGGTGCTGGCCCTTCTGAGGAACCCGCTGGTCGTGTGGCTCGGAGTGAGCAACGCCGCCGGCTTCGTCTTCCAGTTCAAAGGACAGACGATGACGACGGCCATGAACGCCGCCCTCCTCATCAACGCCAGCACCATCTTCGTTGCGATCGCCTCCCGAATCGTGTTCCGCGAGCAATTCGGGCCGATGAAAGTGCTCGCGGTCCTGATAGGTCTGGCCGGGGTCTTTCTCGTGACGACCGGAGGCCGTCCGGCAATGGCAGGAGGCTCGGCCATTCGCGGCGACCTCCTCGTCGTGACGGCGGCCTTTCTGTGGACGTTCTTCATCCTGCTCGACAAGAAGATCGTCACCTCGCACACGGTGGACGTGCGCGCGCTGACGGCGGCAATGGTCACGGTGACCGCAGTGGCCGCGTTTCCCGTTGCGCTCGTCTTCGGGCGGGGAGGTTTTCCCGGACCGTCGGCCGAGTTGTGGACCGTGCCTTACACGGCGGTCTTCTGCACGGTCGCGCCGTTCCTCCTGTGGACGTGGGGTCTGAAGCACATCACGGCGACTACGTCGAGCGTGGTCCTTCTGACAGAGGTGGTGTTCGCCCTGACGCTTGCCTCCCTGTTGCTCGGGGAGCGACTGTCGCCACTCGCGTTCACGGGAAGCGCTCTGATACTGGCGGCCGTCGCGCTCGCGTCGAGGGACAAGGTCGAGGAGTTGGCCGTAGGTCCGGATGTTGTGCCGGAGCTGCCCGGCGCCGGGACCATGGAGGAGCAATGAGTGCGAAGCATAGCCGTATGACCTGGGTGTCCGTTCCCGCCGGAGTGCGTCGATGGGCCGGCCCGGTTCTTCTCACGGCCACAATGCTGTTGTTGAGTCCGGTCGGTCCCTTTCAACTTGTGTCCACGCCTGAGGCGCTCGCCCTTGAGCAACCCGCGCGGAGCGAGCCCTCGGAGCAGGCGTCGGAGGTGGATTCGCTTCTGGCGCGCGCAGGGCGCGCGGCCGCCGCCGGAGATGCGACGGCAGCCGAGTCACTCTTCGAGGAAGTGCTGGACGCGGCGCCCGGGGAGCACCGGGCGTTGAACGGGCTTGCTATCGTGGGACTGATCGAGGGCGATCCCGACCGCGCCATCGAGTACGCCCGCAAGGCCGTCAAGGCGGAAAAAGGGAACTCGCACTATCACTTCATCCTGGCCAATGGGTACGGGATGAAGGCGGAGCAGGGTGGCTTCAGGGCGATGTTCTACGGGGGCAAGTTCAAGAAGGAGTGCGAGCTGGCCGTCGAGTACGATCCCGAGAACGTCGACGCCCATCTGGCCCTTCTGTACTTCTCCATCTACGCGCCCTCGGTCATGGGAGGAGGGATGGATCGGGCGAAGGAGAGGGCGGAGACCATAGCGTCCATCGACGAGTATTACGGGCACCTTGCCCACGCCGTCATTGCCAAACGCGAGGACGATCCGGAAAGCGCGGAGGCGTCGTACCTCGCAGCGGCGGCGGTCGATTCGATGAACGCGGAAGGGTGGTCCCTGCTCGGCACCTTCTATAGGGACACCGACAGGCCTCTTGACGCGGTCCCGGCCTTCCAGCGCGTTCGCGAGCTCACGCCCGACGACCTCGTCGCCGTCTACCAGCTGGCCTCGGCGCACGCGGAGGCGGGCGACGACCTGGCCGCGGCCGAAGAGGGCTTCAAGGCGTACATCGCGGCTGAGGACCGACCCGAGGAGCCGGAACTGGCGTCCGCCCACTGGCGGCTGGGGTTGGTGTATGAGGCGCAGGGGCGCTATCAGGAGGCGATGGCAGAGCTCGACCTTGCCATCGAACTCAATCCGGAACATGTCACGGCGATCGAATCGAAGGCGCGGCTCGAGGCCGTTCAGAGGTAGGATGCCAGGAGAGTCTCAATGAGCGAGAAGAAGCGGCTGGGAGAGGAAGCGTACGGCGGGTGCGAGGGAGATTGCTACACGCCCTACGTCGAGCACCACGAGACGATGCGCGAGTTCACGCTGCGCGCCGTCATCGTCGGCATACTGGTCGGCATCGTCTTCGGAGCGGCGAACGCATACATCGGGCTCAAGGTGGGCATCACTGTCGGGGCGTCCATCCCCGCGGCGGTCATTGCCATCGCCGTGTCGAAGTTCTGGCGCTCGTCCGTGCTCGAGAACAACATGGTCCAGACCGTGGGCTCGGCCGGCGAGTCGCTGGCCGCGGGCGTCATATTCACGATCCCGGCGCTCATCGTGCTCGGGTTTATGCCTCAGCTCTCGAAGATCTTCGTTCTGTCCGTTGTCGGCGGGCTCCTGGGTGTCTTCTTCATGATCCCCCTGAGGAAGCATCTGATAGTCCGCGAGCACGGCAGGCTCCCGTACCCCGAGGGAACGGCGTGCGCGGAAGTGCTGGTCGCCGGCGACCACGGCGGCACAATGGTCAAGCGCGTCATGGCGGGCGTCGGCATCGGGGCGCTCTACAAGTTCATCATGGAAGGCATGGAGCTCTGGAGCTACAAGCCGGAGTGGGACATCCGCGGCATCAGGGGCGCGCGCATAGGCGGCGAGATCACGCCAGCGCTCCTTGGGGTCGGCTACGTCATCGGCCCGAGGATCGCGGGCATCATGCTCGCGGGCGGCGCGGTCGGCTGGCTCGTTCTCATTCCCATCATCAAGATGATGGGAAGCGGGCTCTCGGAGCCGCTCTACCCGGCGACGACTCTCATCAGGGACATGGGCCCGGCCGATATCTGGAACAACTACATCAGATACATCGGGGCCGGCGCCGTCGCGTTCGGCGGGCTCGTGACGCTGATCAGGGCCATTCCGACCATGGTACGGTCGTTCGGCTCCGGCGTGAAGGAGGTAGCGCGCGACCGCGCGGGCGGCAGCACCGGAGTCAGGCGCACCGCGCTGGACCTCCCGGTCAAGTACGTGATGGCGGGGGCCCTGGGGCTGGGTGTGCTGGCCTGGCTCCTTCCGCAGATCCCCGTCAACGCCGTTGGCGCCATCCTGATAGTCGTGTTCAGCTTCTTCTTCGTCACCGTCAGTTCGAGCATCGTGGGACTGGTGGGCAGCACGTCGAACCCGGCGTCCGGCATGACCATAGGCACGCTACTGGCCACGAGCCTGATCTTCCTCGGGCTGGGCTGGACCGGCCAGGCCGGGATGATAGGGGCCATCACCGTGGGAGCGGTCGTCTGCATCGCCAGCGACACTTCGCAGGATCTGAAGACCGGATTCCTCGTCGGGGCGACGCCGCGTCTTCAGCAGTACGGCGAGATCATCGGGGTCCTGTCGTCGGCTCTCGTCATAGGCTGGGTCGTCTTCTTCCTGCACCGGGTCTACGGGATCGGGTCGGAGGAGCTGCCCGCTCCTCAGGCCGTCCTGATGTCGATGGTAGTGAAGGGTGTCCTGACGATGTCGCTGCCGTGGACGCTCGTCTTCATCGGTGTCTTCATTGCCGCGTGCATAGAGCTTCTGGGCATCCCGTCACTTCCGTTCTCGGTGGGGCTCTACCTTCCGATACGTCTCTCGACCCCCATCATGGTGGGCGGGATCGTCAGGCAGCTCACCGAGCGCGTCAAGGAGTCGGATCTCCGACACCGCCTGCGAGAGAGGGGAGTGCTCTACGGGTCGGGTCTGATCGCGGGCGGCGGCGTGATGGGCATCATAGTGGCTGCTCTCTACAACTCGTCGGTCCAGAGCGAGAAGCTCCTTGCCGCCGGAGATCCCGTGGGCGCCGCGACCAGAGTGACGGGCGCGTTCTACAATTTCATCAATATCGGACACGACTGGGCGGGGAACTGGGCGGGGATCGTCGCGCTCGTGGCATTCGGAGCCCTGACGATGACGCTTGTGTGGAGCATCTGGCCTCTGTTCGAACGAGGCGGCCGCGGCAAGTAAAGGGAGCGCAGAGCAATTGTAGCGCTGATTTACAGGTATCAGGGGGTCGTGCCCGGCTCGCCTCCGTGTGTGTACCGGACATTATGAGCGACTACACACTATAGTGTCGAATCCGCTTGACGCAGTAGTGCTGCGTCACTAGAGTAATGGTGCAGTGCACGAACGCGCAGGCGAATTCAGAGACGACGTACCTGAGGAGGAGTCACCTTGAGGGCCATCATCAAGCACGCGAACAGGCGCCTCTATGACGCCAGCGAGGGCAGGGCGATCACCCTCCGTGACGTCTCCGAACTGGTCATCGGCGGCGAGTTCATCTCTGTCGTGGAGAAGGTGTCCGGCGAAGACATCACTGTGGTCACCCTTCTTCAGTCCCTGCTCGAGCGGCTGAGGAGGCGGTCATCCGAGGGTCTCGAGGTGAGGGAGGTCGACCGGCTGGTCGCCGCCCTGAGGAAGGCAATGGCGACGGGTTCGGGAGCCGCTGACACCTACGATTCCGAGATGGAAGCGGGTTCCGGGACCAGCGCCGGCACGGCGGGGGGAGCGGCCTAGCGGCGTCGCGCCGCGGCGGTCGGAGGGGAGCAGGTGGACGAGACGAGAGACACGAACGCAAGGGGACTCCTGAGTCTGTTCAAGAGCGGGAACTTCTCGCTCCTGTGGGCGAGCACGCTCGCCTCACAGCTGGGCGACCATCTCAATCTCATGGCGCTCACCGCGCTGATATTCTTCATGAGCGCAGGCGCAATCAAGGGCCTCGAGTTCTCGAAGATCCTCCTCCTTGCGAGTGCTCCGGTTCTCATCTTCGGTCCGATCGCGGGCGTCTATGCGGACCGGCTCTCTCGCAAGAAGATGATGATAATCTCGGACGTGGTGCGTGCGGTGCTCGTCGCGGCCATACCGTTCTTCGCCCAATCGATGGTCACCGTCTACGTGATCGTCTTCATCGTGTTCACGGTCAACCGCTTCTACCTCTCCGCCAGAACTGCGGCGATCCCTCAGCTCGTTCCGGGCGACCGACTCCTGGCCGCAAACTCCCTTCTGAACGTGGCCATGATGGCGACCGTCATGCTCGGCCCGTGGGGCGGTGGTCTGCTCGTCGAGCGGTTCGGCTTCAAGGCGGGATTCCTGGCGGACTCGGGCACCTACGTCGTGTCCGCGGTGCTGGCGTCTTTCATCACACTGAAGAGCGTGTCGGAGATGAGAGAGGCACGCCAGACGGAGCACGCCGCGCGGCGGCACGCCCTCGGTCAGACGGCCAGGGAGGCCATCAAGTCTCACTCGCCTTCTGAACTGGCGGACGGTGCGGCGAAGCTGGGCCGCGAGATCGCCGCTCCTCTCGAGGAGGAGGCCGAGGTCATCGGGTCCGCCTACCATCGTCTCGTAGCTGACCTCAAGGAAGGCGTGAGACTGATGCAGGGGAACCGGTTGGTCGTCTACTCAACGGTCTCCTTCTCCGCCGTCATGCTGGTCGCCGGGTTCGTGCTGATCGCGTGTCCGGTGCTCGTAAGGAACGAGTTCGGCCTGGGAGCGGCCGACGTCGGCATGCTTTTTTCCGTCGGCGGCATCGGCATGCTGGTGGGGTCGCTCGTCGTGGGCAAGTTCCTCCACGGGATCCCAAGGCGGGCGATAATCACGGTCAGTTTTCTCGCGTCCGGCGTCGTCATCCTGATCCTCTCGTCGGTCGGCTCGATCCCTGTCTTCGGCGCGTGGATATTCGTGCTGGGTCTCATCATAGCGCCGACTATGGTCACCTGCGACACGATCCTCCAGGAGAACATGCCCAGCGAGGCCGTGGGGAAGGCCTTCGGGTTCCGCGAGATGGCCAGCAAGGCGGCGTTCGGCGTGGCGGGAATCGCGTCAGGCATCACCGTCGACATCATAGGTCCCAGGAGTCTGCTGATGATCCTCGGCGTGGCGAGCGTGGCCTATTCGGCGCTCTCGCTCGTGCTTCTTGCGGACACGTCGAAGCTCAACCTGCTCAATGCGTATCCGCTGCTAAGGGCGGGCTCAGCGCTGGCGTCCAGTCTGCCTAGACGGGTCAGCTACTGGCTGGCGTCGGTGCTCTCGGGCGTCGCCTTCGTCGTGATGTCCGACAAGCGGAGAGGGGCCAGTGAGAACGGCTCCCGTGTGATAGGGAAATCCCCCGAGAGCCCGGAGGTCAAGGCGCTGGCAAGGCTCATGTTCAAGAGCTACGCCCTCTACTGGGCAGACTTCTTCGGGCTGAACGGGAGGACGCGCGGCAAGGTCGCGGAGATCGTGCGAACGGAGGGGCTCGAGAATCTGAAGGAAGCGCTCCGCGGCGGCAAGGGCGCGCTCCTCGTGACGGCGCACCTGGGCAACTGGGACATGGGCGGCGCGGCCCTGGTGGACACGGGCGAGTTGCCCGAGCTCTCCGCCATCGTCGAGCCGGTGACGAAGAGAGCGTCCGATCGTACCGTCACGTCCATGCGCGAGCGGCGCGGCATCAAGGTCATCCCGCTCGGGAAGCCGCTGGGCATCGCTCGGGCACTCAGGCGGAACGAGGTGGTACTCGTGGTTGGCGAGCGCCTGATCGACGGAGACGGTGTCGAGGTCGAGTTCTTCGGGGAGAAGACCATGTTTCCCAGAGGCGCCGCGTACTGGTCGATGAAGCTTGGGACACCCATCGTGCCCGGGTTCTGTATCCGGCAGCCCGACGGCACTTATGTCAGCCACATAGAGGCGCCGCTTGCCCCTGACGTCGCGAAGGACGGGGAGTTTGACGTCGCGGCGCAGACTCAGCGACTTGCGAGCATCATAGAGAAGTACATCGCTCGCTACCCGGACCAGTGGTGCATGCTCCAACCCATCTGGGGCACCGCGGGAGGACGGTCTTGAAGATAGGCATCGTCACTCCGACCTACCATCCCCATCCGGGCGGCGTGTCCGAGCACGTCTACCACACCTGCGTCGAGCTCGGGCGTCTTGGGCACGGCGTCCGCGTGGTGACGACGAACTTCGGTCAGGGCGAGGTGCCGAACGAGGAGCAGGTGGTCAGGATCGGACGCTCGGTCCCGGTTCCGGCGAACGGCTCCATCTGCCCCGTGGCCGTCGATGTGCGCATGAGAGGGAAGGTGCGGAGGATGCTTCTGGCGGAGCGGTTCGACGTCCTGCACCTGCACGAGCCGCTCATGCCTTGGCTGTGCCTGGCCGTCCTTGCCGAGGCGGAGGTTCCCGTCGTGGGTACGTTCCACGCGAACAACGACGGAGCTCTGGGCTACAGGCTGTTCCGGCCGCTCCTCGAGAACTACGTCGCAAGGCTGGACGCGAGGATAGCAGTGTCCGCCGCGGCCGTGCGGACGGTCTCCAGGCATTTCGGCGGCGACTACACGGTGATTCCCAACGGCGTTGACATCGAGAGGTTCTCGCCCGCCGCCCGCGCTCGCGACGGGAGGGATTTCAACGTCCTGTTCGTCGGGCGGCTGGAGCCGCGGAAGGGCGCCAAGTATCTGTTGAGGGCACTGCCTCGCATTCTGCGTGAGGTACCCCGGGCGCGGCTGGTTGTCGTGGGGAGCGGACCGATGTCCGGCTACTACAGGTCGCACCTGCCGGAAGGTGTTTCGGACCGCGTGGTGTTCGCGGGACGCGTGTCGGGAGAGGAGCTCGCCCGGCAATACGCGGAGGCGGACGTATTCTGCTCGCCGGCGACGGGCGGGGAGAGCTTTGGGATAGTGCTCATCGAGGCCATGGCCGCCGGCGCCGCCGTGGTGGCTTCCGACATCGCGGGATACAGAGATGTTGTCAAAGATGGCACGACCGGACTTCTGGTGCGCCGCGGCGACCCCGACTCCATAGCGGAGGCCATCGTCAGGCTGGCTCACGACGACGGACTCAGGAGGAGGCTCGTCGAATCTGCTAGACGCGACGTGCGTCAGTATTCCTGGAGCCGAGTGACCAGGCGGATCCTCGACGTCTACGAGTCCGTGGTCAACGGTGGAGCGACGCATGCGGGCGAGTGCGATGGACCCGCTATCGGGGGCGGGAAGAGCGAGGAAGGAGCGGGAATCGAGATCAGTTGAGCGCGTTCTCCAATGAGCGCGCGCTCCCATGGCGAAGGCCCCGTGACATTCCCCGGCTGCGAGTCGGTGACCACTCGGAGAACCACCGACGACAGCAGCGATGTTGCGGAAGAGCAGTTGCGCAGGACAGGACCCGCCACGGGTCAGATTGGCCAGGTACTACTGATGCAACGCTGGCCTTACCGGGCCACATCCGAGTACACACCTCGCATAGGAGGCGGTTGGGGTCGAATCGGGTTGTTGGGAAAAGGAGGGGTGAACCATGTTGGACAAGGCTGAACTCGGCAGACGAGTCAAGCTGGAGCGCCTGGCGAAGAGCATGACTCTCAAGCAGGTAGCGGACTCCTCGGGCATGTCGCCCACGCACATCTCGGAGATCGAGCGTGGCAGGACCTCACCGACGGTCGGGGCGCTACTTCGAATCGCCAGAGCGCTCGGCAAGTCCGCGACGTATTTCGTTGAGGAGGACGAGCTACCCACCGTGTCGATAGTCCGTCGGCACGAGCGACCGCACCGGACGATCACGGAGGGCGACAAGAGCATCGCGACCGTGGACTTTCTCACGAAGGGCATTCCCGCCGGGCGACTGCGCGTCGTCCAGTTCCAGGGACTGTCCGATGGGGAGGTCTCCGGTCCGGTTCACCAGGGCGAGGAGATCGTGCTCGTGACGGCCGGGAAGGTCCGAGTGACCGTCGGCGACGAGAGCTTCGAGCTGTCGGAGGGCGACTGCATCCAATTCAAGGGCAGCGCTCCGCACAAGTTCGAGAGCATCGGCGACGAGCGACCGCAGGCGTTCTGGATCACCGCGTCCGAGGGGCTGCTGTCGCCCTAGTCGCGGACCGCAACAATGACCGCGCGGAGCATGGACGACACGTTTCCGTCTGCTCCGCAGCGGCGCGGAGCACGGGAGACTGCTTGCAGTCCGGTCCGCGTCCGTGGAACTTCGGAAGGGGGTCGGAGTGGCGTCATTTCGCGAGCTGCAACCACGCCCGCGCACGAAAGCCTGTCTGGCGATCCTGCTGGTCGTCGCCATGATCCCGACGGCATCCGCCGCGCAGGGACCGGGGTCCGGCGAACTTGGGCTGAGCGCCGAGGCGCGCGCGCTGCTCTCGCAGCGGGGCTTCGTTGTGGTGCCCGGCGGAAGCGGGGACTTCCCTGAGGCATACGCCTCTCTCGCGGAGCGCGACATGCCCGTGTTCATCACGGCCGACTCGGTCCTTCGCGTCACCGACCTTCTGATAGACAGGACACTTCGCACCATCGAGGAGGTCCATCTCTACGACAGGTTGCAGCAGTTGTCGCGAGAGATGGTACGCCTCCTTGAGTACGACTACCTGCGCGCGGTCGATCCGACGGTCAAGGACGCCGCACGTCGGAACCTGGCCTTCTTCGGCGTCGGGCTGAGCCTGCTCGACCCCGACTACTTCCCCCCCGAGTCGGCCAGAGGACTCGTCGAACGCGAACTCGAGCTCATCGAGGCGGCGGACCGCGTGGGGATCTCGCCGATAATGGGACCGACCCCGCTCGATCAGGTCGTAGGCCCGGGCGAGGACTACACCCACTACGTGCCCCTGGGGCACTACGCCGCGAACGAGCGCCTCGGCCGCTACTACCGCGCTCTCACCTGGTACAGCAGGATGGCGTTCGCCCTGCCCGAGAGGCCCGTCGAGGACTACACGCTGACCGTGCAGGCGCTTCTTGTCGCTAGAGCTCTCGGGAGCGAGGCAGGGGAGTGGTTCGAGTTGTGGGAGCACATCAGCTATCCGCTGACCTTCTACTACGGCGGGGCCGGAGACCCGACGGTCGCCGACTACATGGAACTCGCCGACGAGGTCTTCGGACCCGAGTTCGAGCGCGACGCGACGGCGAGCGAGTCGCTGCTGGTGGCGTTCGTCGACAGAGTCTCCGAGATGGCCCCCAGCCACGTCCAGACGCACGAACTGCGCGGCATGAGGTTCCTGCCGAGGAACTTCCCTCCTGCGACCGAGTACTTCGGACTCCTGGCGGGTTCCGAGGACAGGCCGCTCCCGACGTCGCTCGACATGATGTCGCTCCTGGGTTCGACCGCTGCGCGGTCCCTTCTGGACGAGAGCGACGTCCTCGACGACAGCGTCTATCGCCGGAGCTACGAGTCCATCGAGCGAGACCTCCAGACCAAGACGTACGGAGACTGGACGCGCGACCTCTACTGGGGTTGGCTGTACTGCTTGTCGGAGCTCGTGCGCCCGCCGGCGGACGGCGCCCCAGACTTCATCAGGAATCCGGCGTGGGGCTTCAAGGAGGTCTCTACCGGAAGTGCTGCCTGGGCCGGCATCAGATACAAGGCGGCGGACGGCGTGTTGTCCCCGATGCCGGTCCGCGCGCCGGCCGGCGGCGGGGGAGCGCCCGCGCTGGTCGAGCCCTACCCGGGGCTGTACTCGCGCCTCCGGGAGCTTCTCGAGAACCTGAGAGACCGCATGTGGGAGCACTACCTGCTGGACGGCACCATTGACGCCCACATCACGGAGTTAGTCGACGTTCTCGCTCTGCTCGAACAGGCTTCATCGGAGATACTGGCGAACGGCGACCCGGGCGCGCCGGGCGTCGCGCTCGGCGATTTCGCACAGCGTCTGGGGCGTCTTGCAGGGAGCGAGAGCACGCGCAGGCCGGGTGAGCTCGGCTGCGTGCTGATGTCGGCCGTGGCGTACGAGGATCCGGACACCGGTCGGATCCTGCAGAACGCGGTCGGCACTCCGGACATCATCTACGTGACGGCGAATCTCGGCGGGGGCGAGACCGTCTATGCCGGCGCCGTCCACTCGTTCTTCGAAATGGAACTCGCGGACCGCGAGGAGCTCTCAAGCGTCGGGTGGCCCACCATTTTGAATTCGTGTCCCGTCAGCCGGCCCTACTGGGTGCGTCGGTTCGTAACCGAGTGACGGAGTGGTGGGCAGTCCTTTCGAGGGTGCCGACGCCGGATGTGGGAAAGGACGAGCCCGTCTAGACGACAGACTTGTCCGTAGTGATGGGTCCCTCGGTGAAGCGACGCGCGTTCAGGCGGGAGATGTCGAGGTCGGGTTCCTGACCGGCCACGGTCTGCGCAACGAGCGTGGCGACCATCGGAGCGATCATGAAGCCGTGCCCCGAGAAGCCGCTCGCCTGGAAGAACCCCTCCACACCGTCGGTCTCTCCCAGTATGGGCTGCGCGTCCGGCGTCAGATCGTAGAGACCACCCCACTGTCTGACGATCTTCACGGATCTCAGACGCGGCATGAGGAAGGCCAGCTTCGACGACATGGTCGTGAGAAACTCGAGGCTCGACGTCTGGTTGAAGCCCGCGGGTTCGTCCGGATCCCCGAATCCGCCGATCACCGCGCCGTGCTTGACCTGCCTGAGGTAGATCCCGAAGCTGAAGGATATGATCATCGGGTGGAAGAACCGCTCGAGAGGCTCGGTGACCAGGATCTGTCTGCGGCACGGAGTGATCGGGAGGTCAACGCCCGCGGTCTTCGCGATCGGAACCGAGTGACTGCCGGCGACGTTTACCACGAGCGGAGCGCTGATGGTCCCCCTCGAGGTCTCGACACCCGTGACCTTCCCACCCTCCGTGAGGACGCTCCTGACAGGAGTGAAGAGCTCGATCTCGACACCGAGGCGGCGCGCGGCGTGCGCGTAGGCAGACGTTGTCAGGAACGGGTTGGCGCTTGCGTCCGACGGGCAGTAGGTCGCCATGCGGACGCCCTCGGTGTTCAGCTGAGGAACGACGCGTTCTCTGATCTCATCGGGTGTCAGTGTGACGACGTCGAGGCCGAGCCCCTGCTGGAGCGCGATGTTCTTCTCGAATTGAGCGACGTCCTCGTTGGTGTACGCGAGGATCAGGTAGCCGCCTTGAAGGAACTCGATGTCCGCGTCGAGTTCGTCCTCGAGGGTCGAGAACTCCCGGACGCTCTCGATCGCGAGCCGGGTGTTGGCCTCGGTGCTCCACTGTTGGCGGATCCCTCCGCCGCAGCGGCCGGTCGCCCCGGACGAGAGATAGTCCGCCTCGACGAGTACGCAGTCTGTCATACCGGCCTTCGCCAGGTAGTAGGCGATGGCGGTGCCGACGACTCCGCCTCCTATGATGACGCACTCGGCCCTACTCTTCATCACTGGTTCCAGTCAGGGTCTTGATGGCCACGCTGCCCGGTTCCTCGAGAGTTCCTATCTCGACGGGCCTCGTCGGTGGCCGGACGGCCGGGTAGGGTACGTCGGCGACCTTCGCTCCTGTTCTCTCGGATATCATCCTCGCGATGAGCCTGGAGCACGTCCGGCCCTGGCATGGTCCCATCCCGCATCGGAGGATACGCTTGATCTCCTCGGTGGTCGTCAACCCTGCGTCGATCGCGTCCGCGATCTCACCGAGAGTTACGTCCTCGCACCTGCAGATGATGACGTCGCGGTTCATGCAGTCACGTCCTTCGCCAGAAAGTGTCTCACGTCCATCGCGTGCTCCGCGGGCACCGCGAGCGTAACTATCGGAGTCCGGTCCAGCGCCTTTGCCGACAGGACCCGCTCGACCCTACCTTCGCCCAGAACATCGCCTTCCCTCGACAGCGTCACGACGGTGTCACCGACGGTGGGTAGGGGGACGTATTCGTATGGAAGCGAGACCGTCGCCGTGTCGTTGTCCGGGCGCGCATTGACCACGAATATCGCGAGCCCGGGGCACGCGCTGATGCACAGTCCGCACCCGTCGCAGATCCCGAAGTCGACCGACGGCGTACCGTTCATGTCGCCCTCTATGCGTATTGCGCCCTTCGGGCACGCGCCGACGCAAGGGTTACAGGGGATGTTCTCGACGCACTCGATGATGGCGACGGGGCCCTTCCGGAGTCTCTCTACCGGCGGCACGAGGGGGGCGATCTGGCCACGCTCCAGTACTCCGTCAGATCGGTGGCTCACGAGACACCTCCGCGCGACCGCGCCAGTTCGACCATCTTCTGCTTACCGGTTCTGGGATGCTCGCCGAACGGTCCGGCCCTGAGCGCGCGGAGCCCTTCTTCCACCTCGCTCCTGAGCCCCGCCAGAACGCCTTCGTCCGCGTCAGACAGGAGCCTTGCTGCGGCCGACAGGCCCGCGAGCTGCCCCTCGAGCATGGCCGTGGATGCCTCCTCGATGCCCGAGGCGTCGCCGGCTACGAACACACCGGGGACCGTGGTCTCGAGGCCCGCGTCGTGTATCGCGACCCAGCCGCCCAGTTCCGCAACGTGCGCCTCGTCGCAGCCGAGCTGCGAAGCCAGTTCGCAGTTGGGCGTCAGCCCGACCGCGAGGCAGATGGTGTCGACGTCGAACTCGACCTCGGATCCTTCGATGGGGTGCCAGTCGCTGTCGATCTTCGAGACGACGGCGCCCTTGACGCGGTCCGTCCCCACGGCGCGAAGAACAGTGTGCGACGTCAGGATCGGCACACCGGCCCGCCGTATCTTCGCCGCGTGCACGTGGTATCCGCCTATCTCGGGCAGGCCCTCGACCACGGCCGCGACCTGCACGCCGGCCTGGAGGAGCTGGTAGCTGACTATGAGCCCGATGTTCCCGGCGCCCACCATGAGGACTCTCTTCCCCGGGGTGACGCCGTCGACGTTCATCAGGGTCTGAACGGCACCGGCGCCGTAGACGCCGGGCAGGTCGCTCTGGGGAAACGCCAGCATGCTCTCCGATGCGCCGGTGGCCAGGACCACCGAGTCCGCTGTCAGACGGTGGAGTCTCCCGTTCCGGAGGAGCGCAAGCACTCTGCCGGGGTAGAGCCCCAGCACGGTCGTGTCCGTCATGGTCCTGACGGGCAGGCCCTCTAGTTCCTTCAGCAGAATGTCGCCGATGTCTATCCCGCGCACGCGCGCGTGATGTTCCTTCGAGCCGAAGAACATGTGCGTCTGCTTGACGAGCTGGCCGCCGGGAACGGCATTTTCGTCGAGGACGACGCACTCGACCCCGAGCCTTCCCGCCGCGATGGCGGCTGAGAGACCCGCCGGACCGCCGCCCACTATGGCGAGAGGGACGTTGCCCAGGTCTCGGGGGTAGTCGGGGTCCGATGGCGCCTCGGGGAATCGCACGTCGGGAATGACACCCTTGTCCGTCTGCGTCTCGACTCTCATACCTGCCTTGAGAGGAGTGACGCAGGTCATCACGTTGGGGACGCCGTCGACGGTCATGAGACACGATGAGCATCTGCCGATGGCGCAGAAGAACCCGCGAGGCCGACCCAGCTTGATGCTGTGCCTGAGAACGCGCACACCCGCAGCATGAAGCGCCGCGGCGATGGTCTCACCCTCGTGCCCCTCGAGCTTGTGTCCGTCGTGTGCGAACTCGACGAGGGGGCCCTTCTCCAGATCGAGGATCGGGTGTTCACCTATGCGCACGATGCGAAGGCTCCCTGTCGGATGCGTCCCCAGGGTCCGTCGGACCCCCGGGCGCGGTAGAGAGATTGACGTTGAGGACCGAGGCGCCTCCCGCTAGAATGAGTTCCTGCGGTGCGTACCCGAGCGTCCCGGCGCACGCGGCACCACGAACGAAAAAGATACCACTCACGGGACGGTCTCGGCAACCCGAATCGTGAGCGTCCGCTCGGAGTCGACGCTCGACGAGCCGGGGTCGACGTCCTGCTGCCCATGTCCGACGCGCCCGGTTCCTGGTCCGACGATCCGTGCCGGGCCAACCGGGGTCCCTGTCCGACGGAGGAGGCGATGACCGTACCGACAGCATTGACAATCGCGGGGTCCGACTCGTCCGGGGGCGCCGGGATCCAGGCCGACCTCAAGACGATGTCCGCATTCCGTGTCTATGGCGCCACTGCCTTGACGGCAGTCACGGCGCAGAACACACTGGGGGTGACCGATAGCCTGTTCCTGTCACCCGATCTGGTCGCTCGCCAGATAGACGCCGTGATGGTTGACATCGGGGCGGATGCGGCCAAGACGGGCATGCTTGGAACGGCCGCGGTCATCGAGGCGGTGGCCGAGCGCGTCGCTCACCACCGGATCCCGAATCTGGTCGTCGACCCCGTGATGATAGCGACGTCCGGGGCGGCTCTGATAGAGGACGACGCGGTCGCCGCGCTCAGGACGGTTCTCTTGCCGCTGGCCTCTGTCGTGACGCCCAACGTCCCGGAGGCGGAAACCCTGTCCGGGGTCAGGATAGTCTCATTAGAAACAATGGAAGAGGCCGCCCGGGCGGTGCACGCACTGGGGGCGTCCAACGTGCTCGTGAAGGCGGGGCACATGGAGGGCAGCGCCACCGATATTCTGTTCGACGGGGTGGGCATCACCCGCTTCACGGTCGAACGGATCGAGGGCGGCAAGATGCACGGAACGGGGTGCACGCTGTCGGCGGCCATCGCCTCAGGGCTGGCGCTCGGGCTTGAGCTGACGGAGGCGGTGGTCAGGGCGAAAGCGTTCGTGACGCGCGCCATCGCGGAGTCACTCGGAATGGGCCGCGGCAGCGCGCTTCTCAATCACTTCGTGTCGGTGGACGAGAGCTGAGCCGGTCCGGCCGGTGCCGCCGGGCAGGGCGGACCTCGAATGGAGGACTGCATGAAGCATGTATTCGGGCCGGTCCCATCGCGAAGGCTTGGTTTCTCGCTCGGCGTGGACCCCGTCGTTCCGAAGACGTGCACGCTTGACTGCGTCTACTGCGAGCTGGGACCGACCACGGAGCGCACCGTGACCCGCCGGCCGTACGTTCCCGTCGACGGGATACTGGAGGAACTGGGAGCCCGGCTGGAGGAGCATCCCGAACTGGACTTCATCACGCTCTCGGGGTCCGGTGAGCCCACGCTCAACTCTGACATCGGCAAATTGATAGATGGGATCAAAGCAATGACCGACGTTCCGGTGGCCGTCCTCACCAACGGAACGCTGCTCACCGACCCTGATGTGCGGTCCGCTCTCTCGCGCGCAGACGTGGTCGCTCCCTCGATCGATGCGGTATCGAGGGCCGCCTTCGAAAGAGTCAACCGTCCGCATGAATCGCTCGACCCTGCTGCAATCGCCGACGGGCTCGTCTCTTTCGCCCGCGAGTATCGCGGGAAGATATGGCTCGAGGTCGTGTTCGTTGAGGGGCTCAACGATGATTCCGGCGAAGTGGAGCGCATCGCCGGAATTATCAACGACGTCAAACCGGACAAGGTGCACGTGAACACCGTGGTCCGGCCGCCGGCGGTTCCGAGCGCGCACGCTCTTTCACCCGAGCGACTGCAGGAGATAGCGGAACGTTTCGGTCCGGCCGCGGAGGTCATCGCGAGCGCCACTGGACCGTCTCAGGCGACGGCCGTGAACGATGCATCAGCGATCGTCGTCGCGATGGCGGCACGCCGGCCGGTCACCGCCTTCGATGTCGCACGCTCGATCGGCATGAGTCAGGCCGCCGCAGCCAAGATGCTCAACGAGCTTGTAGAAAAGGAGGTCTTATCGGTTGTGCGGCACGGCGAAACGCTGTACTATAAGCAATAACTTGAGAGGGGGTGTCAGTGAAGCATGCGATCAAGGGGTTCGACCGGATGTCCCTGGTGGATTGGGACGGCATGGTCGCCACGACGGTCTACCTCTCGGGCTGCAATTTCAGGTGTCCGTACTGTCACAATTCCGGGCTGGTTCTGCTCCCGGATCAGTACGAGTCGATACCCGTCGATGAGATCCTTGACTACGTTCGCGAGCACAATGATTTCATCGACGGCGTCGTCGTCACAGGCGGCGAGCCCTGCACCCACAGTAACATCGGGGGCTTTCTGAAGCAGCTGCGAGATGTTGGTGTGCGCGTCAAGCTCGACACTAACGGTTCCTTCCCGGACTTGCTCGAGTCGTTGATACAGGAGGAGCTGCTCGACTACGTCGCCATGGACGTCAAGGCTCCTCTCGACTTCGATGCGTACTCGCGGAGCGCCGGTATCTCTGACAGGCGCATCTTCGACAAGGTCCGCGACAGCATCGATCTCCTCATGGAAGGCAGGGTCGACTACGAGTTCCGGATGACCGTCGTGCCTGCCCTCCACCGCGCCTCGGACCTGAAGCGCGTGGCGGAGCAGATCAGGGGTGCGAGACGCTTTGTCATTCAGAACTACGTGGCGCGCGACACGCTTGACCCGGCCTTCCTCGATGAAACTCCGTACAACCTGGAGCGCCTCGAGGAGTTCCAGAAGATGATGAAGCCGATGTTCGATGAGTGTGTGATCCGCGGCGAGAGTTAGCGCGGGAGCGCCGGCGACCTTGATACTAACCGGCGCGTACCTACTTCCTTCGTCCGCGGACATCGAGTTTCCGGACAGACGAGCGGCGAGGCCTCGACAGGAGGACTCGCCGTTTGTGCATTCGGTCGTGGACCGCGCGGACGCTGGTCGCGTCGATCTCGCCCGGGTCCTCTCTGAGCACCGCGCACCCGAGCAGCAGCGGAACCGCGTAGACGGATGTAGTGACGAGCGGCACGTGTATCCACCCCTCCGTCAAAAGGCCGCTTGTCCCCACGAACAGCCCGACGGCCGTGAGCGACCAGTGGAGCGGACGGTTCGTTCCCGGAGCGGCCGAGTTCATAGCGGCGAGCGCGATGAGAAGTGTGGGAGGCAGCGTCACGCCGAGAGGGGAGAAAACGAAAGCCGGAAGCTCTCCCGAGTATCCGGGGTAGAGCCACGCGAAGAGCGCGGCGGCGATCATGAGTCCCAGGCGAAGGCGCGGTGTGCGACGGAACGACAGCACGTTCCGCGGGCGGGCGACCTCCAGGATCCAGAGCACCGACAGCGCGGCCGCGAGAACGGCCGCGACTCTCGCCGGCGCGTGGGTGGCGAGCGCCACCGTCGTCGTTCCGAAGGCGAGCGCCAGATAGACGGCGACCGCTCTCTCCATCGATCTCCGCCTGATCCAGAACAGGACCGCGACGACCGCGATGGCCACGTGGTGCAGCGCCGCCAGAAGAAGGAAGCTTCCGGCGACGGCCTGTTGCGCTTCCGGTGACATGTCTCAAGCTCTCCCTTCGCCGGCGCGTACCGCGGCAACACCTTCCGCTCACCGTCGCATGCCACGGCACCCGTGACTCTCACACCTGTCGCGCGGCCTGCTTCCCGAGGTACTCCTCGAACTTGCCCCAGAAGGGGTCGATCTCCGGATGCACGAGAGGATGCTGCCCGCTTTCGTCGGTGACGACGACGCCCGTGCCGGGCTCCGTGAGTTCTCCCACTATCGACGCCGGAATGCCCGCGTCGTCAAGGGCGGCAAGTATCTCCTCCGCCCGGTCCGGTTTGACTGCGGCCACGAGCGTTCCCTCGCTGATCGATTTGTAGGGGTCGATGTCAAAGACCTCGCAGGTCTTGAGCACGGCGTCCTGCGTGACGATGCTGCGTTTCTCGACCACAAGCCCCTTCCCGGACGCGCGCGCCATCTCGAAGAGCGCGCCCCAGATCCCGCATTCGGTCGCGTCGTGCATGGCCGTCACACCACCGACGCCCGCACAGATCGCTGCGTCCTCGATCACCGACATCTGATAGAAAACGCTCTGGGCCTCCTTCGTCGTCTGCTCGCCGAATCGCTCCGTGATGAACTCGGGAAACTGCACCGACATCAGTCCCGTCGTCTCGACGGCGGGACCCTTCGTGATGATGATCCTGTCGCCGATCGAGGCCTTCCTGGGGTCGATCAGATCGTCGCTGGCCCCCACACCGAAAACGGTCGCTCCACCGACCATCGGGAAGTTGCAGCCCGCGTACCTGGCCGTATGGCCGGTGACTACGGCGATCCCGAGGCGCTCGGCCTCGCTGTGGACGGTCTCCCAGACGGTCACGAGCGTCTGCTCTTCCATCTCGGGGGGGAGGTTCAGGTCGACCGCGAGGTATCGGGGGGGGATACCGCTGACCGCGACGTCGCTCGCGACGATGTGGAGCGCGAACCACGCCGCACGTTCCCAGCCCAGTGAGGGCGCGATGAAGAACGGGTCCGTCGAAAGGACCACCGTCCGGTCCCCGATGGTGATCGCGCCGAAGTCGACGCCGTGCGTCGGACCCACCACCACGGAATCGTCCTTCGCCCCGAGGCGCGGGAATATGACCTCGTCGAAGAACTGCGGTGTTGCCTTGCCCAGTTCGGGGAGTCTCTCCTTCGGCATGCGTTCTCCTCCTAGATCCGTCGTTTGCCTTCCTCCGCGTACGCTCGGACTATCCGCCTGTGGTCTTCGAACGCTATCGGATCCGGCGGGTCGTCCATGTCGAAGAAGCGCGCCTCCTCCGCGTCGTCTCCCGCGACCGGGTCACCGCCTACTATCCTCGCCGTGAACGCCAGGCTGATGACGGGTGTCCTCGGGTCCTCGTCCGTCGCCCACGCATCGTAGATACCGGTGATCTCAACGTCGAGCCCCGTCTCCTCTTTCATCTCCCGCACCGCGCTCTCGTCCGGTTGCTCGCCGACCTCCACGAAACCGGCCGGGAGACACCACTTTCCCTTGCCGGGCTCGTACTTGCGCAGCACGAAGAGGATGCGTCCGTCGTGCTCGGCGAGCACGCACGTCACGGCTGCCGGACCGAAATAGAAGATGTATGAGCAGTCGGGGCAGGTCAGGCGGCGGTGCCCGCGGATCTCACGCTCCTCGAGTTCGGTCGCGCACCTCGGACAGAATTTCAGTCCCTTGTAGTTCGCCTGGGCGTCCATGTCGTATGTGTCGCTCAAACCTATCCTACCTTGTCTGTCGGTGGGCGGGTTCGCCGCCCGATCTGTGATTGGAATGCTTCGAGGGCCGCGATGGGATCGTTCGCGTGACACACGGCTGAGATCACGGCGACGTACTGCGCCCCGGCATCGAGAACGTCCGCCGACCCGGAGCAGGTGATGCCGCCGATGGCGACTTTGGGCAGGTCGGGCACCCGGGCGGCCACCGCCCGCAATCCCGCGAG